>JAAUQE010000036.1 GCA_012032425.1 Leptolyngbya sp. RL_3_1 | reverse complement strand
TCGGCTCAAACCAGTTCAGCACCCTGCCCGAGGCGATCGCCCAACTGGTCAATCTGCAATCCCTCGCACCTCGGCTACAACCGGTTCAGCATGTTGCCGGAGTGGATTGCAGGGTTGCCCAATCTGGTCCAGCTAGATTTACGGAGAAATCCGATTCCCGTGCCGCCAGAGCTGCTCGGTCCCAAGGAAACTTGGCAAGGTCCAGGTGATTTACAAGCCATTCTCGACTACTACTTCCAAACCCTCGACCCGGATGAGAGTGAACCCCTCTATGAGGCCAAATTCATCATCGTCGGCGAAGGCGAGGCGGGTAAAACCACCCTGGCCAAAAAGCTGCTAGAACCCGACTATGACCTCGACAGCGACGAAAAATCCACTGAAGGTATTGATGTACTCAGGTGGGAGTTTAACCACCCCAACGGCTCCCCCTTCCGCGCCAACATCTGGGACTTTGGTGGCCAAGAAATCTACCACGCCACCCATCAATTCTTTCTCACCCAGCGCTCCCTCTATGCCCTGGTGGTCGATACCCGCCCTGAAAATACCGACCTCAACTACTGGCTCAACGTGGTCAGGCTC
Source organism: Leptolyngbya sp. RL_3_1 (assembly GCA_012032425.1). Taxonomy (GTDB): domain Bacteria; phylum Cyanobacteriota; class Cyanobacteriia; order Phormidesmidales; family Phormidesmidaceae; genus PCC-6406. The sequence goes on along the minus strand of JAAUQE010000036.1, from coordinate 21,508 downwards.
CGCAGCGACAATAGCCCCATCTTGATCATCAAAAACGAGAAGCAAGACCGACAATGTGAGGTCAACGATCGCGCCCTCCGCGCCGAGTTCCCCAACCTCGAAACCGTCCTCACCACCAACCTGGCCGACAATCGCGGTTTAGCCGCGATCCAAACCGCCATCCAAAGCGGATCGTGCAATTGCCCCATGTGGGCACCAACCTGCCCAAAGTCTGGGTCCGCGTCCGCGCCGCCTCGAAAACACCGCCACTAGCCGCAATACCCTCACCCTGACCGAATATTGCGACCTCTGCCGCACCAGCCAGCTCACCGACCCAGCCCGCATCGCCACCCTCAGCCGCTACCTCCACGACCTCGGCGTCATCCTCCACTTCCACGACGACCCCATCCTCAAACACACCGTCATCCTCAAGCCCGAGTGGGGTACCGACGCTGTCTACAAAGCCCTTGATACCAAAGAAGTTCGCGACAACTATGGTCGCTTCACCCGTACCCAGCTCGACCAGATTTGGAGCAATAGCGATACTGCCGACCTGCGGGATGAACTGCTGCAATTGATGATGCGGTTCAAGCTCTGCTACGAGATCCCCGGTCGGCCCCACCACTACATCGCCCCCCAACTGCTCGAACCCAACAGCCCCGACTATGACTGGGACGACAGCACCAACCTGATCCTGCGCTACCGCTACGAATTCATGCCCAAAGGCATCCTCACCCGCCTGATTGTCGAGCTGCACGAGTTCATCGAAGCCCAGCAACTGGTCTGGAAAACCGGCGTCGTCTTTACCAACACCAGCGCCCGCGCCGAAGTCATCGAGCGCTATGACAAAAGTGAAATTCGTATCCGGGTCAGCGGCCACGACCAAAAGCGCTGGCTCTCGGCCATCACCCACGAAATCGAAAAAATCCACCGCTCCTTCACCTCCTCCGACAATCCTGCCGAAAATCGCCTCCGCTACCAAACCTTGATTCCCTGCAACTGCAACACCTGCAAAGGCCGTCAAGCCCCCCACGACTACGCCTACAACCGCCTACAAAAATTCCTGAGTGATAGGCAGTACCAAATCCAATGCCAAGAAAGCTACGCCATGGTAGATGTGCGGCAATTGCTAAACGACATCCTGTATGTGCCGGACCCGCTGTTGCACCCCGAGGGCGGCATTCGCGCAGAGTCCGATCCCCAGGGTTTGCCGCTTCAAGACACATCCAGCATTCTCAAGACCGCCCAAACGCAGCTCTATCAACCCAGCCAGGAGATCTTTATTTCCTATGCCTGGAGCGGCGACAGCGAGGAGATGGCTAACGAGATTGAGAAAGCTTTGGCCACCACCGACATCACCCTGATCCGCGATAAACGCGACCTGGGCTTCAAAGGCCGCATCCAAGCCTTCATGGCGCAAATCGGCCAGGGCAACGCCGTCATCGTCGTGATTAGCGACAAATACCTCAAGTCTGAGAACTGCATGTTCGAGTTGGTCGAGATCGCCGCCAACGGCGACTTCTACGATCGCATCTTTCCCATCGTTCTCCCCGATGCCCAAATCTATAAACCCGTTCAACGCATCCGCTATATCCAGCACTGGGAGCAAGAAATCGCCGAACTTGATGAAGCCATGAAATCAGTGGGTTCTGCCAACCTGCAAGGCTTTCGCGAATCCATCGACCTCTACACCCGCATCCGCAACACCATCGCCGAGCTGGTGGATATCCTCAAAGACATGAATACCCTCACCCCCGATCTGCACAGCGACTCCGGCTTTTCCGAATTGATTGACGCCATTCAAAATCGCCTCAAGCAGGACTGAGAACGCATCGTCACAGTATTTCCTTGCCTGGTGAGGTATAGCCGATGTCCTGACAGCAAGGGTTTCAGGGCTGTTTTTGTCTCATCAGTGATCTGTCAACTTTCAATTTGTGACTGATGTAGGCTGGGTCAAACGAAGTGAGACCCAGCACAGGCAACGATTTGCTGGGTCACGCTAGCGCTGACCCAGCCTACAAATTTACTAAAAGATCCGAATTTACGCTGCTAGCGCTTATTCCAGTAGCCAACCAAACACCGAGCCCACCTTTAAACCCAGCCCACCGGCAAAAGTCGGGACAGGCAGCACTTGCGCCGACTGATCAAACACTTCCGGCTGTTGCTGAGACCGATACACAAAAATCGTTTGCTCCGCCGGGTCAATCAGCCAACCCATTTCAGTCCCGTGATTGAGGCAGTGCAAGATATTTTTAGTCACCTTCGTTTGACTCTGATCCGGCGACAAAATCTCAACCGCCCAGTCCGGCGCGATCGGAAACGTATTGGCAACCTCACCATTCTGGTCGCGGGGAATGCGCCCCCAAGTCAACACCGACACATCTGGAATCGTTGAGCGTCCGCCATAGACATCCGCAGGATGGCTTCCCGAAGGGTACGTGCATCGTAACTCTGAAAATGCCCGTGCCACCTTTCGCCCTTTCAACACCCCATTCACGGTCGTCGCGAACTCCGTTTGGATCGTGCTGTGCTTTCCCTGGGGCATTGGCTTTTGGACGATCTGCCCATCAATATATTCACTGGCAGGCTTGGTTTCTGGCAGCGTCAGAAATTCCGCTAACGTAATCGGTTTAGGGGGAGCCTGTACCATGGGGACTGCTGAATAGAAGAGGTGATGAGCCTTAGGGTCAATTTTAGGGGATGCCCAAAGCATCCGCACATTGAACCCCGGCTGGCAGAACTGCTGGAGGCAATCTAAAAAGCCCCTAGAGTGGTTCACACTCTAGGGGCTGTCGCTGAATGGCATTCGTTTCCCATCAATCCATCAAAAAGTCATCATCGGTAATCAGGCGCTTGGCCTTCGCCCCAATTCAAAACGATGACCGAGCGGGCTCACCCCATGGGCGTGTCCCTCACATAAACCTAGGAAAAAATCGCATTGCGGAGAATCGCCGCGCTCAGATCGACCTCCCCCAGATCAACATTGGTGAGATTCGCTTGGGTTAGATTCGTCTTGACCAAATTCGCCCCAATCAAAACCGTATCAGCCAAATTGGCATGGCTCAGATTCGTGTTGCTCAAATTAGCCTTGGCTAAATTGGTACCCCTTAAGTCAGCCCCGCTGAGATTGAGGTTGCGTAGGTTCGCCGCAATCAAATTGAGGTTGCGAAAATCGCGTTGACCTGCCGCATATCGACTCAATAACTCTTTGGCGTACATCGGTTTGGCAAGCATACAGGATACCTTTAAATATCGGAACGTGCAGGTAACCCGTTGGATAGCATGAGCCTGCACTACGTCAACAGCGACCATGCTATCCAGCTCTTGACTATTGTCACCTTAACATGGGGGTTAGAGCGCTACGGTCTTCAGCAATAGAACGATAGCTCTGCCCCCGGTGCTGGAGCCCGATGCTGTGCAGCGGCATTAGCGGCATTTAGATGGATTGAGCCATGGATATCTTGATTGTTGAGGATGAGGCGGAAATTGCGGCTCTGATTCAGCTTTACCTCGAAAAAGAAGGCTTTACCTGTCACTGCTGTGGGGACGGTAGCCAAGCTCTAGCATTGGCCCAAACCCTTCAGCCTGACGTGATTGTGCTGGATCTAATGCTGCCGGGGCTTGATGGCTTAGAAGTCTGTGCCCGCATCCGCCAGGGGGCGGGTCCTAAGGATCCTTATATTCTGATGGTCACCGCTCGGGGAGAAGAGGTCGATCGGATTATTGGCCTCTCGACCGGCGCTGACGACTACTTGGTCAAGCCCTTTAGCCCCCGCGAGCTGGTGGCGCGGGTGCGGGCCTTGCTGCGCCGGAGCCTGCGCCAGGGCGGGCAATCCCCGCAGCATCAGAGCCCCCATTTTCGGGTTGACTTGGCCGAGCGCACCGCCCATCGTCTGAACCCCCCCGAACCTTTGACCTTGACGACCTTAGAATTCGATCTGCTGGCTACCTTTGTCAGCGCGCCGGGACGCGTTTGGACGCGATCGCAGCTGATTGACAAGCTCTGGGAGGGTGACTTTTATGGGGACGAACGCATCGTCGATGCCCACATTGCCCGCTTGCGCAAAAAAATCGAGCCGGAACCCGCCCAGCCGCAATTTATTAAAACCGTGATTGGCGTGGGCTACCGGTTTGAGGACACTGATGATGACGTTGACAACCCAGCCGACGCCTTCCCCACGTATCTGGGTCAGCGCCCATGAGCCAACCGAGCCTGCGTAGCCGCCTGTTTTGGTCTTATCTGCTGGTGTTGGTGGTGGGCATCGTCACCCTGGCCGCCGTGGGCTGGCTCTATTCACCCCGATTGTTTGTGGTGCATCTGCGGCGGATTGAGGGGCGCAACTTTAGCATCGGTCAAGTACGGGCCGAGTTGGTACAGAGTTTTCAAGTTGCCTGGGGTCGGAGCATGATCTGGGCGGGTTTGCTGGGGGGTCTGGCCGCTAGCGGCACCAGCTACTGGCTGGCCCGCCGCATCGTGCGCCCCCTCGAAGAAATCGAAACCATCACCCGTCAGTTTGCGGCAGGGGAGCTAGAGCAGCGGCTGCCCGACTATGAGATTCCGGAGTTGACCCAGCTGGCCCAGAGCGTCAATCACATGGCGGCAGATCTGGCGGGGGTCGAGCAGCGGCGGCGAGAACTGGTGGGGGACTTGTCCCATGAACTCCGCACCCCCTTGACGATTATTCGCGGTTATTTAGAAGGCTTGGCGGATGGCACCGTGACTGCCGAGCCGGTGGTTTATGAGCGGCTGGCGCGGGAAACCCAGCGATTGCAGCGCTTGGTGAATGATCTCCAGGAGCTATCGCAGCTAGAGTCAGGCTACCTGCCGATTCACCGTCAATCTTTGGCGATTTGCCCCTTGCTCAAGTCGGTGGTGGCCCGCTTTCAAGACCGGCAACCGCCGGATGCGCCGGTGCAGTTGGGGCTCGATTGCAGCCCGGATCTGCCCCTAGTGCAAGCGGACCCAGAGCGGTTGGAGCAGATCCTGGTGAATTTATTGACCAATGCCCTGCGGCACACCGCTGCGGGCACCCGTCACGGTAAAAGCTTGGACGCAATCGGCACAGCTCTGGGTGGCGGTCACCGATACCGGCGTGGGGATTGCCGCTGCCGACCTCCCCCATGTGTTCGATCGCTTTTGGCGGGCTGATCCGGCCCGCGATCGCCGTTCTGGCGGCACGGGCATTGGTCTGACTATTTGCCGTCGTTTAGTCACCCTGCATGGGGGGCAAATGACGGTGACCAGCACACCGGGGCTTGGCAGCACCTTTCAGTTCTGGTTACCGATCTAGTTACCGATCTGAACTGACCCAATTACCGAATCCATACCGAGCCGCCGTCGAGGGGAGAGCGTGTACAGTTGGGATAATGAATGGTGTGCCCGACCCGAACCATGCAAGATTCCCTGCCGCCTTCCTCCTCCCACTCCTCTGCCCTAGGACGCCTCAGTCGCCAGCCCGGTCGGCGACAGGCGGTTCATGACTCTGGCTATGTGTTTCGCGATCGCTACCCATATCCTCAGGGTTTTAGCTTCTGGCGGCTTTGGCATCACCTATCTCGCCCAAGACAAACACCTGCCGGGGAGTCCGCTTTGCGTCGTCAAGCAACTCTGCCCCAAGGTGCGTAACCCCATGGCCCTAGAGCGCGCTAGACGCCGCTTTCGCCAGGAGGCCAAGGTGCTCGCTAAGGTGGGCAGTCACTCGCAAATTCCGCAACTGCTGGACTATTTCACCGTCAATCAAGACTTTTACCTGGTGCAGGAATTTATCCAAGGGGATGTCTTAACTAAGGAAATCCGCCGCCATGGGGTGCAAAGTGAAATTCAGGTCAAACGCTTTCTCAAAGATCTGCTGCCGGTGATCAAGTTCATCCACCGTCGCCGCATTATTCACCGGGACATTAAGCCCCCCAATATCATCCGCTGCAAGCAAGATGGCCGCCTGGTGCTGATTGATTTTGGGGCCGTCCGCGAATGTTTGGCTGACCTGGGCAACCATGGCGCTTACCAAGCGCCGCTCACCCAGTTTGTGGGCACCCCTGGGTTTGCGCCGCCTGAGCAACAGGCCCTGCGCCCCACCTTTGCCAGCGATATTTATGCCCTAGGCATCACCTGCCTATTTATGCTCACGGGTAAAACGCCCATTGAGTTTGACACCGATCCGGCCAGTGGTCGGGTCCTCTGGCAAAAATTTGTGCAGGTGAGTCCCGGCTTTACCACCCTGATCGAAAAAATGATCCAGCCGGATAGCCAAGAGCGCTACCAGAGTGCTGACGAGGTGATGCGAATCCTCGCCCTAGAGCCCTATCAAGATAGCTTAGCGATGGGATTGAGCCATGCCCCTCGGAGTGCCGCTCCGCCTGCGGGGGCTGCGGGGGATACGGTGATTCCCATGCAGGGCTATATCAGCCCGGTACAGCGGCAGGCGGCGGAGATTCGACAACTGCGATCGCGCCAAAAACGGCGACCGGGCTCCCGCGCCAAACGGCCCCGCTCTTTGATGATGACCAGTAGTAGTAGTTCCCTCAGATTTTAGGGCGGCGCGTCCATAGCTTCGCCCCTCAAGTAGCCTCAGCCCGTGAGGCAGCCGTCCAGGACTATTCGCTGAACCATTCTGCGGGGAAGGCATCGGCAGTCAGGGACTGGGGGGCGGTGTCGTATTTACTTTGGATAACGGAGCGATCTTGATAGACCGACTGACCCGCCTGGACGTAGCTGACGTAATGCCCCATCAAGAAATACACCGTCATCATGGCGGCGGCTGAAGAGGCCACCAAGAAGCCCGCCAGCATCAGCGAGAATTCTTGGCTTTGCACGGCCTGCTCCATCAGGCGCAGTGCCCAAGCCACTAAGGCGATTACTACAATGAGGATGAGCAAAAGCATTATCGCCGCCAAGAATCCTTAATAGAGGCATACATACCTCTCATTAACGTAACATAATTTAAAAAAGTGAGGGTGAGATTATCGCCGCACCATTACCCCATGGGTTTCTAAATAGGTCTTGATTTCAGCAACGGTGAGCTGGCCGTAGTGCAGCAGTGAGGCCAGTAACGCCGCTTCCGCCTGTCCGGTGGTGAGGGCCTCGTGAATGTGGGCGCAGGTGCCAGCGCCGCCGGAGGCAATCACCGGGACCGAAACGCGCTCAGCGATCGCTTGGGTGAGGGTGAGGTCATAACCGGCCTGGGTGCCATCGGCATCCATGCTGGTCACCAGCAGCTCTCCGGCCCCCCGTTCCACCATGTTGGCGGCCCAATCTAAGGCGTCCAGCCCGGTATTTTCGCGTCCGCCCCGCACATAAACCTCCCAGCCTGGATGCTCCGGATCGACACGGCGGCGGGCATCAATGGCCACCACAATGCATTGTTGGCCAAAGCGATCGCTGGCCCGATTGATCAGGTCTGGGTCCCGCACCGCCGCTGAGTTAATGCTGACTTTATCGGCACCGGCCCGCAGGAGCTGCTTGATTTTGTCCAAGTTTTGAATGCCGCCGCCCACGGTCAGGGGAATAAACACCTGTTCGGCGGTCCGGTAAACCACATCCAGCAAAATGTCGCGATCTTCGTGGGTGGCGGTGATGTCTAAAAACACCAGCTCATCGGCCCCAGCATCGTTGTAGGCCTGGGCCAATGCCACCGGATCGCCCGCATCCCGCAGATCAACAAAGTTCACCCCCTTCACCACTCGCCCTGCCTTCACATCTAAACAGGGAAGAATACGCTTCGCTAACATGGGCTAATCAGTTTTAAATTTCGTTCTTCACCATAGAGCCAATCCACCCCTAGGGGGTTAGGGTTGATTCATTTGGCAGAGAAAAAAGCTGGTTTGTCCCATTGGCTGCGCTAAACATTGCGGCGATATTAAACTGCGGTCACGAAAATCTGTCCGAAGGCTGTAGTGACAGCAAGGGTTTTGTTAGGCAACCCGCCATCAGGGTTATGCCTGACCCGGTTTGCGATTGCGGATTTCCCTCGCCTTTTGTTGCAGTGACTGAAAATAATCGGTACTGGTAATCTCCTCAATCTCTTTCGCCTTACGCTTTTCATCTACTTCGATTTTGAGCACATGAATTTGTTGCTGTAGCCGCTGCTGTCGAGCCACGACTTGATTGATCATGGTCTGAAAGATGCGCCCCAGATTCCCCAGCTCATCTTGGCGTTGGGTGATATTCGACAATCTTTGATGGGTGGCCGACTGTAGCTCTGCCTCTGACTGGATGTCGTCAGCGGCCAGCTTCTGGGAAATCCGCGCCAAGCTTTGAATGGGCTGCAAAACTAACGGCTTGAGCAAGAGATTGAGGCAGAGGAGGGCGATCGCGAAGATCCCTAAAAATAGGCTGATCACGGAAGAAAAGGCGCGTTGTGCCGTCCGAAAAACCTCGGCTGCGGGGACGTAAACCACCTGAGTGCCAATCACTTCGTTGAGGGGCCAATTAAACCCATTTTCCCGGCCATAGCGGGCCACCATTGCTGGTGGTGCCGCTTCGGGCGCACCATGGCACTGTAAACAAGACTGCTCTTTAACGCGGATTGGCAAGGCGCTGTAGAACACCGAACCCTGGTCAGGCAATTCTCGGAATCCTGACAGTTGCGTCAGCGATGGCTGATTCTTCAAGTTCTGAGTGAGGACCGCTTCAAAGTCATCCACCCGATCCGCTGGGTTAGTGGGGTCGAGCACCGCCTCTTTATAGGTGTAATGGTAGGTTCCACGAACACCCCCAATGGCATTGCTTTCCTCATTCAGCAATTCAAAAACCCGTCGGGCTGAGTAAGCGGGAATCGTCTCGGGCCAAAATTCATCTGTGCCATGGTGGCTTCTAGCAGCGGGCCGACCTGCTGATTGGTATAGCGCCGCACCGCCTGCATCGATTCCATCAAGATCACCCCCTCAGCAGTGACTTGGGCCTCTACCCGCTGTTGCAGCACCCTTGACAAAACCCATCCACCTACCCCACTGCCAAGGATAAAGACCAACAGCAGCAGCAGGGTGAATTTAGGGGCAAGCTTGAGACGATTCAGCATAGAACCAGTTTACCCATTCCCTTCGACTCCGTTCAGGGCAGGCCCATCCACCCTTTCACTCCTTCACCCCCTCACCCCCTCTGCTCAGAAACGCACCAGAAAGTCTCCTAGATCCCATGGACGATCGCCCAGTTTCGAATCGCCTCTACCAAGTGGTTTAACTCCGTCTCTGTGGTGAAATAATGTACGCAGGCCCGCACACAACTGGGATACCGCAAGGTGCGCACCAAAATGCCAGCGGCTTCCAGATCTGCGGCTAAGCGGCCATGGTGCTGGGCTGACGGTTCCCCCGCAGCCAAGACCTGAAACGAAATCAACCCAGAAGCCGGGGGATGGGGCATGAGGCAACGCACCTGGGGCAGCGCCTGTAGGGCTGACCACAGGTAACGACTGAGGGCACTGATGCGTTGGTAGCGGGCCTCGGCATTACCCCATTGGTCATGGATCCCTAGGGCCGCCCGTAATCCCGGCATCAGAGCATAGTCGGAAGTGGCGACTTCGTAGCGCCGATTGTCGGCTTCCCAACCGGTGGGTTGGCCTTGGTGATCAACAGTGACGCCACGCCAGCCGATATAGGTAGGGGCGACGCGATCGCGCCGATCCGCCCGCCCGTAGTAGCCCCCCAAACCTGCCGGACCGCAGCACCATTTGTGGCCCGTAAAGGCGTAAAAATCGACGCCACTGGCCACAAGGTCGAGGGGCAACATCCCCACTGACTGGGCGGCATCCACCAAGACCCATACCGGGGCGGGGCGCTGGTGACAAAGCTGCACAATCTCGGTCAATGGCAGCACCTGACCCGTATTCCAAAGAATATGGCTGACAATCAGTAGGCGCGTACGGGGCTGTAAATGGGCCTCAATGGCTTGTAGCGGATCGATCAGGGCGCTGCCCGTTGGGGTCAGGAGCGGAAACACATCCACCGCTACCCCAAACCGCCGACTGATCTCCTGCACCGTGGCAACAATTCCCTGGTGCTCACAATCGGATAAAAGAATGCGATCCCCCGGTTGCCAATCCAGGCCCCAAAGGGGAATGTTGCAGCCCACCGTGACGCTTTCGGTCAGGGCGATGGTCTCAGATGCGACCCCCAACTGCTGGGCGATCGCCCCACGGTGACCTCGCCCTCCTGCTGTAGCCACTGGTTGACCGCCCCGGAAAACGGCCCCTGCTGCTGAATCTGGAGATGGGCCTCATGCATGGCGGCGATCGCCGCCGCCGCCATCGGTCCCTGACCCCCATAGTTGAAATACGCCTTGTTCGCCAAAGCCGGAAACTGCTGGCGATGGTGGTCAAGATCGGCTGTTTCTCCCACGCTTACCCCAATTCAAAATTAAAAACTCATCCGGCATCGGACGCAAAGACCACTCCCCCCACCTGGTTGGCTGACAAAACGCTTGAAAACCTAATTCTGCCGTAGGTTGGGTTAGCGATAGCGAAACCCAACGAAACCGTTGCTGGTGTTGGTTCGTCACCTCAACCCAACCTACGCGAGAAACTTTTGTCAGTCAATCAGCCCCCCACTCCCCAATTCAAAATTCAAAACTCAAAATTAAAAACCCACTCATCCACCCATCCACCCTCACACTCCCCCACGCCCCTAATAAGCCGGAGCCGCCAGGTAAGAGACCAGCAACCCCAAAATCGAACCGGCAATCACCTGAATCGGGGTGTGACCCAGTAATTCTTTAAGGCGATCTTCATTGAACTCAGGCTTTTCGCTAAACAGCTCGTCGGTAATCTGGTTCAGGAGTTTGGCCTGTTTGCCCGCTGCTTGCCGAACGCCAGCGGCGTCATACATGACGATTACCGCAAATATCGTCGTCGCCGCAAAAAAAGGACTGCTCCATCCCAAGGTTTGCCCCGTCCCTGCCGCCAGCGCCGTCACCAGGGCTGAATGGGAGCTGGGCATCCCGCCGGTTTCTACGAGAACGAGCCAATTGAACTGACGGTTTTGAGCCAGCTCCACTACCAGTTTTAGCGCTTGAGCCAAAAAGCAGGCCCCTAGGGCGATTAACAACACGCTGTTGTGGAAAATGTCACTGATATCTTGCATGGAGTAAACCCCTAATGGGTGCGTGCAACGATGTAGTCAGCCAGGGCCAGCAGGGGCTGGGCTCCTGCTCCGAAGCAGGCCACGGCGGCTTTGGCCTGATCAACCAACTGTTGAGCCTGTCGCCTTGACTCTTCTATGCCCCAAAGGCTGGGATAGGTGGCTTTTTGGGCTTGTAGATCCTTCCCAGCCGATTTGCCCAACTCTTCAGAGGTGGCGGTGATGTCTAAAACATCATCCACGATTTGAAAGGCCAGACCAATGCATTTGGCGTAGTCCGATAGGGTGGCGATCGCCGCTTCATCCGCCCCGGCCAAAATCGCTCCAGCGGTGACGGACACCTCTAACAGCGCCCCGGTCTTGTGGGTATGGATGTAGGTCAAGGTTTCAAGGGTGATGTCGGGATTCCCTTCCGAGGCGAGATCGACAACTTGCCCCCCCACCAGCCCCTCGGCACCGACTGACCGACCTAAATCGGCCACCACTCGCAGAATCCGCTCGGGCGACACCCCCACCGTTTGGCGGGCGACATATTCAAAGGCATAGGCCAGCAGCGCATCTCCGGCCAAGATGGCCACATCGTCACCGTAGACCTTGTGATTGGTGAGCTGGCCCCGACGGTAGTCATCGTTGTCCATGGCGGGCAAGTCATCATGGATCAGCGACATGGTGTGGATCATCTCTAGGGCACAGGCCGTCGCCATCGCCATGGGTTCGCTGCCCCCCATCAGCTCACAGGTGGCCAAGCACAGGATCGGTCGCAACCGTTTACCCCCTGCCATCAGGGAATAGCGCATGGACTCGTAAATGGTTTCGGGGTAAACCACCGGCAGCGCACCATCCAGGGCAGCTTCGACCCGCTGCTGGCGATCGCTCAAATAGCCCTTTAGATCAAAAGTTTTGAGATCAAAGGTTTGGGAGAGGGAGTCTTGGGAAGAAGTGGTCACCATACGCTGCGTCCAGTCGTTGCGGCTTAAGGGCAAGGGGCAGGCGGGAGCTGAGTTTGAGTGCGCCCACAATAGCTCAATACCGTATTGTGCATGAGCATGGCAACTGTCATCGGCCCGACCCCCCCCGGCACGGGGGTAATGGCAGCGGCGATTGCTGCCACCGCATCATAGGCTACATCCCCCACCAGTCGGCCTTTGCCATCGGCTCCCACGACGCGGTTAATGCCCACATCAATCACCACGGCTCCGGGTTTGACCTGATCGGCGGTAATCAATTCAGGGCGTCCGATCGCCGCCACCAAAATATCGGCGCTCCGGGTCACTGCCGCCAAGTCTGCCGTGCGGGAATGGGCGATAGTCACCGTGGCATTGGCCTCTAGCAGCATCAGGGCCATGGGCTTACCCACCAGAATGCTGCGGCCCAAAATCACCGCTGACTTACCCGCCAGTTCAGTGCCGCTCGTTTTGAGCAATTGCATGATCCCCAGGGGGGTACAGCTCCGCAGGCCGGGTTCCCCCCGCAGCAGTCGCCCTAAATTAATGGGATGCAGGCCGTCGGCGTCTTTATCGGGGTCGATGCTATTCAACAAGGCCACAGCATCCAGATGATCGGGCACGGGTAATTGCAGCAAAATGCCGTCTACTCTTGGATCCCCATTGAGAGATTCAATGAGGTTTAGCACTTCGGATTGGGGGGCATCCGCAGGCAGGTGACGTCCGAAGGAGGTGATGCCGATGCGATCGCAGGCCCGTTCTTTATTCCGCACATAGGCGGCACTGGCGGGGTTATCTCCCACCATCACCACGGCCAAACCGGGCGAGCGGCCCACTGTGGGGGTAATTGCCGTAATGTGCTGCTTAAGCTGGGTCTGAACCTGTTGGGCCAGGGACTTGCCATCTAAAATCTGGGCCATGGGGAAACCTGAGCTAATTCGGTCACGAGTCATCAGCAGGTGCTTATCCTCCTCGGACAAGGCTGCCAGCCATGTTGACGCGGCGCGACTGATCAGAACGATCCGAGGTGCGCCCCTCCCAATGGCCCCATCAAAATGACCAAGGCTATAGTATGGCGAGTATGGTGTTGCTAAACCACATCCAACTTGAAAACTTGAATTTTTACACCGTAGGGCAAACTACGGGTTTGGATGTGGCCAGGGTTTAATCCAAACCGATGCCCAAACTTTCTACCGGTTTAATTACTATGAACGGGGTCTTTGTTCGGTCTCTCTCCTGGGCCACCCTTTGCTGTGTGACCACCGTTGGGTGCAGCACCCTATCGCGACAGTCCTTACCCCAATTGGGCCTGCCCCTACCGATCGCGCAGCTCACGGGTCCCCCCACGGCGATCGGCTCCTTAGGGGAGCAGGGGCCAAACAGCACGGTCGTAGTGCAAGGACAGGTGCGACAGCAGGCTCCCCTGACCCAGGGCTGGCTCTATCGCCTAGAGGATGACAGCGGCACTATCTGGGTGCTGACCCCAGAAACAGCCCCGCCCCTAGACACCGCGTTACGGCTGGAGGGACAGTTGCAGTATCGACAAATTTTGGTGGATGGTACGGATCAAGGAGAGTATTACTTGGCAGAGCAGCGCCGCACCGTCATTGAGCCAGAAGCAGTCGAAGAGCCAGAAGCAGTCGAACCTGATTCCTAAGGGCTCCAGACCAGAGAGCATTCTGTAGGCCAGGTATCAAATTTCACTACACCATCGCAATTATGCGGTGGACATCCTGTGCCAGAATGACATTCGAGTCATCAGGGTCTGGTATCGGCGGCGCTTTCCTCATATCGAGAAAGCCCCCTTAATTAGGGAGTCCCGTTGCGTGCAGCCTAGGTTTGCCCGATTGCATTGGGCAAGATGACGGGAGTTCCTGAGATAGACCCATGGATTTAAGCGAGCTACTAACCCGCTACGAGGCGGGAGAACGGGATTTTCGGAATGCAAATTTGGCTGGCGTTGATCTGTCTCAACGGGTCTTGCCAGAGATCCACCTCCGTGACGCTAACTTGTCGGGGGCCATCCTCGATGGTGCCGATCTACACGGCGCTAACCTGCGGGCTGCCAAGCTCAGCAGGGCCTCTCTATGCCACACCAATTTGATGTTGGCTAACTTGATTGGCGGTGACTTTAGTGACGCCAATCTGATGCATGCCAATTTGACGGAGGCCGGGATGCGGGGGGCGATATTCACCCGTGCTTCCTTATCCCAAGCCACCCTCTCCGATGGCAATCTCAACGAAGCCAGTTTAGATGAGGCCAACCTAGAGGGCGCGAATTTATCGGGCGTGAGTTTGAACCGAGCCCGACTGGCAAAAGCAAACTTAACCGCAGCCAACCTCGAAGGCGCTAGCTTGGCCAGTGCCACCCTGACGGAAGCCATTTTAGTGAGAGCCCATCTGCAAGGGGCAATTGTCAGCGGTGCTGCCCTAGACATGGCCGATATGACCGAGGTCGATCTCAGCCGCGCCAAGCTCCAAGGATGCAGCATGGTGAATACGGTGCTGACCCGGGCCAACCTGCGGGGCACGAATCTGAGTTGGAGTTCTTTGCGGGGGGCGGATTTACAGGGGGCAACCCTTTATCGGGCCAAGCTCAGTTGGTCTAATCTGAGCGGCGCGACTTTGACCGAGGCGGTGATGATCAATGCCAACATGGCCTACACCAACCTCAAAAACGCCAAACTGCAAGGCACGATTTTGCCCGATGGGATCACTCATGAGTAGGCTGAATCAGTCGATGTTGATTCACTTCATACAGCGCCACCTCCAAAGCCCAATCAGTAGCGCGGGCCACCTCTGCCGCTGGATAAGGCTGTGATTGGGAGCGATCGCCTTGAAGCCTTGGCGGTGCCAGCGGGGGATTTGAGAAAACGCCGTGCGCCGAAAGCGGGTGAGATCAGATTGGAACCCAATTAACCCGAGATGCAGCAGTGAGGCGACGCTTTTCATCGATGGGTTGAGATGGCGCTCTAGGGCTTGACGGACCTGCAGCCAGTGGGTGACGGAACTGGGCAGATGATCGCCATAGCGCAGCGGCAGCGCCTCCGTCGAAAATTGTTCGGCATAGGTGGCACTTAAAAAGGGCTGGTAGCGACGCCGTTGGGGGGTCTGCTGCATGATAAAGCTCAGCAACGTGCCCTTCAGGTAAGTGCGCAACTGGGCCGTCTCCTCAATGGGTCGCTCCGGCATCAGCGGTAGCTGAGTAAGGGCATGGTTGAGGTTGTCGGGATCCCCGACGCTGAGGTGGGTGCCGCCAATCACCGCCACTAAGGCCCGTGGCCCAGAGAGTTGCTCAAAGGGGCGGAGTTGCTGCTCTCCGCTGGGGGTGACCCCATCTTCAGTGCCGGTCAGGATCAGGGTCGGTACCTCCACTTGACTGAGCCCCTCGGCCCCAAACAGTTGGCCAATGATCGGGTTCATAATCACCAGTTGGGTGATGCGGTCGTCGGCCAGCCCCGTTGGGGGTAGGGCTAAGTCCGTGGCCGCACATTGCAGCCAATCGGCGGGGGATAAATCATTGGGGGCTAATCCCTGACAAAACTGATTGAGGGCGTCTAGATCTAAGGGCGCACCGGCCAAGGCCAAGCCGGTATACCCCCCCAGGGAGTGACCGATCAGGGTAACTTGGTCCAGGTTAAAGCGTTGCTGATCGGTGATTGAGGCGGCGTTGAGCTCGGCTAAATAATCAAGCACTAAGCGCACATCCAAGGGCCGATCAATGAATTCGCTGGCGGGTAAAATCGCACCTTTCGCCTCGGTCAGGGCTTTGACATTGCTACCCGGATGCTCAATGGAGACGACGGTTAATCCGTGGGAGACCAAGTGCTCGGCGAGATACGCCAGGAACTCGCGATCGGCTCCGAAGCCATGGGAGAGCAAGACGAGCGGCCCTCGGGTATGGCGGCTGTAGTAAATATCAATAGGGACCTGCCGCTCACGGTGAGAATCAGTGAGGGCAAGGGACCAAACCCTAAGCGGTTCTGATCCCGCCATGGCGGGATTGAACGGCAGCGCACTGACCCTATTGTTTTCTGGCACCAAGGTTTGGTTGAGGACATTGCTGAGGGCCAGTTGCTCCCATTGGGAGAGACCAAACTGAGCCAGCAGGGTCAGCGACACCCCGGCTTTCAGGGTCAGTCGCTCCCCTGGCAGGGCTTGGAGGACGCCCAACAGGCTTAACCCTTCAGGGGCTTGGGCAGCGGTTTGAATGGCGGCCTGCAAGGTGGTTGAGGATAATCCTGGAGCCACTTCTGCCAATAGCGCTAAGAGCTGTTGGCCGTTCTTAGAACTGAGCAAATCGGCGACAATGCGATCGCTCATCTGCGGATCTAAGCTCAAGGGGCGGCGCAAGGTTTGACGCACCGCCGGGGTTAACAGGAAACGATAAGGGCGCAACCCTGGGGGGACCTGATCCGTAGTGGCAACCTGCTCCAAATCCTGCACTTTGAGACGGGTATGCAGGGGGCCTAACTGCACCACAATCTCTTCAACGGCGCTGGCCGGACTAGCCCAGGCCATGAAGATAGCGCTACTGACCAGACCTAGCCGGATGATCCTGTTGCTGCCAGACCGGCTGCCGTCAGGCCGGTTGGGGGAGAGGGAAAAGCAAGCGAACAAAAACAGCGCTAGCGGCGCTTTCCGAAGGAATCGCGGCATTGGAGCAGCCCATGATGGAGAACACCATCTCTAAAGCGGGTGTCTCTCACTGTAATGAACCCCATCCGGCTTTGGCAGGCGGGCTAACATTAAGATTTATGGCAAGCCACCCCCAAAGTCTTTTTTTAGAAGCCATCCGATGGGCCGGAATCAATGAGTCATAGCTCAAGAAAATATGAAAAACCTGTTACGTCTCCAGGGGCAGGCCGGGATTAGCCTGTTAGGCTAAGCACGATCATCCCTAAATACCCTAAAGCGCAGCGCCCCCGTTGCTGTGGACGGGGGCTGATGAGCCACTGCAAAACTGAGCCTCCGATGCCACTGGATCCATCTTTACAGCAGCCAGTCGGGGTTGGGCAATTTAATTTCGGGGCTTGTGTCAAAATGTAGGCGGTTTTGGCCACTTAGGGCAGACAGTGGAGTAAGCATTACGCATGGAATCAATCGAGGCAATTTACGAATACGCCTGGCTGGTACCGGTTTTACCCCTAGTCGGTGCGGCAATTGTCGGCACCGGCCTAGTCAGTTATAGCCAGACCACCAGCACGTTGCGGCGTCCTGCCGCCGTCTTTACGTTTCGTTGACCGGGGCAGCGATGGTGCTGTCTTTTCTATTATTTTTCAGCCAATTTCAAGGTCACGAAGCCTATAACCTCACCATTGACTGGGCTTCGGCTGGGGACTTCCACCTGACCATGGGCTACACCATCGATCATCTGGCCTCCCTAATGTTGGTGATTGTCACCACTGTGGCCTTTTTGGTGATGGTCTACACCGATGGCTATATGGCCCATGACCCTGGCTATGTGCGCTTCTATGCCTACTTGAGTTTATTTAGCTCATCCATGTTGGGGCTGGTGATTAGCCCCAATTTGTTGCAGGTATACGTGTTCTGGGAACTGGTGGGCATGTGCTCCTACCTGCTCATCGGATTTTGGTATGAGCGCAAAGGGGCTGCTGATGCCTGCCAGAAGGCTTTTGTCACGAACCGAGTTGGCGACTTTGGTCTGCTCTTGGGGATGCTGGCGATCTTCTGGGCCACCGGTAGCTTCGAGTTTGATGTGATGGGCGATCGCCTCACCGAGTTGGTCACCACCGGCAGCCTTAACGCTGGGCTAGTCTCGATTTTTGCGGTTCTGGTCTTCCTCGGCCCCATGGCTAAGTCGGCTCAGTTCCCGCTGCATGTGTGGCTACCCGACGCCATGGAAGGCCCCACCCCGATCTCGGCCTTAATCCATGCGGCTACCATGGTGGCCGCTGGGGTCTTTCTCGTGGCCCGCATGTTCCCAGTCTTTGAGAACCTGCCCACGGTGATGACCGTGGTGGCTTGGACGGGGGCCTTTACCGCCTTCATGGGGGCCAGTATCGCCATCACCCAAAACGACATCAAGAAAGGGTTGGCCTACTCCACCATGTCCCAGTTGGGCTACATGGTGATGGCCATGGGAGTTGGCGCTTATGGGGCTGGCCTGTTTCACCTGATGACCCACGCCTACTTCAAGGCGATGCTATTCCTGGGCTCGGGTTCAGTGATTCACGGCATGGAGGAAGTGGTGGGTCATGACCCGGTGCTGGCCCAAGATATGCGACTGATGGGTGGCCTGCGTAAACACATGCCCATCACGGCCATTACCTTTTTAATCGGCACCCTGGCCATCTGCGGGATTCCGCCCTTTGCTGGGTTTTGGTCTAAGGATGAAATTTTAGGGTCCACCTTTGCAGTCAGCCCTGTCCTCTGGGGAATCGGCTGGCTCACCGCTGGGATCACCGCCTTCTACATGTTCCGCATGTATTTTTCGACCTTTGAGGGGGAGTTTAAGGGCACCGATAAAACCATCCAGCTCCAGCTAAAGCGGGAGCAGTTGATGGCCATGGGGGCTTCCCTCGGACCAGGGGCGATGAATCCCCAAGAACTCACCCTAACGGACACCACCCAAGATGATGGCCATGACGATCACCACAGTGAGACCCCCCACGAATCGCCTTTTGCCATGACCTTTCCATTGATGGCCCTAGCGGTGCCCTCAATGGTGATTGGTTTGGTGGGCACCCCCTTTGCCAATTACTTTGAAGCCTTCATTCATCCCCCAGGGGAAGCATTGTTGGAACTCACAGAATCAGCCGAAGCCTTTGATTGGAACGAGTTTCTGATCATGGGCGGCTCTTCCGTGGGGATTGGCCTGATTGGGATTACCCTAGCGGTGATGATGTATCGCACCAAGGTGATTGATCCAGGGGCGATCGCCGCTCGAATCAAGCCTTTCTACCAGCTCTCCAAAAACAAGTGGTACATCGATGACATCTACGAGGTGGTCTTTGTCCAAGGGAGCCGCAAGCTGGCCAAGCAAGTGCTGGAGATCGATGTGCGGATTGTGGATGGCATCGTCAACCTGGCGGGTTTTGTCACCCTAGTCACCGGCGAAGGTCTGAAATACCTCGAAAATGGTCGCGCCCAGTTTTATGCCCTGATCGTCTTTGGTGCCGTGTTGGGCTTAGTGCTGCTGTCTGGCATCACGTAACCAATCCCGTTTGTCTGGGGGGGCAGCGTTACTTGGGTAGCGCTTCCCCCCCTAGGCAGACTTGGCGCTTCCCCCATCTCCCTGGTGAGGGTAAGGGACTCATGTCTCCCATCGGGGAATTACATCGAATCATTTTTGCAAATCCTGCCCCTACAAATCACCGTTATGGATCTGGCTCAATTTCCTTGGTTAACGGTTACCACCCTTTTACCAATTACTGCGGCCCTGCTGATCCCCTTCATTCCGGATCAAAATGGCCGCACCATTCGTTGGTATGCCCTAACCGTTGGTCTGATTGATTTTGTCTTACTGGTCATTGGCTTTTCCCAAGGCTATGACCTCCAAGGCTCTGGCCTGCAATGGTGGAAAGCTACACCTGGGTCTCTCAACTGGATCTGAAATGGTCTGTTGGGGTGGATGGCCTGTCCATGCCCCTAGTGCTTTTGACCGGCTTTATTACCACCCTGGCAATCTTGGCCTCTTGGCCCGTCACCCTGAAGCCGCGCCTGTTTTACTTCCTGATGTTGGCCATGTACAGCGGCCAGCTTGGGGTGTTTGTCGTCCAGGACATGCTTTTGTTCTTCTTCATGTGGGAGCTGGAGCTGATCCCGGTTTACTTACTCCTCTCGATTTGGGGCGGTAAGCGGCGGCTCTATGCGGCGACCAAGTTCATTCTCTACACCGCTGGGGGATCACTCTTCATTCTGGTCGCCGCCTTGGCGATGGCGTTCTACGGCGATACCGTCACCTTTGATATGAGCGCCTTGGCCGCGAAGGATTATCCGCTCAACTTCCAGCTCTTCATGTACGTGGCTTTCTTGATCGCCTATGGGGTGAAGCTGCCGATTATTCCCCTGCATACCTGGCTACCCGATGCCCATGGGGAAGCCACGGCCCCAGTGCATATGCTGCTGGCGGGGATTTTGCTGAAGATGGGCGGCTATGCCCTGCTGCGGATGAATGTGGGCATGCTGCCTGAGGCCCATGGGGTGATTGCCCCGCTCTTGGTGATTCTGGGTGTGGTCAACATTATCTATGCGGCTCTGACCTCCTTTGCCCAGCCTAATCTGAAGCGCAAAATCGCCTATTCTTCAATTTCCCACATGGGCTTTGTGATGATCGGCCTCGCCTCTTTCACCAATCTGGGTCTGAGTGGAGCGGTCCTGCAAATGGTCTCCCATGGGTTAATTGGGGCCAGTCTCTTTTTCCTGGTGGGGGCTACGTATGATCGGACCCACACCCTGATCCTCAGTGAAATGGGGGGCGTGGGCCAAAAGATGCCCAAGATTTTCGCCATGTTCACCACCTGCTCTATGGCCTCGTTGGCTTTGCCGGGGATGAGTGGCTTTGTGGCGGAGCTGATGGTGTTTGTGGGCTTTGCCACCAGTGACGCCTACAGCTTCAACTTCAAGCTGTTGATGGTGATCTTGATGGCGATCGGGGTGATTTTGACGCCGATTTACCTGCTGTCGATGCTGCGGGAAATTTTCTATGGTCCAGAAAACAAGGAGCTGAACGAAAAAGAAGTCCTGATCGATGCCGAGCCTCGGGAGGTGTTTATCATTGCCTGCTTGCTGGTGCCGATCATTGGCTTTGGTCTCTATCCCAAGCTGCTGACCCAGGTCTATGACAGCACCACCTTGCGGCTCACCGATCATCTGCGGGAGAAGGTGTTTGCCATGAATGACACTGAGTCGGTTCAACCTTTAGCTTGGCTACCTTTACAAGCCCCTGTAATCCCCAAAAGCTAGCGTAGATCGACCTTGATTTTGTAGATTTGTAGGGTGCGTTAGGCACAGCCGTAACGCACCAAAGCATCGCTAATGCTTTAGGTTTGGTTAAAACGACTGGCAGATTGCGCGGTTTCATCCTGACAGCGCTTATGCCAGCGATATCACTCCCTAAAACCTTACAGTACAGAAACAATACGGCGTTGAGCGCTTGATTTTGAGTCGAGGCTGCAACCTACTGATTTACAGCCAGATTCGTCAAGAAAGCTTCAATTTCAGGCCGACCCATGTCCTGAGGATGCCGCTTGCCATGAAACAGGATGTAGCGGCGCACCCACTGCACGGAGGTTTGCTCTGTGCGATAGGAATAATGCTTTAAGCGAACTGCGTCCCGCACGTGATCAAGGAGTTTCTTAGGACGAGGTTCTGCTTGCATGAGTAGACGACCTGAAAAGAGATGATGAATAAACTCTAAACAGATTCAGTCCTGAATCGGAGGGCTGATTATACTGAATCATTCCACCTATTTACCCGTTATAGGGATCTTAGGTGGACGTATTTCCACCTATCTGCCCAAAATAGGATCTTAGGCAGAAATATTTCCGCCT
>JAAUQE010000035.1 GCA_012032425.1 Leptolyngbya sp. RL_3_1 | reverse complement strand
GTAGGCGTAATAAACTGAAGACCCTCATCCCCCTTTCTTGAATGCCGAAGGCTATACCCCCTTCTCCCAGGTTGGGAGAAGGGGGCTCAGATCGGCTCCCCTCTCCCAGCTTGGGAGAGGGGCTGGGGGTGAGGGAGAAAATTGGTATCTTACATTTAATCCTATCTAGCTACTTAATCTAACCTGGGATCTGGGAGACCGCACCGGACACCTCGCCCCGCCACCAGCCAAACGTCACAATCCGCGATCGCAGCCCATCAACCCTCAACATCACCCATTACTCAGATTCATACTCCTTCAGTAAGACCTTGACCTGTTGCTTCAAAGTCGGCAGCGCTTGTTCAATAATTTCCCAAACCCGAGATAGCTTCACCTGCATATAATCGTGAATCAAAACATCCCTTAGGCCAGCCATTTGCCGCCAGTGAATATCTACATTCTCCTGCCTGAGTTCATCCGACAACCGCTTCGTTGCTTCCCCAATAATTTCAAAATTCCGAATCACCGCATCCTGGATGATCGGGATCGCCATAAAAGCTTGCCGTCCACCCTGGGTATAGTTTTCGATCTTGAGAATCGCTTCATAAATGTTACTCAAATACAGCCGATCCTTTGGTTTCATAGGGCGATCGCTTCCTCCAAAACCTGCTCTCGAATCAGTTTATGAAGCGCACTTGGTTCGACGACATCCACAGATCGCCCCAGCAAGTCCTCCAAATCTTGCATCAGACCAATATGATCGAGCAAACTCCGCCCCGGCTCCAGATCCACCAGTAAATCGATATCACTCTGCTCATTGGCCTCACCCCGCGCCACTGAGCCAAACACTCGAATGTTGGAGGCACCGTGTTCAGTCGCAATACTCATAATGTCCGACCTTTTAGCTCTGAGTTGTTCTAGCAGGGGATTCAGATTTGGCTGACTGACAGGATTGCTGTTCATCTCAATGCCTCAGCGACGAATAAACCGATTAACCGCCAAGCTGATCTGGAGAAACATCACCGGACTCACCCATCCCTCGGTCAACGTTTGCTGGGATTGATAACTGGCATCGGCATATTCCTCCAACCAAAACACATTTTCAGCAAACGGATGATGCTCTAGATAGACATCCCCCAAACCCTGCGAGATCGCGATATCTGGCTCCGGTTCTGATGCATTCCCTAGGGTGATTGGCTTCTCCTCTCGCACCTTTACCGACCCGGCCAACTGCTCACGAATATAGTCAGCCCCATTGCTGCTGAGATGGGCATGGGGTTTGCCTTCTGGAGCCATGGCTACAATTTCTCCCCACAGCAATTCTGCCCTGCGGTTCATCAAAATTCCTGCATCAATCATGCGGTGATAATCGTCCACGTTCCATTTGACGGGGGTCAGAGACGCTGTCATCTCAACACCTAAACTGCTAGTACCCGACGGCAGGAGTTCTGCCCTCATCCCCCAACCCCTTCTCCCAACATTGGACGAAGGGGAGCCGGATGCAAGTCTCTCTCCCAGCTTTGAGAGAGGGATTTAGGGCTTCGGCGTGAGCTCAGCCGTAGGCGGAGCCTTCCCGAAGGGAATACGGTGAGGACCAAATAGCGCTGATACCAAATCGGGATATATCCACTACCCCCATTGTATTGGCCGCTCACTTAATCACCCCGTAGCACCTCCACAATCTCCGTCCACTCATAGTCATAGGCGCTGGGCTTCACCAGGGCATACTGCACCCCGTATCGCTCAATAAAATCAGGCCGCGTGTTCGGTTTCGTCGTGTGATAGGTCAGCACATACTCCTTGCCGATGTAGGGTTCCATCTCCTGCTCCACCTCACCCCGCCACTGGGTCTTGGTTGCCATCACCACCAACTGCTCCGCTAGCTCAGGAATCACCAGCGCAATCTGCCGCCGATGAATCTCATCCAAATTGCCAAAGGGCGAGTCCATTACTAGCGGGTAGCTGCTGGCATCTAAATTGAGCAGAGCATGTTTTTTGCTCCAATACCGCACGCGATCAATCACACTGCCGATGAACGACAAACTCAACACCTGGTTTTGCCCCTGGGAGGTGGGCACCACCAACTCCTCATCGCCTACGCGATTCACCAAAAACAGCTCATAGTTTTCATTCAGCTTGGGCAAATAGGGCACCACCGCCACTTGCTGAAAAATATCCCGCACCTTGGCCTCTAGCACCGTGCGAAACTTATCGTCTACCCGCTGCCGCACGTCGGTGATACATTGAATCGCCTGCTGAGTCGCTTTGATCTGTCGCTGCAATAACGCCTGTTGCTCCCCTCGTTGCTCGTGCTCCTCAATCTTTTTTTCAAGCTGCTTAATTTCGGCACCGAGCTGCTGAATCCGATCCTCGGCCAAGCGATCGTCACCCACTAATCCATCGCGGTAAGCGATCGCATCTTCCCGCTGCTTTTCCAACCCGCTGACATTCACATCCTCATTCCCCTGCAACTTCTCGCTGATCGCATTCAGACGATTATTAATGCCGGTGAGTTGGTTTTCTAAATTGCGAATGCTGCTGCGTTCTTGCTCAACCTCGTCCCAAAAATCCTGCTGTTGCTGCTCCAGATTGCCAAACTCCTGCTTCATGTAAAAGATTTTCTCTTCCACATCGCCCATGCCCGACTTTTCGAGCCAACCCGCCACCCTATCTCGCTCCGTTGATCCAGCGGGCAATGACGTGCCACAAATGCAGCGCTGATCTTCGAGCAATTCCTCCACAAAGCCCTGCTTAATGCGCGAGGGTAACTGGCCCCGCTGGTGCAGATCCTCTGCCAACTGGCGAAACTGGCTGACCGCATCGGTCAAAAACACCACATACCCTTTGGCCGACAGGGTGCGCCGCAGCTTATCTTCACTCAGAGCCATTTGCCGTTCTACGCCGACCTGCTGGTCTTCTAGCGCCTGGCGCTGCTCCTGAATTTCCCGCACCTGCTCTAGGTCAGCTAGCCGCGCATTAATGGTTTGAATATTGCGATTACTCGCTTCAATTTCACTGGCAATATTTAAGCGCTGATCTTTTAACGTTTCTTGCTCATCCGCTAGGGCCTGCTTTTGGTCAATCCAGGTTTGCGTCTCCAGATCGCCAATGCCGCTCAGTTCCTTTTCCAAGGTGCGGCGACTGTCATGCAGATGACGAATCCCGCGATCGAGTAACTCCACACTTAGTAACGTTTTAATCGCCCTTGACATATCCTCCCGATTTTCAGCCCTGGCGATATTGTCAATGCGTTCCCCATCAAAAAAGAAATAGGTATACAGGCTTTCTGGTAGCACTTGACCGAGGCGGTCTTCCGGCTTCTCTGGCGTCCTCTTGCCGACATATTCCCCGTTTACCTTCAGCCACAATACGCTTTCACTTTCTTGCAGCGATTCGATGGACCCCGTCTTATCCACAAAGCACTCGCGACGCACCTCATAGCGCTGTCCGTCATGCTCAAATAACAGATCGACCGCCGCTGTGATGCGCTCTCCGTGAGCGGCTTGGGCGATCGCTTGTCGATTGATGTGAATATGCGGGGCCGCATAAGCCCCCGTATGCTTGCCGTACAGCGCCCAGGTAAACGCATTCAGCAGGGTGGTCTTGCCGCCCCCGTTGTTGCCATGAATGATCGTGATCCGTTTTCCCGGTTCATCCGCCAGGGAGATCGTCGTTTCCCCCAGAAAGGGGCGGAAATTCAACAGCTTGAGCGACAAGAGCCTCATTTCACTGCTTTCCTGATGATGCTTAAAATTTCGTCTTTGACTCTGGGGCGCTCCGAGTGGCGGTTCTCCTTCTCAACCCGGATCACCTCCCGCACGATTTCCTGGACCGCTTTCGGCGCTTGCTTAATCGGTGCTTCGATGTCGTTTTGGCTCATAGGGCTTTCATTACAGCTCTAACAAATCATACTGACGCTGAAGCGGCAGCAACGCCTCGCGAGCTTGGGCTCGGTTCAATGCCAAGTTGGCAAACTCTGCAAACCGTTTTAGCTCACTCCGCAACAGTTTTCTCTCCACCTCAAATAATTCCCCTCCTAAATCTGGCGGCACCACGATCATGTCAAACAGTTCAGCCCGTTCCTTGCCTTTCGACTGCCGCAAAATTCGCCCCCGCCGCTGGACAAACTGACGCGGATTGCTACTACTCGCCATGATCACCGCCGTTTGAATGGCCGGAATATCGACTCCCTCATCCAAACAGCGGATCGCCACCAACCCCTGTAACATACCGGACTCAAACTGATAGCGAAGTTCCTCTCGCTGCTCTAGTCTCGTCTCAGCCGTATAGGATTGCACCCGAAAGCCAATTTCCCCTTGCAGCAGGCGCGTGACCGCGTCTAACTGCCGCTGGCTCTCCTCCGAGACCTCATCTTCCACTGACCCATCCCCGCAATAAAACAGCGTATGACGGGTGCGGGTGCGGGTCGCCATCAGTTCTCGCAGAGCCGTCAGCTTATTGGCCGCCGAACCCACCAATCGAGCCCGTTTCACCAGCAGCGCCGACAAAATCGCTTCATCTGTCTCCGACCCCTGACTAGACGCCAACGCTCGACCAATCTTGGCCGTCAAGTCCCCATAGACCTCGATTTCCGCTTCCGTCAGTTCAATCAAAAGGGGATGGTAGATGTAAGGCGTCAGCGCCCCCGATGCGATCGCATCCTTCAACGTAAACTCGGGCTGAATGACTGCACCAAAGTACTCAAAAAGCTTCTCTGTACCCGCCTCGTCGAAGTAGCGTTCGGGCGTGGCCGACAACGCCAACCGCAGCGGCGGATGGTTGTCCGGCAAACTCTGTTCTAGCCGCCTTGCCCCCAGATTATGGGCCTCATCCCCAATCACTAGGGTCCATTGAGGGAAAAACGCCAGTTGCGATTGTAGGGTGTCTCGCATCAGCGTGGCGTTAGTCGTGATCACACTGACGAATGGTCTGCTACCCAACGACACATCCATGAGCTGAGACTGCAACTTCCCTTGCCAGGTCTGCACCTTGTCAAAGGCCAAAATCGGCTGCAACCCAAATTTACGGCTTTCTTCAGCCCATTGGGTGACCAGATGGCGATAGGGACAAATTATCAGTAAGCCTTGCAGGGGACGATTTTGGGCGGCGCACTTTTGGTAGAGTGCAGCGGCGATCGCCAGTGCCGTGATCGTCTTGCCGCTGCCCGTCGCCATTTTCAGGGTGCCGCGTCCTTTGTTGGCAAACCAGTTGGCGATCGCTGATTTGATAGTCTCGCAACGTTAGCCACGTAGGTAAGCAGGGAGTACCAAGGGGGCGATCTAAATTGTAAATACCGCTTGAGATGGCAACTTTGGGCTCTTGGGTGGGCGGTTTTTCGGGACAGTACCGCTGAATCAGCGATCGCGCCACCGCCTCAGGAAAATCCATCACCTCAGCATTTGCGGTTTGGTTCTGCCATAGGGCCTCAAAATTGTGCGCCTTTTTCATCGCCCTCTGGCTAACGCCCTGATCCCACGAGCAATACACCTCAATGCACTCAAAATTGTCGATCAGCGCACTCTCAGTTTCATTAGCTGAGCCCGTAAACGCCACTAAGTTGCCGTCTGCATCCCCAAAGATCCCCAGCTTTTCGTGGTACAAGCCCCGTCGCCGCAGGGTTTTAGGAATCGCCAGCTTGATTTCCAATACCCCCTGGCTCAATAGCCAAGCGAGGGCAGCAAGGCGATCCTGAAGAATTTGGGGCAGCTCAGTTTCCAACGTTCGCAGCAGGGCATCGGCGATCGCCGTTTCCCGATCCTTCAACCCCTGCTCAATGGCCTGCACATCGGCGGTGGATAACTGTGGCGAGGTCACCAACCGCATCCGCCCCCCAGAGCGGATAAACGCCGTCAACCCCTGAGCCACCGCCGCCATCGACGAACTAGAGAAAAACCCCACCGCCCGGTTATAAACCGTTGCCCGCTCTAAACAAGGGATATAGAAATCTCGCAGCAGGTTGTCGCAATCGCTACGATACTCGTCTTGGATGTGTAGACCTTTGAGCACCAAAGCCATCTACTCACGCGCCTTTCCACGAATGTATAGCAGTCGCCAGTCCGGTTAGGGCAAGACTGCGAGCCAATTTGCTTCTGCGCTAAGGAGCAGCGCGATCCTAGGTGTCCTAAGCAAATTGGCCAGCGCGATAGAACGTCAGATTCCTATGCTGAGCCCCTAAACAAATACGGTCAGACCAACCAGTTGTAAACGACACTCATCCGATTCGACCATAGCAGTCCGTCCCCAACGACAACCATCTGTCCCCGGCGACGAGTAATGTGTCCCTATACATTTGCGAAAGCGGGTGATGAGACTCGAACTCACGACATTCAGCTTGGGAAGCTGACGTTCTACCACTGAACTACACCCGCGTGAGCCCACATTATACGGTTTATTGGCGGTTTGAGGGCTGGTAAGCGGCCAATTCCTGGTGGAGGGGAGGGCGTTTAGGTCCGGTCAACCGCCGCCAGAACTGGCCAATCCCTGACTGAAAGCCGTCAATATAGGTGAAGAACACAGGGACCACCACCAGGGTCAGCAACGTTGACGTGGTAAAGCCACCAATCACCGCGATCGCCATCGGGCTGCGAGTTTCGCCCCCGGCCCCCCACTCCATGGCAATAGGGACCATCCCCGCCATGGTCGAGATTGAGGTCATCAAAATCGGACGTAAGCGGATCAGACCCGCTGACATCACCGCTTGGCGACGAGATTGCCCCTGCTGTCGGGCGATCAGGGCGTAGTCCACCAGCAAAATGGCGTTTTTGGTCACCAGCCCCATCAGCAGCACGATGCCAATCAGGGCAAAGAGCCCTAGAGGCTTTTGGGCCACCAGCAGCCCCAAAAAAGCCCCGCCAATGGAGAGGGGCAGCGCTGCCATCACGGCAAAGGGATAGAGAAAGCTGTTGTAAAGCAGCACCAAGACCACATAGATCATCAGCACTGCCGTTCCCAAGGCCAGCAGGAAGCGGCTAAAGATGTCCCGCATGATCTCGGCATCGCCCGCCGGTTCTTCCACCACGGTCGGGGGCAGGTTTTGCAGGGCCGGGAGCACATTCACTTGAGCTAGCCCCTGCCCCAGGGTGATGCCTTGGAGGTTGCCGCCGATGGTGACTTGGCGGGCGCGGTCGAAGCGATCGATCTGGGCCGGTCCACTGCCGAAGCTGATGTCGGCCACAGCCACGAGGGGGACCAGCGCTCCCGACTGGCTGGGAACTTTCAGTTGTTCGAGGGTGCTGAGCTGGTCGCGGTATTCGGGGGCCAACTGTACGCGGATGGGAATCTGGCGATCGCCCAAGTTAAAGTCCGCCAGGTTAGATTCGGTGTCGCCGAGGGTGGCCAAAAAGGCGGTGCGGGCGATGGTTTGTACGGAAACCCCCAGGTCAGAAGCCCGTTGAGGGTCGGGACGAATCAACAGCTCCGGCTGTACCAAACTGGCACTGGAAGAGACTTCAACCAAGCCCGCAATCTGGCGCATCTGCTGGGTGAGCGCATTGGCAGAACTCAGCAGGGCAGTAGGGTCATCGCTTTTCAGCACAATTGTCAGATCTTTGCCATCTCCGGAGGCCCCTTGGCTTTGGAAGCTCAGGCGGCTGCCCGGAATGGTTTTAAACACCTCACGGGCCTGCTGTTCAAACTCCCGTTGGGAGGCAACCCGCTCTGATTTGGGTTTGAGCTGAGCAAAAATCGTGGCGGTGTTGACCCCACCCTCTCCCCCCTCGGTAGAGAGCAGACTTTGGACCGCTGGGTGGGCTTGGAGTTCCGTGGTTAATCGTTCAGTGACCTGACGGGTCTCGCTCAGCATGGTACCCGGCGGTAACTCTAAAGCAATGGTTGACAGCCCCGTATCGCCGGATTCAAACAAACTGGTGGGCAGGTAGGGCACCAGCATCAGGCTACCCACAAAAAACATCACCGCTAGGGCAATGGTGACCAGTCGGTGACGCAATCCGGCTCCGAGTAAGGCTCGGTAGGGGCCTGGGCCTGCGATCGCTTCACCCTGGCCATTGAGGGCCAGGGTGGGCGCAGCGGGTTTGGACTGGAGCAAGTAGGCCGCCATCATTGGCGTCATCAGTCGCGCTACCACCGTTGAGAAAATGGTGGCGGTGGCCACCGTCACCCCAAAGGGCTGGAAGAACTGCCCCGGAATTCCCCCCATGAAGGCTACGGGAATGAACACGGCCACCACCGTGGCGGTAGTGGTGAGCACCGCCAGCCCCACCTCGGCAGTGGAGTCGAGGGCGGCGCGGAGGGGGGGCTTGCCCATGTGGATATGACGCTCAACGTTCTCGATCTCAACGATCGCGTCATCCACCAAGTTGCCCACCGCCAGGGTGAGGGCCAGCAGGGTCATGCTGTTGAGGGTATAGCCAAACCCCTGGATCACCCAAAAGGTGGGAATGATCGAGAGGGGCAGGGCGGTGGCCGTAATCAGCGTTGCGCGCCAGTCCCGCAGGAAAATGCCCACCACCACTACCGCCAGAATGCAGCCCATGATCAGGGCATCAATGGAGGCCCGGTAAGACTCCCGAATTTCGGTGGCGCGGGTGAAAATCAGCGAAAAGCCAATGTCCTCGGGCAGGGTCTGTTCCAGCTCGGCGACCGCAGCGGTGACCCCTTCCTCCACCGACACCAAGACGCTGCCGGTGCTGCGGCCCACCGAAAAGGCCACCACCGGTTGGTTATCCAGGTAAGCTGACTGCCGGGTTTCCCCATAGCCCAGCGCCACGGTGCCCAAGCTCTCTAGGGGAACCGTGGCCCCATTGGCCAACTGCACGGGATATTGGGCCAGGGCAGCTACGGTGGGGGCACTGCCCAGGGTCCGCAATCCCTGCTCCTGCTGGCCGAGGGTGGCCCGCCCCCCCGGCAGGTTAACGTTGGCGGCGCGAATCTGATCGTTGACCTGGGTGGTGGTGATGCCCAGGGCGTCTAGCTGTTGGGGATCTAGGTCCACCCGTACCTCCGGATCGACGCCCCCAATTCGATCCACTTGGGCCACCCCCGGCACCGCCAAGAGCTTTTGGCTAATGGTGCGATCCACCAGATCGCTGAGTTCTTCCACCGATCGCTGGTCCGAGGTGACCGCATAGGTGAGCACCGCCCCGCTGCCAAAGTTAAGGCGGCGAACAATCGGTTCCTGGGCATCGGCGGGCAGATCCTGGCGGGTACGGGCGATCGCATCGCGCACGTCATTGGTGGCCCGATCCACATCAATGCCCAGGGTGAAGTTAATCACCGTGGTGGAGCTTCCGTCGGTGACGGTGGAGCGAATCTCATCAATGTTGCCCAGGCCCGCCACCGCATCTTCTATGGGTTTGGTGACCTGGGTCTCTAACTCCTCGGGTCCAGCCCCGGATTGATTGACCGTAACAATCACCGCCGGGATGTCGATGTTGGGATTCAGATCGACCCCCAGTTGACTGAAGGACACCAGACCGGCAAAGGTCAGCACCAAAAACAGCACTAGGGTGGGGATGGGGCGACGGATAGACCAGCCGGAGACGTTGAAGGCCATGGGGAGCGAGGGGAAGGGTATGAGGGTGGGAGGGTATGAGGGTGGAAGGGGCAATTCTGAATTTAAAATTCAGAATTTGAATTCAAAAGTTGCGGCGGCTTAAAAGTCCTCGGCAACGGTCACCGCATCCCCGGCTTGCACATAGCCTGCCCCCGCCACAATCACCTGTTCTCCAAGGTCTAGGCCCGCTAGGATTTCGATGCGGGCGGGGCCGGTGGCGTCCTCGGCGACTCGCACGCCGGTTTCCACTGGGCGGGCTAGGGCGGTGTTTTCAGGGCTGAGCACCCACACCTGCATCGAGCCATCGGGTTGGGGCAGCACGGCACTGGCGGGAATGGTCACCCCAGGGCGGCGACCCACCTGGATGGCAGCAGCGAGAAACATCCCAGCGCGCACCTGCTCACTGGCGGGTAGACGAATAATCACCTGAGCGGTGCGGGTTTGGGGATCCACCAGGGGCTCGATGGTCTGGATCGCTCCCTCTAGCTGGATGCGGCGATCGCTGGCGGTCACCTTGACGGGTGCGCCGACGGTGACTTGGGGCAGTTGGACCTGGGGTACCGTCACCGCCAGCTCTAACTGATTCCCCTGGATCAGGCTGATGACTTGATTCGACGTAGAAGACACATCCCCGACATTACCCAACCGTTCGGCCACAATGCCGCCCGTGGGGGCTCGCAAAACCGTGTAGTCAAGCTGGGTTTGGAGGCGGGTCACATCCGCCTGACGGCTGGTTACGGTGGCCTGGGCGCTGGTCACCGTGGCCTCAGCGACGCGCACCGACTCTCGGGCGGTGAGGGTTTGGGTGGTGCGGCTGCCTAGCTCCTCGGCGCTGACGGCCCCTTGACTATGCAAGGACTGATAGCGCCCCAGATTAGTCTCTGCTTCCGCCAGGGTGGCTTGGGCCTGGGCCAAGTTCGCCCGTTGCTGCTCCACCTGGGCTTGGGCCACCTCGATTTGGGCCTGGGCCTGCTGGAATCTGGGCTTGCAAAGCCGCATCGTCGAAGACCACTAAGGGTTGGCCCGCCCCCACTGAGTCCCCCACATCCACTAAAACCTGACGAATTTGCAGGCCGCTGACTTGGGGGGTAACGGCTAAGAGGTCGGCGGCTCGGACGGTGCCGGTCACGGCCAGGGTTTCCGCGACCGATTCGCTGCGGGCTGGCGCTACCGTGACGGCTTGGGCTGGGGCGGTATCTGAGGTGGCGACCTCTGGGGCGTCGGTGGCGGGGCTGGGGCCGCCAAGCAGACGAGGACCAATCAGGGCGATCGCAATCCCGAGGCCCAGCCCCATCAAGAGATGCCGCTGACCGGCGCGACGAGGGGGAGGTGGCTGGAGATCGACCGGGTTTTCTAGGCCGTTTGGAGTCGGGTCTTGGGGTGGACTGGTGTCTGCCATTGTGGTCACAGCCGGTGATCCCTGAAAATCTTAAGAAATTGTTACCAATGCCATTATGGCGTATCGACAGCAGGTTGAGGGGTGCGATCGCCCCTGGCTGGAATCGGGACGTGGCTGATCCGCTGTCAGGCTTCAGGTGTTGATGAAAGCGCTGTTTAATTGGATGAATGGTGTTGTATACAGCATTTCCTTGCCTGGTGAGGTACAGCCGATGTCCTGACAGCAAGGGTTTCAGGTCTGTTTTTGTACCTCACGAGCTTCAAAAACGCTGTAGATGGCGTTGGAGACTGCCCGATTGGATTCACGTGATCTGACCAACGTGATCTGACCCATGACCTAAAATAGGGCTGTCATTTCAAGAAAAATCATGGCGACCCTCACCCCCACAACCTCCGAGCCATTGATCCAGGGGTTTCGGGCGATCGCCGATCCCCTACGCTTTCAGGTTTTAGAGTTGCTGCGAACCCAAGAGCTATGCGTCTGCGACCTGAGTGATCGTCTCGGGGTGTCCCCCTCAAAATTGTCCTTTCACCTCAAGACCCTGAAAGCATCTGAGTTGGTGCGATCGCGCCAGTCGGGCAAATGGATTTACTACAGCCTCAACCTACCGCAACTGGCCCTGCTAGAGCAGCATCTGGCCGACTTCCGCTGCTTTAGCCCCATGTTCCCGGCGACGCCCTGCCGGTAGGGGCGCAAGGCTTGCGCCCTCCGGGTCAGCAACATTAACGGTGCAATGAATCGAGCGATCGCAGGAATGTGATTCAGAACACTTGCTCATTTCAACTTAATTTGAAATGATGAGCTTGCTCTGGATGGGGTAACTGGCTATGGTCCGGGTTGGTATTAACGGTTTTGGTCGCATCGGTCGCTTGGTGCTGCGGGTGGCGTGGGACTGGCCCGAATTGCAGATCGTCCACATTAATGAACTTGCTGGGGGCACTGCTGCTGCGGCTCACCTGCTGAACTTCGATTCGGTACATGGGCGTTGGGACCGGGAGGCAGCGGCGATCGCCTCGGATCAAATCCGCATTGAGGACCAAACCCTCAGCTTTAGCGAGCATCCCACCCCAGGGGAGGTGCCCTGGGCCGAGCTGGGTGTGGACCTGGTGCTGGAATGTTCCGGTAAGTTTCGCACCCCCAAGTTGCTAGATCCCTATTTTCAAGCCGGGGTGAGCAAGGTGATTGTGGCGGCTCCCGTGAAAGAGGAGGCCCTGAATATTGTCATGGGCATCAACGATCACCTGTACGATCCTGACCAGCACCATCTGCTCACCGCTGCCTCTTGCACCACCAACTGTCTGGCCCCGGTGGTGAAGGTGATCCAAGAGGGATTGGGCATCCGCCATGGAGTAATTACCACCATCCACGACATCACCAACACCCAGACCATTGTCGATGCGCCCCACCCAGACCTGCGGCGGGCGCGGGCCAACAGCCTCTCTCTGGTACCCACGACAACGGGTTCGGCCACGGCCATTGCCCTGATTTATCCCGAACTCAAGGGCAAGCTCAACGGTCTAGCGGTGCGGGTGCCGTTGTTGAATGCCTCCCTGACCGATTGCGTGTTTGAGGTGGCCCAATCCACCACGGTGGAAGAAGTCAATCAACTGTTTCAGGCCGCCGCCACTGGGGATTTGCGGAACATTCTCGGCTATGAAACCCGGCCCTTGGTGTCGATCGATTATAAGGACGACCCGCGATCGGCCATTATCGACGCCCTCTCCACGATGGTGGTGGATGGCACCCAGGTGAAGGTGTTGGCCTGGTACGACAATGAATGGGGCTACGCCAACCGCATGGCGGAACTGGCTCGCAAAGTGGCGGTGGCGTTATGAGCACTGCCCCAACCGTGAATGTCTCAGGTCTTCGCAACTACGCTCTGGTCACTGCGGCCTATTGGGGCTTCACCATCACTGATGGTGCTTTGCGGATGCTGGTGCTGCTCTATTTCCACACCCTGGGCTACACCCCGTTGGAAGTGGCGGCGCTGTTTTTGTTCTACGAAATCTTTGGCATTGTCACCAATTTCTTTGGGGGCTGGCTGGGGGCGCGATTTGGCATCAAGCTCACCCTCTATGGCGGCATTGCGCTGCAAGTCTTGGCGTTGCTGATGATGACCCCCGTCAATGAGGGCTGGGCGATCGCCCTGGCAGTGCCTACTGTGATGGTGGCCCAAGCCCTGTCCGGCATCGCGAAGGACCTCACCAAGATGAGTGCCAAGAGTGCCGTGCGGCTGGTGATTCCCCAAAATGCGCAGTCGGCCCTATTCAAATGGGTGGCGATTCTGACCGGCTCTAAAAATGCCCTCAAGGGGGTGGGATTTTTCTTGGGGGGCCTGCTGCTGACCGCGTTTGGCTATGTTCAGGCCCTCGTGATCATGGCAGCGGCCCTACTGGTGGTGCTGCTGTCGAGCCTCTGGCTGCCGTCCGGTTTGGGCAAGGTGAAGATCAAGGTTAAATTCAGCCAGCTCTTTTCTAAAAGCCCCGAAATCAATATCCTCTCCGCCGCCAGATTCTTTTTGTTTGGGGCGCGGGATGTGTGGTTCGTGGTGGGACTGCCGGTCTTTCTCTACAGCGTCTTGAACTGGACCTTTCAGCAGGTGGGGGGTTTCCTGGCGATTTGGGTGATTGGCTACGGCATCATCCAATCCATGGCTCCCACTCTACTGAAGCGATTTGGAGCCGGGTATCCCCCCCAAGCGGGGACCATCCGCTTTTGGACGGGGCTGTTGACGGCGATCCCGGCGGGCATTGCGATCGCCCTGCAAGTTGGCCTAGCCCCTGGTCCCACCATTGTGATTGGGCTGCTGGGCTTCGGCCTCGTATTTGCCTTTAACTCAGCGGTGCATTCCTATCTGGTGCTGGCCTACACCGCAGATGACCAGGTGTCGTTGAATGTGGGCTTCTATTACATGGCCAATTCCGGGGGACGGCTGGCGGGCACCGTCCTCTCTGGCCTGATTTTCCAACTGTATGGCTTAGTGGGCTGCCTCTGGACCTCGGCTTTATTGGTGCTGCTGGCTGAGCTAATGACCTTGAGGTTGCCTAACCCCCAGGGGACCCAGGAGGCTCGCTCCCTTTGAGAACTTCGTTCTTAGCCCGTCCTAACACGGGAGAGCACAGCCTGAATCGCCGCCACCTGCTGGTCATAAGCACGATCGCTCAGCACCGGCACACTGCCGATCGTGGTGAGGGCTGATGGTAAAGGCACCCAAGACCGACAGCCCCCAAACTGGGGTTGATAGGCCACCTGCTGGGGTTCGGCAAAGCGATATGTGCGTAGGCAAAGGGCCAATAACGGCTGCTGGGGTTTCCAGGCGAGCCGCTCCAACGCCCAAGCCTCTGTCCAAATATGGAATGGGGTCAGCCCTGCCGCCAGGGCGGGCTCACTCAACGGCATCACCTCGGTAATCTCTGCCCAACCGGCAAAGGTAACCGACTCAGGGCGGGCGGGGGCCGGAGCGGGGGCCGAAGCGGCGATCTGATCCCGATAGGCGGGTTTGAGCCAGTCGGCTTTTTGATGCTCCACCGTCGAAAAAAGGGCGACACGGGGACTCTGCACTTGAAAGCGGCCCCCGGTTTCTCGGATACCCCCTTGCGCAGCAGCAGGATTAGCTCTCCCTGTAAGAGGGCCTCCACCGCGATCGCCCATTCCTTCAGGGCATAGGCCGTCATCGTCACCCCTCCATCAAGCGGCAGCGCCCGCTAAGGCCTGCGCCGCTGCCGCCTTGAGCAACTCCGCCTTGTCCGTTTTTTCCCACGGCAGATCTAGATCGGTGCGACCAAAGTGACCATAGGCCGCCACCGCCTGGAAGAACCGACCGTCGCGCTCCCCCGGCAACGCTTGCAGGTTAAAGGTATGGATAATTCCCGCTGGGCGCAGCTCAAAATGCTTTTGCACTAAGTCCAGCAAGAGATCATCCGCGACCTTGCCCGTGCCAAAGGTTTCCACAAAAATGCTCACTGGACGGGCCACGCCAATGGCATAGCTGAGCTGCACCTCGCACTTTTCCGCCAGCCCTGCCGCCACAATATTTTTGGCCACATAGCGGGAGACATAGGCGGCGCTGCGATCCACTTTGGTGGGATCTTTGCCCGAGAAAGCGCCCCCACCATGGCGAGAATAGCCCCCATAGGTATCCACAATGATCTTGCGTCCGGTCAAACCCGAGTCCCCTTGGGGGCCGCCAATCACAAATTTGCCGGTGGGGTTGACCAAGAAACGGGTGCGGTCGTCAGGCTTTACCGCCAAGTCCGCGAAAATCGGCAGCACCACCTCGGCCCAGAGGTCGGCTTTGATCCGCGCCTGCACCGCTGCCCCGTCGGTGATATCACCAATAGCTTCCGTATGCTGGGTCGAGACCAAAATCGTGTCTATTCCCACCGGGCGACCGTCTTCGTAAGCCACGGTGACCTGGGTTTTACCGTCAGGGCCGAGGTAGGCCAGTTGCCCGGACTTGCGGGCGATAGAAAGCTGCCGGGAAATGCGGTGGGCCAGACTGATGGGCAGGGGCATTAACTCCGGGGTTTCGTTACAGGCAAAGCCAAACATGAGCCCCTGGTCACCCGCGCCAATGGTGTCCCAGATCTCTTCGCTGGCATCCTCACGGGTTTCGATCGCTTTATCGACCCCCTGGGCAATGTCTTGAGACTGCTCGTCTAGGGCAATCAAGACGGAACAACTGTCTGCCGAAAAACCGTTATTGGTGGGGTCGGTATAGCCAATCTCAGCAATTTTTGACGGACTAGGTTGACGTAGTTGACCTGGGCATGGGACGAGATTTCCCCAGTGACCAAAACCAACCCAGTATTGACCACCACTTCTGCCGCGACGCGGCTTTTGGGATCCTGGCTCAGCAAGGCGTCCAAGATGGTATCTGAGATCTGATCACAAATTTTATCGGGATGCCCTTCTGTGACAGATTCTGAAGTGAACAGGTAACGACGAGACACAGATTAATCCTCTCAAATACCAAAACATCAAACTGTGGTTGCGAAATTGCGCCCTGGGGGATGACTTTGCTCAAGCACCGATTGCGATCGCTCACCCCGTCATGGCCAGCAAAGGCCGCTGCATTCAGCCCGGTTTAACCATTCCCCAGCCTACCTCAGCACTTGATCGAAGCGAACCCCACTTCGACCCTTATCTTACGCCGCAAAGTACGCCGCAAAGTACGCCACCCTTTGGGCCTCAGCCCTGCAATTACCTTATGGGAGCAAGGCTTTTGCTCACCCGCGTTCCAGCCCATGAAGCGGATGCCTAACCGACCATCGGCGCAGCGATCGCTTTACGGTATGGGCATAGGGTCAGGTCTGACCCGAATCATCATCGCCATCCATGAGGCTCTGCTATGACCACGCCACCCCCGTTTTTGGCCTCGCCGCGCTATCAAGCTGAACCCTATGATCGCCTCGACCCCAACGGCTGGGACGTGCTGTATCTCGACCAGGCGATTCCGGTGGATGCAGAAGCCAAGGCCCACATGCTCAATGATCTCAAAAGCTGGAGCCGGGTTTATGTGCTCAACCCGATTCGCTGGCTGTCTAACCTCTGCCTAGCGGTGATTTTGGTGATCAAGCGACTCCTGCCCTTTGAGTTCAAGCATTACGGGCTAATGCACCGCGCCGCCGCCTGGTTTCTCCAGACCTGGGTCTCCCCCGAAGCCTGCTATCTGATCGTGCGCCACATCGGCTTGGGGTCGAATATCATCAATTTTCTGGTCGAGAATGGTCCCGATCCCGCTATTCCTAAATCGTCCCTTTACCCCCATACCGTCGCCGATCTGGCTAAGAATGCGTTTCTAGAACATGATTTGATTCTCTATAACTTTGTTTATGATTTCCACCAGGCCCAACAGCGTCATCCAGACTGGCTTAACGCGGTGCATCAGCGGGGCATTACCTTCGAGAGCGTGCAGCCGGTCAAGGTGAATATTGACTTTACCCGTCGCTGGCATCGTATTTTGGATTTAGAATCCGCGATCGAATTATTTAAGGTGTTTTACTCGCTGCTGCTCACCAACCGGGAGTTTGAGCGGGCAGTGCTGTCCCTCCAGTTTGATGAAAATTTTGGCTGCTATGTCAGCGCCATCACCCAGGATTACCGCTGGAATCACGTCATTATCAACCGTCATCCCTTAGCGCCCAACAGTCCCTTTGAGGCGGCCCGAGACTTGTTGCTTCACGGGGTGACCACGGAGTATTTGCATCGCTATTTAGAGCTTGCTAAAACGGCAGCCGAGGTGCCTCAAGGCTGAGATATAGCGCTGGCCACTTTGTTTAAGACACCTCGGATCGCCCTGTTCTGTAGCCCACAAGCAAAGTGGCTCGCAGTCTTGTCTTAATCAGACTGGCGACTGCCATAACATCTTGCTGCCAAGAGTACTGGAATCGACAAGAACCCAATGAAATCGCTGTTGCTGACCTCTTTTGCCCCGTGGGAAGACCACCATCGCACCAATGCCTCCGATGATTTGCTGGCGGCGGTGGGCGAGGGTCGCCGACCAGCCCTTGGCCATCGCGATCCCCTGCCCGGACAACTGCATTACCTCCGGCAACTACCGGTGGATTTTGCCGCTGCACCGGCTCAAATTATTGCGGCCATTACCGCCCTAAAGCCAGATGGGGTGGTGCTCTGTGGCATGGCGGAGGGGCGATCGCACCTATCGGTGGAATCCAACGGCTGCCATTACCCTAACCCTGAGCAAGTCCTACACACCTCGGTTCAGTTGGACCACCTGATTGCAACCTGCACCCACACCCGCATTAGCCACGACGCCGGACAGTTTGTCTGCGGCCATACTTACTATGAGGTGCTGCGGTATTTAAACCGGTCGATTCCCTGTGTGTTCGTTCACGTACCCGTCCTGACGGAAGATCGTCGTACTCACGTGATTGATGACTTTATCGTGGTGCTGCAACAGATGCACCGGCTCACGCTGTGAAATGTGAGGCGCAAATACTGGTACCCCACACGGGGAGTTTCTGGAGCGGGCAGAATGGTCGTGCATTAATGTTGTGCATTAATACCGTGCATCAATGACCCTGATGCACTCACCGTTGGGGATTGCTGGATCGCCTTGAGCTTGGCGAAAGACAGCAGTTTGTTACTGATTGTGTGAATGTGCTGCCTTGTTCCATCTCGCAGCGTCTACTCATTGAGAAACCCCTGCTCGGTGGCGTGGGGGAATGAAGATCAGAATTTCTTGCCCAACTACCTGCTCTTTCTTCTAGCACTGATCTGGAAAGAACGTAACGATTGGTACTTTGGCGTCGATATGGGCATCTATCACACCACTGGGGTGAGCCCCAAAGTCCCCATTGTCCCTGATGGCTTTCTCAGTCTTGGGGTACCGCGCCGCAAACCAGGCAATAAGTCTCGTAAGAGCTATGTGGTTTGGAAAGAAGCCGACACAGTTCCCACCTGGGTTTTAGAGGTGGTTTCTTGGACCCCAGGCAATGAGTATGACGACAAGCTCGCGATTTACCAGAAGCTCGGGGTACTTTACTA
This sequence comes from Leptolyngbya sp. RL_3_1, assembly GCA_012032425.1. Lineage (GTDB taxonomy): Bacteria > Cyanobacteriota > Cyanobacteriia > Phormidesmidales > Phormidesmidaceae > PCC-6406. Next base: position 3,793 of record JAAUQE010000035.1, on the reverse strand, counting down.
CGTCATCTACAACCCGGAGTATTGGCAGCGGGACCGCCATCAGCTCTTTGAGGTGTATAAGCTCATCAATGGTGAATATCAGTTGCAATTAGGCGAGCCCTACTGGATGCCCGAAATCGGTCTCGCCATAGGGCGCAGTCAGGGCGTTGTGGGGGGGATTGAGCGGGAAATTCTGTCTTGGTTTGACCCGCAGGGAAGAGCGTTATCTGTCAGTAGAGGAACAGGCTCAGCAGGCTCAGGCTGAAGTTTAACGGACTCAGCAGCCCAGAAATTGGCAGCGCGGCTGAGGACGCTGGGAATCGATCCAGATACCGTTTAGTCCGCTGATAGGGTTCAAAATAACGGGCTATGACGGTGCGTGTGCCAACCGGGTGAAGTCTCCGGGCAAACAAGCTTTAATGGAGCAAATGAAAATAGATCCTTACTCAAAGAAATTGTTCCGGTAGCTTAACCAGACACCCGGCCTACTGAAACCGCTCAACAATGCTGGTAAAATCGCAGTCTCCGGTTTCTAATATGTCAAAGACTTAGCATCCTCATTGGTGTGTGATGGTCCAACCGGGTAGGATTGACCGACAAAGAGAACATCAGGCTAATGAACGCACCTTTTTAGCTTGGCTGCGTACATCGGTCGCTTTAGTTGGCTTTGGCTTTGCGATCGCTCGCTTTGGCATCTTTCTGCGACAAATGAAAGTTGTGGTTGAGCAGCCCCCCTTTGAATCCATTCATCCGCTTTTTAATTCGCAAGTATTGGGCATTAGCCTAGTGATGTTAGGGGTTGTGGTGATTGGGCTGGCGGGCTGGCGCTACAACACGACCTTCTGGCAAATTGAGCGGGGCAACTATCGCCCCAACCGATGGATGGTGGGGGCAATGACGGTGGTTGTGATGCTGTTGGGATTGCTCAGCATTCCGATCCTACTGGTCAAATCCTTTGACCAGGCGCATCCCCCAGCCTCTGGATCCACCCGCCAAGCGCCATAGTAATGACCTGCTGTTTATACACATCTCGGTTTAGACGATCCCAATGCTGTATAACCTCCCTTAATCCCTCCTAAGCTCTCTGGGCAGGCTTCGCCAAAGATAGAGAAACCCAGTTCTCAACTTAGACGCGCTTTAATACCCTATAGGGGCCAGATCAGCTCAAACCCCGGCAAAACATCCTCCCCAGACAAACGGGCTGGAAAGGGCACCGTTTGGATCGCTGCCCCTGGGCGATAAATTTCCACATTCTGATTCCTAGGATTAATCAGCCAGCCCAAGCGCAAGCCACTGGCGAGATACTCCGCCATTTTCTCTTGCAGCGGCGGCAGGGCATCGGTTTTAGAGCGCAGCTCAATGACGAAATCAGGGCAAATGGGTGGAAACCCGGCCCGCTCTTCCGGGGTTAACCGATCCCAGCGGGAGCGTTCGACCCAGGCCGCGTCAGGTGAGCGGTCTCCTCCCCCCGGCAATTTAAATAGGGTCGAAGAGCTGAAGACCTTGCCGAGTTGGGTTTTGCGATTCCAAATGGCTAAATCGGTAATCAGATCAGCTTCCCGTTCGCCACTTTCTCCACCCACAGGCGACATAATCACCAAGGCTCCTGATGCTGACCGTTCTAAGGGGGTATGGGGATTGGCAAGACAGAGCCGATGAAACTGCTCGTCTGTCAGTTCAACCCGATCCAGACTCAACACCACCGGTAAACTCGGCGTCATGCCAGTAACCTTTCCGCTGAAACCTTACTCGTTATTGTAAATCCCGTGCTGATCAGTGCGCTTGGCCTAGGCAATCGCCGGTTCCTGCACCGCCACCTGCATGTACTGGAACCATTCCGCCAGGTTATTAAGCTGCTTCTCCGGCTTCAGCACCCCCAGCCCCCGCACCGTCACTTTCCCTGGCCCGTAGACAAACCGGGGTTTGAGGTGGCTGGGAATATTTTCGTGGAGGCGCTTCCAGGCGGGTTCCTCCATCGGGGTTTCGAGAATCACATGCTGTTTGCCCTCCGGCTTGATCCGGGCAAAGCCCAACTGCTTGGCAATCAGCTTCAGCTCCAGTACTTGGATCAGCTGCTCCGTGGCATGGGGAATGGGGCCGTAGCGATCGCTCAAGTCCGCCGCGATTTGCATCAATTCCCGCTTGCTGGCGGCGGTGGCCAGGGACCGGTAGGTGGTCATCTTCTGATCGGCATCGCCAATGTAGTCATTGGGGATAAAGGCGGTCAGCTTCAGGTCGATCTGGGTGTCTTCCACCTGGGGAATGTCTTGGCCGCGAATCTCGGCAATCTCCTCCTCCAACATGTTCATGTAGAGGTCGAAGCCGATCGCATCCATCTGCCCCGACTGCTGCACCCCCAGCAGATTACCCACGCCGCGAATTTCCATATCCCGCATGGCGAGCTGGTAGCCGGAGCCCAACTGGGCAAATTCCTGGATCGCCCGCAGCCGCTGGCGGGCCTTGGGGGTGAGGGTTTGCTGGCGGGGGTAAAACAACCAGGCATGGGCCTGGATCCCGGCACGGCCCACCCGGCCCCGGAGCTGATAGAGCTGGGAGAGGCCAAACTTTTGGGCGTCCTCGATCAAGATCGTGTTGACCCGAGGGATATCCAGGCCCGACTCGATGATGGTGGTGCAGACCAGGATGTCGGCCTCGCCGCTGCTGAACCCCAACATGGTGGATTCCAGCTCTCCCTCCTGCATTTGGCCGTGGGCCACCATGATGCGCGCGCCGGTCACCCATTCCCGTAAACGGGCTGAGATTTCTTCGATGCCTTCTACACGGGGGACCACGTAAAACACCTGCCCGCCCCGGTCCAGTTCCTGACGCACGGCACTGCGGATCGACTCGGGGTCGTAGGGGGACAGGTGGGTTTTGATCGGGCGGCGAGAGGGGGGCGGCGTGGTGATTAGGCTCATTTCCCGCACCCCCGAGAGGGACATGTAGAGGGTCCGAGGGATGGGGGTGGCGCTGAGGGTGAGCACATCCACCTCGGTTTTCAGGGCCTTGATTTTTTCCTTTTGGTTGACCCCAAACCGCTGTTCTTCGTCCACTACCAGTAGACCCAGATCTTTGAATTTGACCGCTTTGCCCAGCAGTTGGTGGGTGCCGATTACCACGTCCAGTTCTCCCGTTTGCAGCCGCTTCAGAATATCCTTGCGCTCATCGGCGGTGCGGAAGCGGTTGAGTAGCCCCACCTGAATCGGGTAGGGGGCGAATCGCTCTTTCAGGGTGTGGTAATGCTGCTGGGTGAGGATGGTGGTGGGGGCCAGTAGGGCCACCTGTTTATGGGCGGTAACCGCTTTAAACACCGCCCGCAGCGCCACTTCGGTTTTGCCAAAGCCCACATCGCCGCACACCAGCCAGGTCCATCGGGCGATCGCTCTCCATATCCCGCTTCACATCCTGCACCGCCTTGTCGGTCGGCACCTCCATGCGGAACTCCACCGCCGTGGTGGAAACGCCGTCCGACAGGTTGGAGACGATGTTCTTGACCCCGGTGATGCCCGCCACCGCATCCTCGATCTTCTTGGTCACCTGGGTTTCAAGCTCGGCCGGGGCCGCGCCCGGCTGGGTCACGGTAACGGCGACAAGGGGCACGTCGATGTTGGGAAACCGCGTGATCGGCAGGGTGTTGAACGACTGCCAACCGAGGACCATCAGCATGAAGAATGCGAGGATCGGCGCGATCGGATTGCGTATCGACCAGGCTGAAAAATTCATTGTTACAATCCGTTGGTGAACCCGGTTCGACGCCGATGTCAGTTCGATGCTGTCTTGTCAGCCGGGAGAACCGGGTTGACGCGGTCGCCGT
>JAAUQE010000034.1 GCA_012032425.1 Leptolyngbya sp. RL_3_1 | reverse complement strand
AGGGAAAGCCGCTGACGGCATGAATACCTGGCTTATTTATGCCGTCTTTATGCCGTCGAGTACTAGGAGCCGCACCATGGCTGAGTTGTTGCCCATTCACCGGTTAGAAACCTACACCCAAGACCACCCCCAAGAGGTGCTGTTGGTCAGGGCCGCGATCGCCGGTGAGCCCGCCGAAATTCTGGTCTTTAGAGGTTTTCCAGCTCCTTGACTGGTCCCACGGCCTTTGACCCCGATGTGCCGGTGTTGCCCCCCACAGCCGAGATTACGGCGATCGATCGCCTCCAAGCCCCCTACAACCCAGAAGCGCCCCAGTATTTGGAGCAGGACCTGGCTTGGCCGGTTTTTGCGGCCCGGTTATCAGCAGCCAACCCTGCATAAAATCAGCTAGGGCAACGGGCTTAATCGGGGCTTAATGGGGACTATTCAACTCAGCGTTGATATCAGTCGGCAGATCTGACCGGTCGTGGTGCCTGGGTTGGCGCTTGTCTGGCCGCGTGGTTTCCCTCTGAGCCGCCGCTAGCTCTGCCGCTAGCAGGGTGCGTTGCTGTGGGGTGAGCAGCTCACGAATGGCCAATAAGACCTCTAAGCGGTGGGCCGACATCGCCTGCCGCAGATCTTGCAGAACGTGATGCTGAACCCGCAGATCTTCAGCCGCCGCATCTCCCTGGACCATGAGCGCCTGCATCACCGCCCGCTCGGTTTGCAACCGTTCATCCAGGGCGTTTAGATCCGGTTGGGCATGATCCTGCAAGGTCTGAATTTGGTCCCGCTGCTCTGGGGTGAGATCGAGGGGCTCAAGCCAGCGATCGCTCCGTTGATGGGCCTCTGGCCAGAGCCCGTCCTGCTCAGAGGCTGATGCCACAATGGGCCAAGGCGGCACGGAACTGGGTGGGTGTTCTGCGGAGAGATAGGCATTGGTAAAGCCCACAACTGGGATGGCAAGGATTGCGGTCAAGAGGGCAGACCAACTACGGTGCATGGGGCAGGCTCCGGATAAGTGACTTCAGGATGCAGTTCCCTACAAACCCATCAAGCGGCATTCGGCAGAAACACCTCTGCATCGGTCCTAAATTGGGTCTAGGGATAAGGCTATAGACGCGGTTCCCTCTCAACAGTTCAACAGATCGCCCTCATTGAACTGTGATCTCGCTCAAATCGACTGTTGATAGCGAACACTCTCCATAGCTCTCCCTTGGGAGCATTTTGAGCGTTCGCCTAACCAATCATCGATTGAGCTGTGCGGAGGAATAAACCAGATCATGCTTACTGGCAAACGTGCTCATAGACCCGTAAGGTTTTTTCCGCAATCTTAGGCCAGGTGTAATTTGCTTGGACCTTTGCCTTGCCTGCCCGACCCATGGCTGCTGCCTCTAAGGGATGATCGAGTAAGTAGATAATGCGATCGGCAATCTCGGCTGGATCTTGATTGACCAAAAACCCATCTTTGCCCTCAGTAATCACATCTGCGATTGCCGGAGCTGGCCCCCCAATTACCGGCTTCTCGAAATTCCATGCCTCGGTATAAACGCCACCAAAACTCTCTTGGCTAGAAGGGACACAGAGAATGTGGCAGGCCGCTAGTAAATTAGTTTTCGTTTGTAAATCGACCGCGCCAAGGCAGTGAATCCGAGGGTCTGAATAAGTGGCAAACACCTGGTAGGAGTTCTTAACTTGGGGACCTAAGAAAACAAATTCCACATCGGGATGCCGGTGCCAGACCGATGCTGTTGCCTGCAAGAGTTGGCGATACCCTTTATAGCCATAATGTTGACCTAAGAAGAGAACCATGGGTCCCTGAACCTGCTGCTGGCACTGCTGGGGATGAGCTGCCAAAGCTAGAACCGGGCCAATGCCAGTGATATGAATTCTGTTTTCCGCTACCCCCAACATCATCAGAGTCCGTTTCTCACTCGCGGTCAAAGCTAAAACCGCATCGGCACGACGATATAAGTCGAGGTAGGCACGATAGCGCCATCCCACCCAACGGGGATGGTGCAGAGGGGTGAGCACAACCGGAATGTGCTGTTGAGCAGCAATCTCAAAAGAGGCATAACTTAAGGGCTCCCGACCAACCCGAACATTGTGAATCAGGTCAACCGAATCAGCCCAAACACGAAGGTGGGGCTCCAGAACACGAGCAACGGCTGGCAGCGCCACAGACATTAGCGGATAGTAAAGCCCTAACCAGGGAAATATGCGTAACTTCTCTACTAGGCTCAAACCTAAACGGTGAACGGGCACGCCTTCTATACAGTAATTACGCGCTGATGGCTGTTTCAAGGTTGTGCCCAAGAGCCAATCCGAGCGATTTTGATCCCAGTGACAGACGACTTGCACCGCATCAGCGTCTATATTTCGGGCCAATAAATGAGTGTGAACTTGGGCTCCCCCCACAGAAGGCGGATAGGCCGTAATGCTATAAAGGACACGCATAAATATCTTGTGATCCTAAAGCCTCTATTGCCCTATTGATCATCGGCGACCGGCGCAAAAGCCAGGGCTTGCAAATTTGCCCCCAGACCCACATGGGCTGATAGCTGATAAACAGACCAGCCGAGCATTCGTAACAGAACCGGCAATCTAGCCAGAGATTGAATGAGTTGGGGAGCTGAAGAATAGGTTTTAATCTGAGAATATTCAGTCCTTCTGAGCAGGTGAATCAGAGAACGAGAATTGAAATAGGTCAAATGCTCTGGTGGAATAATCAGAGCCCAATCGCGCCCTTTCAATCTTGCCCCTAGACCACCCCAGTTTGGCGTTTCAATAAACAGAACGCCACCGGGCTTTAACCAGCCAGCTATTTTTGTGAGCGCCCTCACTGGATTGATCAGATGTTCCAAAATGTGATACATGGTGATCAAATCAAAAGACCCTTTTGCAAAGTCTAAGCTGTCGATATCGCCGATTTTAATATGGTTCTGCCAATCATCTCCTGCACGTCTAGCTGCTTCTGGTGAGATTTCTGTACCTGTGACCTCCCAGCCTTGGGCTGCAAATACTTTCATTAGATCTCCTTCACCACAGCCAATATCCAAATACTGACTCTGCCGATCTGGACGGAGTAGATCAGGCGTTTGGCGATATAAATATCGGCAGATTTGCTGATATCGTATATCGGCTACTTTTATGCCAGCAAGACTGCCCTCGTGATATGTCTCGCGATAGTTTTCGGCATTATAAAAGTCCAGCAGATCTGACAGGCTGGGAACAGGACTATAGAATGCCAGAGTACAGTTTTTGCATTTTAAAAGTTGGCCCTCAGCAATATCAAATAGTTTTTTAGGATGCCGTTGATCGCAAATCGGGCATTGCAGTTGAGGGGGCATATTTAAATAGAGGAGTAAGGGATTAATTGACCTTGCCATGCCCGAAAAACTGCCCAGAAAACTTTGCTCATGTACTTAGGAGAAAAAGACGGGGTCATTCGCAAGCAGTTGACGATCGTATAAATGGGGAACAGCCATCTTAGATTGGGGCGGTACATGACAGACGAGTAGTTTCTGTGGATATATATCAGATTGCGGAAATAATAGTAATACTTGATTCTAGTGAATTTGAAAATAGAAGCTGGGTGCCAGTAGATAGCATCTGCAACGGTACCAACAGAAAAGCCAGCTTGCTTGATGCGTAAGAAATACTCGTATTCATCACCCCAAATAAAGAGTTCTTTCTTGACGTAACCAATCTTTTCGGGCACACGCCTGCTGATTAGAATGCCGTTAAAAAAATTGGCTGTGCCAGGATAGATGCCTTGACTCGCTTGATTACGAAGCTCACTATGGGTCTGAATGTATTGACGCTTGACAAAGTAGCCTTGGGCATCAATGATCCGTAATTTTAGAGATAGCTTTTCTGGGTCGTCGGGATTGATGACGGCAGACCCCAGCACGTCATAACCCGTGGATTGATTTAAAAGTTTGGCCAAGCAAGTATCATCGGGAATGCCATCATCGTCCATTAACCAGAGCCAAGTGTAGCCCGCTGCAAAAGCCTGCTTCATGCCTTCATGGAAGCCACCAGCGCCACCGGTATTTTCAGGCAGTCGGATGTACGATATCCGAGAATTATCGAGATAGCCTAAGTCTTGCAGATATTGATTGGTTCCGTCATTGGAAGCATTATCAATAATCAAGAGTAGATCGGCAGGGCGTGTTTGACGCAGGACAGCTTGCACAGCCTTTTCAAGCAGCGCTTTGCGATTGTAGGTGACGATGACAGCAGCGACAGTATCCATGCCGGGGATAAATGGCCCTAAACTTTGAAACTAGAACCGATAAATAGCCCATCTTTGATGGAGTCGGCAATACCTTGAAAGACCCAGCGACCATAGCGCCCGATGGGATAGATCTGATGCTGTTCTAGGGCTGCGATCGCCTGTTGACGCCAGGGTGATTGGGGGCGCGTCCAGGTGTAGGCCACCTCAATCCAGGTGGGATCAACCACTTCGGGGGTGGTGATGTAGCCCCAGTCTTGCAGCTCTTTCACCACTGCGGCGCTGTAATCAACGATCGCAGCCGCTGTCGGTTTCATCCCCCCTAAGTAAGCCCGCTCCACGTAAATGCTGACCCGATCGCCCTTTTCCTGAGCTGATTTTGGCAAAAAAGACCCATCCACATTGCTGTAGAAGCCAACTCGATGGAACCCGGACTGGGCATCGGGGTTATAGAGCCAGTGATCGTCGGGGCATTTTGATCCCTTGACTGCGCCAATATTGAGCACCAAGACCGACGTGTAAGGATCAGCGGGGACATCCACAGGAATGTGGGTCAATTCCATCATGCGATTCAAGGGCAGGGTGGAGATTAGGGTGTCGTAGCTATAGGTGCTGCCATTGGCGCAGTGGAGGGTGCGATCGCCCACCTCAATCTTGACTACCCGCTGGCCGTAACGAATATCGCCGCGATCGGCCAGACGCTGGGCCAGGGTATTGAGTCCGGCTTCGGGATAGATAAAGGTGGTGTTGTAGCCCACCGCCGGAGCCGCATCAAAGGCTCCCTGGATGACGTGGTTTAAATTGATGGGGGATTTGTAGGCATCCTGGGGGGCGATGGTGTCTTGCAGACCGGCGGTATAGAGCTGATGGAAGGGTCGAAAAATAGATCGCAAAGGGTATCGCCAAAGTATTGGCGCTGCCAGTCTTGCAGGGTGACAAAGCCGGTTTTGGGACGGGCAATCTCCTGTAAGGCTGGGGTGCGATATTCCGGCAGGTAGCTCAGGTGGTTTTGCAAGGGGTAGGGGACGTAGCGATCGCTCTTGCAGAAATACACCGAGGAGCGCCGCTGATAGGCTTTGACCGGAGTGAGGGTGCGAATCAGGCGCAAGATGGCGGGATCGCCGCCAAAAATCCAGTGGCCACCGCCAATTTCAAAGCGATAGGCTTCGCCATCCTCTGGGCAATGGGATCGGCGGTGGGTGTCATTGGGGCGCATGTAGTACGACGAACAAATGCCGCCCGAAAAGTCAGACGCTTCTAACACCGGCAGTCCTGAGGCCATGCCTGCGGCCAAACCTGTCATGCCGCCCCCGAGAATCATGGTTTTGGTCATGGTTACCCCACCCGCCGCTTGCGCAGGCTAAACCGCATCCGGTGTATCCCTCGATATAGCCTAATCGGTTCTTGGTGGCGAATCACCGTCTGCAAAGCCAAGGCCATTCGATAGGCCAGTTGTACGACCGGATTTGACAATCGCACGCCCCCTTCTAACCAGGTGAAGCCAGCCGCATAGTCTCTGGCCTGGGCTAGCCCACTTAAACGTTTGGCAAAGTAAACGATGTCCTGCATTCGCACGGGTCTAGCAATGGGTTGAGCGCGAGATTCGTTTTGGTCATCGCCAACGTTGAGGTTAGCGATCGCCTCTACTTCTTGACGCCGAGGCTGGGTCAATAGGGTGACCATATTGGCGATCGCCCATTGCCGGATCTCTGTTAGAGGCTGCTCTAAGAGATCGGTTTGGGCCATGGTGTGAGCATAGCGCTGCACGACGTCATGGAGATGCTCAACATAAGCGATCCTTGCTGCTGAGAAGCGTTCCGCCTTGAATACCGGTTGGACCCGATCCCCCTGCTGTTCGTAACCCAGGGTCGTGCCATGGTCCGCCATCATAAAAATCTGCTCAATGATGCTCATCCGCTGAAAAATACAGTTGGCCGGGGTGGGCAGGCGATTCGAGTCCGCCTGAATCAACCAGGCACGATAGGGGCCGGCGATCGCCATTGGCAGTCGCTCCCGCAGCAGCCCCAAATAGTAACCTTGAACATAGCCCTGAGCGGAACCCTGAATATCGCCCTGGGCCTCACGCTGGTTCAGGTGCTCAGGCTGGGCCATCCGTAGAATTTCCCGCAGCGATCGCTGGCATTTCAGCGTCCAGCCCAGATCGACGATGGCCCAGTCTTGATCCGCCAGCAACCCGGCTTGGCGCAGATACTGCTGGGTGTACTGTCGGGCAATCGCCGCTTTTGCAAAATCAAGCCACTCACCTCAGGGCTGGTGAGCGCCTGCCAAAACCGCTCAATCCCGGCATCGTCAAGCGACTGGTCCCAGCTTGAGGGCGGGAACTGATGGGCCTCTAGGGCGGGGGCGATCGCCTCTGGGTCGAGCCCTACGCGCCGCAGCAAGTGCCGCAACACCTGGGAATGCCCTGGCAGCACCAGCCAGTCGAGGGCTTGGCGGTTAATCGCGGTCACGCTGGGCAAGAACCAAGCCTGTCGAGAGCCATAGAGATAATGGCATTCTGGGGTCGCCATAGACTGGCCCAAGGTCTCGGCAATCTTCAATAAAATCTGACCATCGCGGGCCACAAAATAAAGCCGCTTTAGGCCCCGCGCTTGGGCATCCTGCAAGACCCAGGCCACATAGCTGGTTAAAAACGGGGCGACAACGCTGGCGATCAGTTCCGTGAGCGCCGGGGATGCGGGGGACTGGGCGGGAGACGTGGCGGGGGACTGGGCGGGAAAAGGGGAAGGGACAGTGGGCAGACTGAGGCGCGTGATCCGGCTGATGGCGGCCATTTGTGATCGCCCCAGCCGGTTATCATCATGGCTCTGCAAGGTCTGGCGCTCATACCGGTTCAAAATCGGCTCGCTCACATGGGTCGTCGTGAGGCCCAAGCGTCTGGGCACCTGCACATCGCTATGGATGTTGTCACCCAGATGGTAGAGTTGCCCCGGTTGCAGCCCTTGTTGGTCGAGGATATGGCGAAAGAGATTGCCGCTGGCTTTGGTCAGCCCAATATCCCTGAGACGTAAACCGGATCGGTCGGGGCGGCCAGCCCATGGCGCACCAAGTTTTGTTGAATAAACGCGGTGGGCAAATACATGTCTGAAATGAAAATAATCTGGGCCTGTTGCGATCGCAATTGCTGAATCCACGCTTTGATGCGGGTGATCGGGCGAATCGCCGCCGCCTCTAGCTGGAGTTCGAGCGATCGCATCAAGCTCAGATCCAGCCCGTCTGCGGTCAGAGGGGCGAGGGCCTGATAAATCGCCTCTAGGGTAATGTCCTCCCGCTCTGGGGCCATGGCCCGCGCCTGCTGCTCCGCCTGAATCCGACAGTGGTAAAGATCAAAACTAGCCTCGGGAGACACTGGGCGCTGCTGGCTGCTGAGGGTGGCTTGGGCCAGTTGCAGAAACAAATCCGTGGGACGGGCCACGGTCCGCACCCAGCAGGTGTCGTAAACATCAAAGGAATAAACCGAAAATTCACGCTTCACAAAAAATCCGGGAGTACCGCCATAGGTGAGCCATTGCCCTCCAGTCTTACGATGCCCCAGCATACCCGTCCCAGAGCATTTAGACCCAGAGCATTTAACCCAGCTTGATCAAGATTGTCTGGTGGCCTTTAAACGGTGTAGGAGCGGACGCGGTAGGAGCAAGCGGGCGAGTAAAACGAGCATGAGCCGGACGTAGAGTCGCAGAAATACAATTCCCCCTAGCACAGGCCAAACGGTGCGACAGAAGTGCCAATATCCAGGGGGATAGAGCAGTGACTTAGGCCGCCTTAAGCGGCTTAGCCGTTCACCCACGGACGGAGCCCCCAGGAGCCAGTTGGTATCGCCGGGGTTCATCGGACAAACGGCTGGGGCATCCCCCAATAAGATCAGGCGAAATCCGGCCTGCCGAGCTCGCCAGCTATACAGCACATCGCCAAAATAGTGCGGTGTCTGTTGGCTCGGCGGGTAGCCAATTTGGTCAATCACTGAACGGGGGAGACACACCAAGTTGCCGCTTAAGGAAATGCATTCCACTATTTTTCCGGGAGCCGCATGGGCATGGAGATGGCTAAGATGCTGGCGATAATGCCCCCCGTAGGTTGGCTGCGCTAAAGCGGGTGTTTCATAGCATTGGGCAGAGACCAATACGTGACTGTGGCTAGCGCAGTAGCGGATCAAGCGCTCCAGGGTTTGAGGTAAAAGCCGGGTGTCGTCATTCAGCCAAACCAGATAGTCAGCCCCCTGTTGATAGGCGTAGCGCATCCCGAGTTCAATCGCGCCAGTCCACCAGAGCTGACCATCGCCTGCTAAGACAGTCACCTGACTGTATTGATGTTGAACTGCGGCGGTGGTGCCATCGGTGGAGCCGTCATCAATCACCACCACTTGGCACCAGTCAAAGATCTGTTGCGCTTGGAGGTGAGCCAAGCAGTTGAGGGTGATGGCTTTGCGGTTGTGAACTGGAATTAGGATGACAACCTGTCCGAATACAAAATCCATAGGTTTGGAAGCGCGCCGTCACAACTTAGCTTAGAAATTAAGGCGGGTGGCAGCGCTCACCTCATGACGCCGTTATTCAGCGTTCCAGATCCCTGGCTGGTCGTCTCGCCACACCTCGGGCAAAGCGGAACCTTGAGCACCGAGTCTGAGATGCTTGCCCAAAGAGCCTTGCAACTCCAAGGCTGTACCTTCAGCCTGAAAGCGGCTACGGGCCAGGACACGGTGTTGAAAAGCAGCGAAGTCCCCGTGAGTTTGGACTTCACCGACTTCCAGGGCAAAGCCATGGTCAAACCGCCAGAGGGCAATCCAAGTTTGCTCGGTCTCGATAAAGGTGATGTCTCCCACCTGGGTTTGGGTGCCAGCGGGCAGGGTGAGCTGCGGGGGATGGGTGCCCTGCCAGATCAGCAAATTGTGGTGCTGAGCGATGGCCTGTTGACCGCCCCCTTCGACCCGCATCTGATTCACCCCTTGCCCCTGCGCCACCGCCAAGCTAAACCCTTGCCAATCCCCACCGGTGCCGTGAAGTAGGCTGCCCAGTTGATAGCTGTGGGCCAGGTAGAGGGTTTCGTAAAAGGCGGGGCCGTAAAGCTCGGGGAGCCAGTTTTCGTAGTGGGGATGGGTGCGGCGAATTTCTTGAGGTAAGGGGATCTGGCGCTGGGCGATCGCCATCACCCCAGCAGGAGGACGATAGTCGCTGGTGAGGGCGTGAATCCAGTCTTTGGAGGCGGTGTCTGGGGGCGGTCCTTGACCGAAGTAAAGCCAAAAGAAGCGTTCAGCGTCGGTGCCGCCGGGGCGTTTGACCGGGCCAGTCCAGGTGCCGCGCCAATATTTGAGGGCGGCACTGTGAAACAGCCAGTCTAGGGCGGACTGGGCCAACTGCTTCACTTCGGGGTCTTGGGCAAAGTCGTAGAGGTTGAGATAGGCGCTGGTGGTATGACCGTGGTAGGTGGGACTGTCCCATTCCCCCATGCCGATATCCAGCAGGGTAGAGACATAGCGTTCTAGGTGGGCTTTGTAGATCAGGCGGGTGGATTCATTGCCGGTTGCTTCGGCCATCAGATACAGGGCGGTTTCCCGCATGGCCCTAAGGTTATCGGTATTGCGGCAATCCACCTGGGTGGTGCAGTCGTCGGTGGAGTTGGCCCAAAATTTCCGGGGAGATGCCGCCGCTTGCGCTAGGGGATCGGTGGCAGTGAGTTGGGCCATGGCCTGGAACAGGCGATCGCGGTAGGCCGGGTCCAACGCATCTCCAAAGGCAAAATACTTGCGGATTTGCAGCTTCAGCACAAAGCTGGAGTAGAGGTCGATGCCCAGGGTTGTCTCCGCTTCTGGATCCAACTGCTGGAGGAACGCCAGGGCCTGATCGGCCTCCGGGGTCGCCGCTAAGACATCGGCTAGGGCCAGGGGATAGGAATTTTTCTCATACTCATAGGCAATGCTGCCATAGCGGTCTGGCTGCACCAGCAGATACAGCGCCCAATGGGACCGCAAGGTGAGCAGCAATGGCGCTAAAACCCCCTCCAACACCATGGCTTAGCCTCCCAAATCCGCCGCGATCCGGTGGGCACAGGCAAACCCCGAAAAGGCGACGGCGTTGAGGCCCTGACCAGGGAAGGTGCTGTCGCCCACGCAGTACAGTCCCGGCAAGGGGGTGCGGTTAAAGGGCATGGTCAGCAGTCCTGGCAGTGGACGTGCGGGCATAGGGCCGTAGGTGCCGTCCCGGCGACCCAGAAAGCGGCGGTGACTGCGGGGGGTGCCGATCGAGCAATGGTGAATGGATTGGCCTAGACCAGGAAAGAGGCATCCTAATCGGGCAATCACTTGATTTGCTTTGGCTTGCTTTTGAGCCTGATATTGGGTGGGTCCAAGGTTATCCCAATCGTTTAGCCAACTGGGGGTAAAGGCGTGGACGATGTGGTGACCTGGGGGAGCCAAGCTGGAATCCAGCAAGGTAGGGATTGAGACAAACACTGTGCCGTAGGAGGCTTCTAGTTCTGACCAATCTTTTAACAAAATGTGGTGACAGTTGGTCTCGGCAGGAATGACGGCGCTATCAACCCCTAAATGCAGACTCAGGAAACTGGGGGAACGTTGGTAGCGCTGTTGCCAGCGCTGCTCGGCTTTGGGCAGCGGTTCTTCCTTGAGGAGTGCCCCAAAGGTGTCCCAGCGGGTGGCGTTGGAGACGATGCGTTTGGCCCAGTAGGTCTCACCCGTGGCCAGCTTCACCCCGACCGCACGACCCTGCTCAGTCAGGATGCGGGTCACCCGCGACTGGTACTGCACCTGGCCGCCATGGTTGGCCAACCCGGTGGCCAACGCCTGAGCAATGGTGCCGACACCGCCTTTGGGATAGTTGACGCCGCCGTAGTGGCGATCGCTAAACACCATCCCGGCATTGATCAGCGGGGTCTTGGCGGCGGGCACCACGGACCAGCAGTAGCATTCCATATCGATGAACCGCAGCAGCTCGGGATCCCGCAAATGGCGGCGGGCTAAACGCCCCACGTTAAAGGGCAGATGACGGGCCAAGCCCAGGCAGGCGAGGGGATGTTGCCAAAACACGCGGGCCAGGTAACGGGGCTCTTCGAGGGAGAGCAGCTCGATGCGGTTCAAGCAGTTAAAAACGCCCAGCAGGCATCGTAGAACTTACGAATGCCCGCGCGTTCCTGGGGAAAGCGGGCCGTGAGTTCCGCCAGAAATTGCTCGTAATCTCGATGCACCCGCACGGATAAGTCATTCGGCAGGTGATAGTGGACCTGCACCGGATCGGGGATGGTGTCGATGGACTGGCCGACGGCGGCGAGGGCACGGGTGAGCAGATTGGTGGTGCCCTGGTGGCCAAAGCCAAAAATCATCGAG
Organism: Leptolyngbya sp. RL_3_1; assembly: GCA_012032425.1. Taxonomy (GTDB): domain Bacteria; phylum Cyanobacteriota; class Cyanobacteriia; order Phormidesmidales; family Phormidesmidaceae; genus PCC-6406. The sequence continues at coordinate 10,649 of JAAUQE010000034.1, read as the reverse complement.
GCCCCGACGTCAAAGCGGTAGCCGTCGCGATCGAAGTAACCGGCACTGCCGCCAGGGATCAGATATCGCTCCAGCACCAAGGGCTTCAGCCCCTTGGCGGCCAGTTGGGTGGCGGTAACCAAGCCGCCAATACCCGCCCCAATCACAATCACGTCGAAGTGACTACCGTCGGGCGATCGGGCGGGTGCAGTTGCGGTAGGCATTATCGATATCCCAGTGGGGGCCATGGCACCTCTTCCAGAATACGTTTTTAAGGGTTGAGCCGATTGTCGCCAGCATTGCACGGGTCGTTCTGTGCCTGCCCGTCTCCCCTGCGCTACAGCAGGCCCAGAGTACCGCCACGCGGAATGCAAAATGCAAAATGCAAAGCCTTGTCAGATCAGCACTTCCAGCTTTTTGAAAGGTGGCGCAATTTACGCCGCGCGGTAATAGGGGAACAATCTTGGGAGAACTGAGCCAATAAACCGGTTACGGATTGAGTCGATTTATCCCCTTGTCTACCTTAGAGGTTGTTTGTAGAGGTTGTTTGCCTTAGAGGGTGTTTGCCTTAGAGGGTGTTTGAAAAATTCTCTGGATTGCGTTTAGCGACAGGGATTACCCAAAACAGACTACGACACCATCAGGGCTACAGCCAACCTGCGCTGGATTACCCCCTTTTCAAACAACCTCTTACCCAAATGGCTCGGGGAATCATCAGCAGTGCTCCGTTGCTGTCCATCCTTGCAACTGAATTAACATGCCTCCCCACCCAAACACGTTACTCAGAGAAATCAGCCTCAAGATTAGCCAGTCGGTCAATTTACAGACCCTATTCGATACGGCTTGTGCTGAGATCCGAGCGTTTAACCAAGTGGATCGGGTGGCAATTTTTAGATTTGAACCCGATTCAGGCTGCAAGCAGGGCACATTTGTAGCAGAATCGCGATTGGAGCCCTATGGCTCAGTCATCGCCAAACAGGTCGCAGATCATTGCTTTGGCGACACCTGTGAGAGCCGTTATTTTCAGGGACAGTATTGGTGTTTTGACGACATTTATAGCCACAATCTAGCCACCTGCCATATTGATATTCTGGCCCAGTTTCAGGTGCGAGCCAATTTGGTCATTCCCCTAATGTGGTCAGGGGGGCTGTGGGGGTTACTCTGTTTGCACCAATGTTCTGGTGCCCGTCATTGGCAAGCCCATGAAATTGATCTGACCTTGCAATTGGCGATTCAATTGGAGATCGCCATTCAAAAATCGACTCTGCTAGCACAATTGCAAGCGGAATTGGATGAGCGTAAACAGGCCGAGAAAACCATTCAGGTCCAGATCGAACGAGAGCGGCTTTTACGCGCCAGCATTCAACGTATCAGTCAATCTCTACACCTCCAGGAAATTTTTGATACGGCTTGTACCGAGGTTCGCCAATTTATTCGAGCCGATCGCGTCGCGATTTTTAAATTTGATCCAGCCTCTAACTATGATGATGGCCAATTTGTGGCCGAATCTGTGTTGGCCGAGTTTGACTCTGTACTGGCTAAGCGGGTTCATGATCATTCCTTTGGGGAGAGCTACGCTGAACTGTATTTCCAGGGTCAATATTGTGCCCTTGAAGATATTTACAAACCTGAAGTCTCCCGTTGTCATATCGATATTCTGGAGCAATTTCAGATTCGGGCGAACCTCGTTATCCCCTTAATTCTGAAAGAGAAGCTCTGGGGGCTACTCTGTATTCATCAATGCTCTGCGCCTCGCTACTGGGAAGCCGAAGAGGTGAACTTGACCCAGCAGTTGGCCAGCCAATTGGCGATCGCCATTCAGCAAGCCGATTTCTATCAGCAGTTACAGACTGATCTGGTGATCCGCAAAAAAGCCGAGCAGCGTTTACAGCAACAAGCCCATCAAGATCGGTTACTGGCCAGCATCACCCAGCGCGTGCGCTCATCTCTGAAATTAGACGAAATTCTGACGGCAACGGTCCAGGAAGTTCGCCAAGTCTTTGAAGCCGATCGCGTCTTGGTTTATCGCGTCTTTCCCAACGGTACGGGCGCAACTATTGCCGAGTCGAGCTTGCCAGGTTGGCCGACGATTCTCGATCGCGTCTTTCCTGAAGAGGTGTTTCCACCCGAGACCCGCGATGAATACGCTCAAGGCAAGATTGGCCTAGTGAATGATCGTGCCGATGAGGCGGCCCAGGTCAAATTTCCCTGCCTAGTAGAGTTCTTAACCGAGTTGCAGGTTAAGGCCAAGCTCGTGATTCCCATTATTCAGCAACAAACCCTGTGGGGGTTGCTGATTGCCCATCAATGCGGTCGCCCGCGCCGATGGCAATCCTGGGAAGTGGCACTGCTCCAAAAATTGCCGACCAACTCGCGATCGCCATTCAGCAAGCCCACTTGGTCGAGCAACTACACCAGCAGCTTACCCAACGGGAGCAAGCTCAACAGCTCCTCACCCAACGCAATCAGCAACTGGCGATTTCCAATATGGAGTTGGCCCGAGCCACCCGTCTCAAAGATGAATTTCTGGCCAATATGAGCCACGAGCTGCGGACGCCACTCAATGCCATTTTGGGCATGACCGAAGCCTTAATTGAACAGATCTGCGGGCCGCTCAATGAAAAGCAGCTCAAATCCTTGAGCACCGTTGAACGTAGCGGCCAGCACCTACTCGAGCTGATTGATGACATCCTTGATCTCGCGAAAGTCGAAGCTGGCGCACTGTCCTTGGAGCGGACCCCGACCCAGATCGGCACCCTGTGCAAATCCAGCTTGACCTTTGTGAAACAACTGGCTAATCAGAAAAAGATCCGATTGATAGAGCAATGCCCCGATGAGCCCATGCCAGAGCTCATGCTGGATGAACGCCGCATCCGGCAAGTCTTGATTAACCTGCTCAATAATGCAGTGAAATTTACCCCAGAGGGAGGCCATGTCACCCTGTCCATAAGCCTCACGGCACCCAACCCTGACACAGCCGAATACGGGCTCAAATTCACGGTCGAAGATACTGGCATTGGGATTAAGCCAAATCAGTTAGAGCGGCTCTTTCAGCCTTTTGTGCAAGTGGATACCGCTTTGAATCGTCAATATACCGGTACTGGGCTAGGGCTGGCATTAGTGAAGCGCATCGTTGAACTCCATGATGGGCGGGTTGACGCCACCAGCGAATTTGGTGTGGGCAGTTGCTTTAGCGTCGAGTTACCTTGTTCTCCCGGTGCTAAGCTGCCGCCTGCCGTGATCCGCCACCCAGACAACGATATTGCCCTAACTGCCCAGCCTCCCGCTGTTCCCTTAGTCCTCTTAGCGGAGGACAGCCCAGACAATATTGATGTGATTCAGGGGTACCTGGCCGCGAAAGGCTATGAAGTGATCATCGCCAAGGACGGGCAGACGGCCATTGCCCTGGCCCAAGCCCAGACCCCTAACCTGATCTTGATGGATATTCAGATGCCGGGAATGGATGGGCTAGAGGCGATCGCGACTATCCGTAGGGATGAAGCCCTACAGCAGGTGCCGATCATTGCCCTCACGGCTCTGGCCATGAAAGGGGACCGAGAGCGCTGTCTCGCGGCGGGTGCAGATGATTACCTGGCCAAACCGGTGAAGCTGAAACAACTCGTGGCCACGATGCGATCGCTCTTGGCTGACGCAGATGAGATGCTTAACTAAATCCCTCCCTAGTACCGCGCGGCGTAAGTTGCGCCACCCTTCAAAAAGCTGGAAGTGCTGATCTGACAAGGCTTTGCATTTTGAATTCCGCGTAGCGGTACTAGCCGAGCTTTAAGGAGATCTTCAGGAAAGACTTTACCTACAGTAGGGTGCCGTCAGCGCAGCGTGAGGCACCGTATGCTGGGTACTTTTATGGCCCAAAATCTCCTAAGAACTGGGGTGAGGGCAGCACGGAGTAGGGTCAGTGTAGGGTCAGTTTAAGTCTGCCTAGTCAGGTATGACGTTACCGACGGCAGCGAGGGCACGGGTCAAGCGGTTGCTGGTGCCCAGGTGGCCAAAGCCAAACATCATTGAGGCTCCCACGTCAAAGCGGTAGCCATGGCGATCGCAGTAACCGGCACTGACCCCAGAGATCAAGAGAAAGTGACTACCGGTCGGGCGATCGCGTTTTGGCCGTTGCGGCGGGGGTTAGGGGATGTGAAACAATGGGGCCATGGCACCTCCAAATCATGAAACCATTGTGGCCTTAACAGCCGATCTCGCCAGTCGGCCTGGTGACAGCAATTATCTGGCCATGACTACAATCGCCAAATCAGACAGAAGCTGGCAGAGCAAGGCGACCTCGTTTTTTCCTTTACCCTGCAATACCCGACATATTTAGCGACCGGGTAGTTGGGGGCAAAGCGAGGGCGATCGGGATGGGCCTCACCCTGGCAGCATTATTTACCTCAATATGGCCAAAAAACAGGGAGCGGAGATGGCTGAACTCTCGCTCCCTGTTTTGATGTGGATTACAGCCTAAACTGTCGGACGATCTCTAATGGGCACGATCTGCCTGGTAGTAGACTTTGGAACCGTGATCAGCCACATAATGGCAGGTGCGCATCGATCGCCACAGGAGCGTCCAAATGGGTTCCGTTGAGGCGTGATAGTATTCACCCAAAATTGGTTTAATTGCCTCAGTTGCCGTCTTCAAATGGTAGTGGGGCATATTTGAAAAAATATGATGCGCCACATGGGTACCGATGTTGTGATGGATGTTGTTGATGAAGCCATAGTCATGATCAATCGTTGACAATGCCCCCTTCAAGAAAAACCAGTCATCGTTGCGATACCAGGGCAACTCAGGCACGGTGTGGTGCAAATAGGTCACCAAATCAAGCCAGACCACAAAGACCAGATAGGGCATCAAGTAATACTTGACGACAAAAAGTAATCCAAACTGTACGCCCAGCATCACCAAACCGGTGACCATGAGGCTCCAGCAAATCGTGCTGGTGATGATGTCCCGTTTCTCAGAGGGCTTAAAGAGCTGATTTTGGGGTGAAAAGTGGGAATGATTATTCCCCCGAGTGCCGACAAATAAATAAACTGGGTAGGCCAATAGCAACAGTTGAAATCGGATCAGCTTGATGGGCCAGGTCATGCTCTCATATTCAGACTGAGGCACTGGGAACCAGCTTTCATCCGTGTCCATATTGCCCGTATTGGCATGGTGATGACGGTGAGTAATTCGCCAGCCGTGATAAGGCACTAAATCGGCGAATGCGCCACATGTCCAATCAAGCTATTGAGCCATTTATGCTTTGAAAAAGAGCCATGACCGCAGTCATGACCCACCACAAATAGCGCCCAGAACATCGTGCCTTGGGCGACCCAGAAGAGCGGGAAAAACCACCAGGAGTTGAGATAAGCCGCTAGGGCATACAGCCCAGCAATAATGCCAAAATCTAAGCACAGATAAGCGAGCGATCTAAATGTATTGGGTTCGAAGCAATAATCGGGAATCGCGTTTCTGACATCCTTGAGCGTGAACGGCAGTTCTTGCCGACAAGAAGCAGCGACCGACTCAGCCGCCACAGGAGACGAATCAATTAATTGCACAAATTAATCTCGGTTAAGGACGCAACTCCCCTGGGGCAAGGAATGCAGGGGATGGCCAATGGCGCATCAGCACCGCCTTTCAGCATCCAGCACAGGACAGAGTTTGCAAAACTTTACAATACTGCAAAGAGGCTCAAAACGCTAGCATTCATGAGGTTTGCGCCGATTCTAAGTCTGGTTTTGAAATTCTACTGTTTGGGTTAAGGGCTTGGTCTGTGGCTGCTCCCAGTTCTGGTTCTGGTCTGGAGTTCCTTCAGGGCTTCGCACCGACCCAGCAGGGCGAGGCGATGGGTTTCAACGAATTTCTTGGTGTTCGGGGCAATCCAGCCGCAAGTCGCGATCGCCAAAGGGCGCATTCACCAGGTTGCAGTGATGGGGCCTTACCGCATCGTCGTATACATTGGCGCTGAAGTATTCACAGGTGGCGCACATTCTGGCGGTGGGGATCTTGCCCTGGTCCTGGAGTTTGCGAATCATCTTGGTCAGACCGGTGAAGAAGACGGCCTGCTCGTCCTCAGAGAGTTCCTCGATTGACTCCGCAGGGCAATGATGACTTCATGACCTTAGCCAAAATTCGGTTCTGTCGGGAGAACCTTCGGTAGGTAGGATAATGAATCTACCGGTCTCACCCTGTCACCATGGCCATAACGTACGTCAACCGCAAGCAGAGCACCTATTACCTGCACGAAGGTAAAACTAAAACTGGCAAGCCCAAATATTTTTTCTCGATGAAGGCTGAAGGGACTTTGGTTGAGACGATTCCTAAGGGATATCAGATCTATGAGAACCCTAACGGCCAGGTCTTTTTGAGAAAGATTCAACCGCAGTTAATCACCGATGAAGAGTTGGCCGTAGTCCAAGCGGGAATGGAAGCTTTTTCTAAGGTCCAACGGTTTTTGATCGATGTCAAAAAAGAAATAATCAGCATTTTTACCCCTGATCAGGACATTGCTCGACTGGCAGCTATCGTCACATCAGCATCCTCTACATTGGGCAGAGGCAATCAAGCAGTCGAGCAAATTTTAGAGCGATCGCTCAACTACTCCTCGGATCTCAGATTTGTTTTGGTGGACCAAGAAAAGCGACTTTTCCAGGCTGAACGCTACTGTTATTTGGGCTCTATTGATGACTGGATTGAAATTGGACCCACGGATACGCTGCAAAAGCTGGTCAAAGCCTATGTCAAGCATCTGGGTCAGGAGTCTTTTTTGAGTTGCATTGACCTTGCCCGGTGCAAGGGCTGAGTGAACAGCGAATCCTTCCCTGGCAAAACCGTTATGCAGGCATACTTACAGAGTACTGACATCATCGATTGGCAACACCCCGCAGTGTTGGCCCAGGCACAGCAGTTGGCAGCAGGGCAGCCGGACAAGAGCGCGATTGCCAAAACCTGCTTTGAGTGGGTGCGCGATCGCATTTACCACAGCGTCGATTACCAAAGGAACCCGGTGACCTGCAACGCCTCGGACGTGCTGCACCATCAAACCGGCTATTGCTATGCCAAGAGCCACCTGCTAGCGGCATTGTTGCGGGCCAACGGGCATCCCCACGGGTTTCTGCTATCAGCGTTTGAGCGTGGATGACCAAGGTGCGCCCTACTGCCTGCATGGACTGAATGCGGTTTACTTAGCGGAATTCGGTTGGTATCGCCTCGATGCCCGAGGCAACAACGCCAGCGTCAAGGCCCAGTTCACCCCGCCCCAAGAACAGTTGGCCTACAGCCCCCAATTGCCTGAAGAGGCCGACTTCAAGGGCATCTTGGCGAATCCGCTCCTGAGGTTGGTACGAGCGTTGCAAGCCGGATATGACTGGCAGGAAATGCATCAGCACCTCCCTGATGTGGCGATGCAGGATTGGGATGTAGAGGTGGGTGAAGTCGTTGTTGTGACCCCATCACAACGTTGCCAGTATCTCTAAGAGGGTTTGGGCGATCGCCTCCGACCCGCCCGGTAAACCCACTCGCTCCTGACCATTGGCCACACAGGCTTGTAAGTAGGCCGGATCGGTCAGCATGTCACTGATGTGATCAGCGGCGGTCTCTAGAATGGCTTGATCGGCAGGGCGATCGCCCACCGTCACCACCGATAGCCCCAAGAGCCGCATTTGGGCCTCCGCAAATAGGTAGGTGAATTGAGGCCCCGCCCCCGGAATTTGCACCACCGGCTTCCCTAAACCCACCGCCTGCTCCACCGCCGTCCCGGCCATGCCCACCACCAAATCACAGTGGTGGAGAATATCGGCAAACAGGCCATAGTGATAGCCCACCGTCACCGTGCCCTGGGTTAACGCCCCAGTGCGGGAGGTCTGCCAACCTTGGCTTTGGGCTAAAGCCTGCACCTGTTCGGCGTCTAGCTGAGGAACCAGCGCCGCCTCAAACTGCGCCGGACATCGCGCCGCGATCGCCTGACACAGGCGCAGCATCAGACCCAAATTTTGTCGCGCTTCCGGTAAGCGACTCCCCGGCAGCAGCGCAATCAACGGGCAATGGGCCTCACGCTTGATCGCTTTGCCGGTGGGGGCGAGGGTATCCATAATCGGGTAGCCGGCAAAAATTGCGCGATGAAACCCCCGTCGTTGCAAATCCCGCGCCGTGTAACCATCTCGGGTCAGAATCTTTTGGCAGCGCCGCGATCGCAGTCCCCATTTCAAGACCAGGGGCAGCTTGACGTGGCCCTCATAGTACGCCGAGGTCGAAACCAAAAACACCACAAAGGGTTTGCCCGTCAGCAGCGCAAACAGGATGGGTACGATATCGCCCGTGGCAAAAAGCAGATCACAGGTGCGGCTATGGCGACAGGTGGCCCGCCATTGCCGCCAGATTAAGATCACCAGCCCTGACACCAAATCACGACCCAGGCTAATTGGGTTCTTGTCGCGCACCCAATTGCGGGGGTTCAGAAACCGCGCAAAATTGATGTAGTTGAACCCCCCCGAGGGCAGCGATTCGGTGGGGCCAATAATCGGGATCCCCAGCTTGCGATAGGCCTGCCCTTCCCCGACGATGGGCATCGCCGTAATCCGCAGCGTGGGGTCAAGCCGCCGCAGGGCACGAATCACTAAGGTGGCATTTAAGTCTTCGCCATGGCCATTACTGAGGCAGAGGATGCGCCGCTTCGCCATTACCACTTAACCTCTAGTCCCAGCCCTAAATCAGCCATTAGCCCCAGGGGAGGCATAGCCCGGTCATCAAGCAACCGATTGGGGTCACCCGTGGGATAGGCTGAGAAACGGTCTGCCAGCAAACGCACCATGAAGGACTCTCGACTGCTCTGCATCTGTAACGGCCACGGGGAGGATGTGATTGCGACCCGGATTTTGGCAGCCCTGCACCGTCGAGCCCCGGATTGGGCGATCGCGGCATTGCCTTTGGTGGGCACCGGGCATCCCTTCCGGGATCAAAACATCCCCCTGATTTGTACCACTAAGCAGTTACCTTCTGGCGGCTTTATTTATATGGATAGCCGCCAACTGGCCCAGGACCTCAAGGGGGGCTTGATTCAGCTCACCCGGACCCAAATGCGCGCCATGGGGGATTGGGCGAAGCCTGGGGGAATGGTCTTGGCGGTGGGGGATTTAATCCCGCTGCTGTTTGCCTGGTGGAGCGGTCAGCCCTATTGGTTTGTGGGTACAGCCAAGTCAGATTACTATCTGCGGGATGAGGCTGGACCGCTGGCTACGGTGGCTTGGGCCGAGTCTTGGCTGGGGCAACGCGCGTCCCGATACTTTCCTTGGGAGCGCTGGCTGATGGGGCAGCCCCGTTGTCTGGGGGTGGTAGTGCGCGATCGCCTCACCGCCGACCGGCTCCAAGCCTTGGGGATCGAGCACGTCCATGTGGGCAACCCGATGATGGATGGCTTGGCCCCGACAGATCAGGCCCAGCTCTTAACCCCGGCATCTGGCTTAACCCTGGTGCTGTTACCGGGCTCCCGTGCCCCAGAGGCTTACGGTAATTGGCAGCTGATCGTTCAATCCCTCGCGGGGGTGATCGCGGCGCTGCCTGAGCCGGTGCATTTATTGGGCGATCGCCCTGCCCTCGATCTCGCTACCTTGGCCGCGCCGCTGCAAGCCCAGGGCTGGACCCAGGGCAACTCAGCCGCCTATCCGACCTACACCCAAGGTGCGGCCACCCTCAAGCTCTGTCAAGATGCCTATGCCGATTGTTTGCAGGTGGCGGATGGCGCGATCGCCATGGCCGGTACCGCCACGGAGCAGGTAGTGGGCTTGGGAAAACCGGCATTTACCCTGCCAGGGGCAGGGCCACAGTTTACGGCCCAATTTGCAGAATCTCAGACCCGCTTGTTAGGCCCATCCGTGACGCTGGTGCCGACCCCCGCAGCGGTGGGTCCAGCGATCCGGCGGGTGATGGCTGATCCACAGCGTTTGGCCGCCATGGGTGAGCAGGGTCGTCAGCGCTTGGGAGCAGCGGGGGCGGCGGAGCGAATTGCCCAAACCATTTTGAAACCAACCCTTTAAGGGTGCGGTATACCAGATCTATATCTCAGCAGATGATGCCCTATGGATATCCCGGCGTTTTTGGTGGCCCTCTGTTTAGGGTTGGGTCTGAGTGCCGCCTCTGGCTTTCGCATCTTTATCCCGCCCTTGGCCCTGAGTCTTGCCGCCCATGGTGGCGTGGTGACCCTATCACCCGATTGGCAATGGGTGGGTGCCTCTCCAGCCATGATTACCTTGGGGGCCGCAGCGGCGATCGAGGTGCTGGCTTATTTTGTGCCATGGGTCAGCAATGGGTTGGATGCCTTAGAGGTCTTTGCCGCCCCGGTCGCCGGGACGTTGCTGACCGCTTCGAGCTATCCATGGTGGGGGATTTGAGCCCGATGCTGGTGTGGACCGTAGCAGTGCTAGGGGGCGGCGGCACGGCAGAAATCGTGGAAGGGGCCACTAGCGTGACGCGGCTGGTGGCGGCGAGTGTGTCTGGGGGAGCGGGCGGACCGGTGGTCTCGACGGGGGAAATGCTGTCAGCAACGGTGCTGTCGCTGTTGGCGATTTTGGTGCCGGTAGTCGCCTTTGGGGTGGTGGTGTTTTTGCTGGTTTACAGCGGTTATCGGCTACGCAAATGGTGGCGGCGACGGCATCGACCCCCAGAAGCGACCAGGGTT
>JAAUQE010000216.1 GCA_012032425.1 Leptolyngbya sp. RL_3_1 | reverse complement strand
AAGTGTTGCTTATTGAGAGGCGTCAGTCTCTCGATAGGTCATGAGGCAAATATGCGGTATCTAAGCGATCCCCTACCCACTGAACGGCTGATCTTGCGACGATGGCACCAGAGCGATCGCTCCCCTTTTGCCGCCCTCAACGCCGATCCTCGGGTGATGACCTATCTGCCCGCGCAGCTAAGTCGCGCCGAAAGTAACGCCCTGGCCGATCGCATTGAGGCCCATTTCAAGCACCATGGTTTTGGTCTATGGGCCGTCGAAATTCCTGGCGTTAGCGCTTTTGCGGGTTTCATTGGCCTAGCTATCCCCCGATTTGAGGCCCCCTTCACCCCCTGTGTCGAAATCGGTTGGCGACTGGCTGCTGACTACTGGGGTCACGGATATGCACCCGAAGGGGCCAGAGCGGCGCTGGCCTTTGGGTTTGAGACTTTGCAACTGGCCGAAATCCTGTCCTTCACTGTGCCGAAAAACCAGCGCTCCCGACGGGTGATGGAAAAGCTAGGCATGACCCATGACCCCCAGGACGACTTTGGACATCCGCTGCTGCCCGCCGATCATCCCCTGCACGATCACGTCTTGTACCGGATCAATCGGTCTGTATGGGGATCTGCAAGCAACTAAAGGACCTAAGGACCTGTAGATAAACCAAGACCATAATGAAAACTGTAGTTTTGCTCCAGGGATAAAACCTCACCTAACCTCTCCTTGGAAAGGAGAGGAACCGGAAGCCTTGATAAACCTCTCCTATTATTTTCGCGCCATTCCCTTAGCGCCCATAGCGGTATCGTGCCGATGCCGGTCCGGACGGGGTCTGGATTGAGGTCAGGGATTGGACATCGGTGTGGGGCTGAGGCTCCATGCCCGTGAGCAGGTTAAAGCTGAAATAGACCACCAGTAGGCTGGCGATCGCAATCAGGCCGGTGCGGCTAAACAGATAGAGCTTATGGACAATATTTGAGGCTTGCTTGGCCGCAATGTAGTGACCCCGTTGGTAGAGGGATTTCACCTGGGCCGCATAGACCAGCGCCAACACCCCAAACGGGGGAAACAAGAGCACCGTGGTAATAATGGCCGAGCGCCAGTGGCTGGGGGGCAGGGTAAACCCCCGTAGAGTTTGTATTGCTGATTCCATTCTGGCTGGGTTTGATTGCCCACATGGCCTAACAAGCGGAAGCGTTGCACATTGCCCAGCTCTAAGGGCACCAGGCTTTGGCGAATCAGGTCCGGCAGGGTGAAATAGTTGATCGGGATCCCCAACTCGCGGGTCAGGGTAATGGTGAGTTGCTGATCGGTGCGTTTGACCTGGGCGGTGATTCCCGGCGGTAAGGCGGCCTGCACCGTTGCCGACAAGCGTTCTTGGTGGTGGGTTTGTCGGACATTCAGCAATTTGGCTTTGACTGCGTCCATTGATAGATCATTGGCGATCGCCAGTTGCCAATCGTCTAAGGCCCCGTTAGGGTCCCCCAAGCGCTCTCGCACATTCCCCCGGTGGTAGTAGGCTTCGGCCAAGTTGGGGCTGGCGGCGAGAGCGGCGGTGAGGGCGGTTTGAGCGGCGCTGAGATTCCCCTGCTGGGCGTAATGCAGTCCCAGGTTGTAGTGGGCTGTGGCGTAGTGGGGCCGATAGCTGAGGGCGGTGTGCCAATCGGTGATCGCCCCCGCAATATCCCCAAGCTCGTAGCGCAATAATCCCCGGTTGCCGTAGGCGATCACATGTTCAGGGTTGAGGGCGATCGCTTGGTTATAGTCCGCGATCGCCGCCTCACGGTGCTTGGATTGCCATTGGGCAAAGCCGCGCTGGGCATAGCAGTCCGCCGGATCGGGGTGATGGGGTAGGGCTTGGGTAAAGCAGGCGATCGCGGCTTTGAGGCTGCCTTTGCGCGTGAGCGCGGTGCCTTTGCGATGAACGAATTTGGCCTGCTGACGACGAAACCAAGTGTGAAAGGCGGTGAGCATCACAGGGTGGAGAGGGGTGATGGCAGAGGATTCAGTCTAGCCTTTATGAACCGGGAGCTGCCATGGCCGTTGGGACGGAGGGTCAAGCCTCTCAGACTTGAAAATCCCGTCACTTCAAACGCTGGCCGTCACCTCGTGACTATAGTTAGCCCGCCGAGTAAATTCAAACGGGCCGGCCAGGGCTCCCCAGAGATGCTCATCGGTCTGGGGATCGCGGCCCCGATCCCAACTGGTGAAGCGCTGGGCATCAATTTCAAAGTGGCTATCCAGATAAGAGGGCTTGCCCTTACGAACGACTTGGCAGGCTTTACCTGGTTCCACCTGCCCCTGGAAATATTGCCCCGTCCAGGCCACCACAAAGTTACAGCCCGCCATTCTCTCCACCTGGTCTGCGGTGAGTTGTTGGAGCTGATCGAGGTTGCGGCTGGCCCCATAAAACCGCTCCTCATCGGCAATGCGATAGTTTTCGATTTCGATATGGCCGTCAACGGCAATGAGGCGCAGCACCCGAGACCGATAGGGTTGGTTCAGCATAATGTCGTAAGCCTGCTCTAGGTAGAGACTGACCCCATCAAGCAAACCATAGGGTAGTGGCCGCATACACACCCGGATATGGGCAAATAGCGGTGGATTTTCAATCGCCTGGGCCCGGTTGCTAAAATCAGCAGCCATCCATTGGGCGAGGGTGGTGACGTCGGTGGGGTGCGTCATGTCGGCAACGATAAAGGGTAGCCGTCCCCTGAGTCAGCGTGACTTGTGGGACAGTCACCAAAAATATGGTGTGCCTATTGTAGCGGCTAGGTGCGCCGCCTATTCGGGGCTGGTGCTATTGCTGGCAACCCCCAGCCGATCTAGGGTTTCGCCCAGCTTATCGGCAATCCCCTCCACCCAAGTCTCGTCCTGCTTGGTGTAGCTGCGGGGGGCATTGGCGGCCAAGATCAGCACCCCCTTTGCCCCCAGGGGTTGGCAAATCACCCCTTGGGTATTGGGGGGTAAATAGTTAAATTCCACGCGACCGGGATAGATTTTGAGGTTAACTAAATAAACGGCTTTACCGGTTTCGAGGACCCGCTTCAGAATCGTTCCTGGGGTCACCGTTGCCGTCGGTCCCAGGACGCCCCGACGCATCAGCACCTGATCGTCGTAATAGGCCACGAGCGATCGCGTCACGGTATTGGTCAAGAGCAGGTGCGAAGCCCAGGCCAGCTCAGTCTGGACCGTCTCTGGCAACGTTTCTGCCAGCTCAAATCCACTTTCCCCTTCGAGAACCACCGCTTCTGGGGGCCGGGGCTGCACTTGCTGCCAAAGTAGACCGATGAGCACCAGCAGGGCGCTCAAAATCACCCCCATCACATCCGATCGCGCCTGGGAGTCGGTCAATGCCGGGGTTAAGAGACGGTTGACCATGAGCAAGCCACTACCCAAAACGCCCACCACGATGGGCAGGCGTCTCAGGACAGCATTGGTATCAGCCTTCGGTGACGGAGCCACAGAACTCAATCCTGGGTCTTGTCGGTGCGGGCATAGTCATCTTGATAGCGGACGATATCGTCTTCACCCAAGTACTCGCCGTTTTGCACCTCGATCAAAATCAAAGGGATCACACCGGTATTTTCGAGCCGGTGAGAGGTGCAAGGGGGCACATAGGTGGATTGGTTTGAGGTCAGCAAAATCTCTTGCTCACCGCAAGTGACCTTAGCAGTGCCGCACACCACAATCCAATGCTCACTGCGATGATGGTGCATCTGCAGGCTGAGACGATGGCCCGGTTTGACCTCAATGCGCTTGATTTTATAGCGGCTGCCTTCTTCTAAAACAGTGAAAGAGCCCCAGGGCCGCAGTTCTGTCGCGGCGATATTTTCAGCGTTGCCCATGGGCATAGAGAGATTGGCGATCGATTGTTTGGCTTCTTCGAGTTTGGGCACGGTGCAAGTTCCTCCAGGTTCCGTGAGGGTGACGTTAAGTTCAACGGCGAGTTGGCCTGACTGATATTGGCCTTACTAACTAAAATGCCCACTGATCCTAAAGAGAGGACTAAGGGGATTCACCAGGACCATAACAACGGGAGCAGGCACAGGGGATAGATCGGGAGCAGAGATAAAAAGAGATCGGCAATCTACCCGTTCAGAAGGTTGCCCTTCCTTGCCAAATATAACAACGGTGGTGCTGTGGATACCGGTGTTGGTGTCTCGATCTAGGGGTTCATAGCCAAGTCTTCATGGTCGGGGCACTGAGCTTCAACTTTGCTTCAAGAAAAAAATGGGTCTAGAAACGACGGCCTTCGCCAGCTTTCTCCCCATTTGGCTAAGACGGCTACAGCCACTCCTTAGGGACTCAACAGTATAATCAACGATCCCTATTCAGACCGAGGCGCTGCTTGGTCCCCGCTCAAAGATGCGGTTAGTTGCTGCCTCGTTTGGCAGGCAGTTGGTTTGGCAGGCAACCGGATCGCCCATTGCTCAGAAGTCGATCAGGATCGGCATGGGCCTGATCGCGGAGAATGGTAGACAAGCTCCTGAAAGGTTAAAGGGCGGTTTTGACTGCAAGCAGCCTGAATTGGTTGGATCGCATCGTTGTTGAATAATAGTCACTGGACAAGGCGTCTCATGGAAAATACACGGGTACATCACGGCACCAAGCCCGCATCGGATCAGACAACAGCCGCTTTGGGGCTGCGATCGCTGGTCGAAGAACGAGACGCCTGTGGGGTGGGGTTTGTGGCCGACCAGCAGGGCCGCGCCAGCCATACCTTGGTCGAGCAGGCCCTGAATGCTCTGAGCTGTATGGAGCACCGGGGTGGCTGCTGCGCCGATCGCGAGTCGGGTGACGGGGCGGGGGTGATGACCGCCATGCCCTGGGGCGTTACTGCAAAAGTGGGCTGATGGTTTGGGCCAGACCCTAGAGACTGAACGCACCGCCGTGGCCATGGTGTTTTTGCCCCAGATGGCGGCGGCTGCGGCGATCGCCCGTGAGTGCTTTACCACCGCCGCCGCTGCCGCCGGTTTGACCGTACTGGGCTGGCGTCCTGTGCCCGTCAAACCCGACGTGCTAGGACCCCAGGCGCTAAAAAACCAACCTTTAATTGAGCAATTCTTGGTGCAGTCCCCCCAGCTCAAAGGGGATGAACTGGAGCGACTGCTGTACCAGGTACGCCGTCAAGCCCATCGCCAGGTGATGGGTTGGCAGGGAGATGCCGCGATCATGGCGGTGCTCCAGGACACCTATGTCTGTTCTTTTTCGAGCCGCACTCTGGTTTACAAAGGCATGGTGCAGTCCGAGGTGTTGCGGCAGTTTTACCTCGACTTGCAGGACAACGACTATGTCAGCCCCTTCGCGGTCTATCACCGCCGCTTTAGCACCAACACCATGCCCAAATGGCCCCTGGCCCACCCGATGCGGCTGATCGGTCACAACGGCGAAATCAACACCCTAGTCGGTAACCTCAACTGGATGCGGGCGCGGGAAGCCGATTTGGCCATCCCTGTGGGCGATCGCCTCCAAGAGCTAATGCCGATTGTGAATCCCGACAACAGCGACTCCGCCAACCTGGATGGGGTGATGGAGCTGCTGGTGCGCTCGGGGCGCAGCCCCCTAGAGGCGCTGATGATTTTGGTGCCAGAAGCCTACAAAGACCAGCCTGATTTAGAAGATCACCCCGAAATCACCGATTTCTACGAATATTACAGCGGCCTCCAAGAGCCCTGGGACGGTCCGGCCCTGGTGGTGTTTAGCGATGGCAAACAGGTGGGGGCCACCCTCGATCGCAATGGCCTACGGCCCGCCCGCTACGCCATTACCCGCGATGGCTTGATCATTGTTTCCTCTGAAGCTGGGGTGGTGGATATTCCCGTGGCGGACATTGTGGAAAAAGGACGACTGGGTCCTGGCCAGATGATCGCGGTAGATTTTGGCACCCAGGAGATTCTCAAAAACTGGACAATTAAAGCCCGCGTGGCCAGCCAACAGCCCTATGGGGATTGGCTGGAAACCCATCGCCAAGTCATCCCCCCCCAACTGTTTTCAGAACCCTTGCAGGTGGATGCCGCCACCCTGCTGCAACAGCAGACCGCCTTTGGCTACACCGCTGAAGATGTAGACCTGATCATTCAGGACATGGCGGCCTTGGCTAAAGAGCCCACCTTCTGCATGGGAGACGACATTCCCCTAGCGGTGCTCTCCACTAAGGCGCACCTGCTCTACGACTACTTCAAGCAGCGCTTTGCCCAGGTGACGAATCCGGCCATTGACCCCTTGCGGGAGCGGTTGGTAATGTCCCTGACCACCCAGCTCGGGGCAAGGGCAACTTGCTCGATGTGGGTCCCGCAGATGCGCGGTTACTGAAGCTGGAATCTCCGGTCCTCAATGAGGCGGAGCTGGCCCAGGTCAAAGCATCCAGCTTAGAAAACGCCACTCTCTCCACCCTCTATGGGGTGGCATCGGGTCCGGCGGGGTTACAGCAGGCGGTGGCGACCTGTGCGATCGCTGCGTCGACCGGGACCGTGACCTGTTCTGCGATGGGCAGGACAACTGTCCGCGACGTCTACAACCCCGACCAGTCCGATGCGGACGGCAGCGGGGTCGGCGATCTGTGCGATCCCTGCCCGGGGGATCCCGGCGACAACTGCACTCCGACCCAGACACGAGCCTTGGTCGTCGGGGCGGCCGGGGGCGTCATCGCCACGCCGGCCGGCAACGTGGCGGTGGAATTTCCGGCCACGA
>JAAUQE010000215.1 GCA_012032425.1 Leptolyngbya sp. RL_3_1 | reverse complement strand
TTAGCCTCGGTTTCAGCCTGCTCCTCTACCTTGTGGCTGAGCTTTTGGCTGAGGTGGTGGAGCCTCAGGTGCAGCTTTACCCGAGCAATCACCTCTTCTTGTTGAAAGGGCTTGGTAATATAATCCACTGCCCCAATTTCAAACCCTTTGACCTTGTCAAAAATATCCGACAGGGCGGTCATAAAAATCACCGGAATGGCCGCCGTTTCAGGATTGCTTTTCAGGCGCTTGCAGGTTTCAAAGCCATCAATACCGGGCATCAAGACATCGAGCAAGACCAAGTCGGGTTTGGCGTAGTCAATTTGCGCTAGCGCCGACTCTCCATCCGGTGCCACTAAGGTGATCCAGTCTTCGTGACGGAGTGATTCGGATAAAACCTTGAGATTGGCCGGTTGGTCATCTACCAGTAAAATTTTGCCGATGTCGTTGTTAGTCATGGTCGTTGGTAGGGTACAACACTTTCTTTTTGAAAGGTGTTTAAAAATTCTCGTAGATCTCTGACTTTAAAGGCCGCTGTAAACCCGCTGACGGCTTCAATAAAGGCCGTCCAATTCCCATCGCTGGCAGCTTGTGAGAGGGATGCTACTTGATTTTCGAGGGCATCAATATCCCCCATCTTGGCCAAAAAGATCAGCTGCTCTAGCACGGCGGGCGGGGGAGGGACTAAACGCGCGCCGTCTGGGGGCGTTAGCGCAGGCACGCTTTCAGTTTGCCCAACGGACTCCGGTTGCTGTTCATAGATCCAGTCCAACTGGAGTTGGGTTTCTAGGACCTGGAGCAATTCGGAGAGATCGATCGGTTTCTTTAAAAAGGCATTGGCACCGGCGGCAAAGCTGGCCTGACGATCTTTTTCGAAGATGGTGGCGGTAAACATCACGATGGGCAAATGTGCTCGGTCGGGATGCTGCCGCAGCTTTTTCGTCAGGGCGAGCCCGTCCAGACCGGGCATGAGCAAATCGGTGAGCACCAGATCAATCGGCTGTTGACAGGCCAAATCAAACGCTTCGAGGCCATCGCTGGCCTCCATAATTGAGAAGCCAAGGGACTCTAAAAAGCACACCACCATGGAGCGATTGACCCGGTTGTCATCGGCCACTAGCAGGGTGGGCGATGCGGACTGGATACCCACAATTCGGGGGGCTGGCGATCGCGCTGCCGGAGCGACAAATTCGTGGCTCAGGGGCAGGTCTAAATCCACCCAAAATTGACTCCCTTCCCCAGGGCGACTCTCGACCTGGATCTGGCTCTGCATCAGCCCGATAATTTGTTGACTAATGGCCAGCCCCAACCCCGTCCCCTCTGCCTGACGCTGGGCATCCCCCACTTGCTCAAAGGGCGAAAAGATCCGCTCCACCTGCTCGGCAGTCATGCCCACCCCGGTATCTTCGATTAGGAATCGAATCCGTTGGTTGGCGTCAGCACCCTGGCCAATGGGCAAGGCCCTGAAGGTGACTCGCCCCTGGTCGGTGAACTTGACCGCATTGCCCAAGAGATTAATCAAGACCTGTCTAAATCGTTTCTCGTCTACCACCACTCCTTCCGGCAAATTCGGATCCAGATCAGTTTGTAAATCAATCCCCTTTTGCTGCGCCCGAATTTGGCCAATCTCAATCACTTCGGTGAGCAGTGCAGTGAGGCTGACATCGGTGGGCAGCAGCTCCAGTTTGCGGGCTTCAATTTTGGATAGATCGAGGATGTCATTGATCAGGTTCAGCAGGTGGGTGCCGCATTGATGAATGATGTGGATGCCATCTTCGGTGGCGGCAGTGAGCTGGCTGGAATATTTCAGGATTTGGGTATAGCCCAAGATGCCGTTGAGGGGGGTTCTCAGGTCGTGGCTCATATGGGCCAAAAATTCGCTCTTGGCCTGGTTGGCATCATCGGCGGCCTGTTTCGCCAAATCCAGTTCAGCCGTCCGTTCTTTGACTTTCAGTTCGAGATCTTTGGAATAGCTGAGGAGTTTCAGGTTGGCCTGTTCGAGTTGAGCATTGGCGAGTTGGAGCTGCTGCTTTTTAAAGGCGTTGACGGCGACGATCGCGCTCAGCCCGAGGGCCGTAATCGGGGTGACCACGGGGACGATCAGCCCCCCATTGAAGGCCCCGTAGGCGCTGCCAAAAATCACCAGGGCAAACCCCAAGGTGCTGAATAAGGCGTAGGGCAGAGCCCGCTGTTGGTGCCGACCCTTGAACTCCAGGCCCCAAGCACTCAGGGCACCGATCAAGGCCCAGAGCAAGACCCAGGCTCCTTCCTGGGCAGCCGACCATCCTCGCAAAGAGGTCCGGCCTTGGGTGCAGTCTGAATAATTTGACTGGCGATATTGGCGTGGATAAACACACCGGCCATGGGTGCCCTGGCGGCAGAGGTCCAGGCGTAGTTGTAAGGGGTGTCATAAAAGTCGTTGACGCTGGCGGCGGTGGAGCCCACCAGCACGATCCGATCGCGCAGCAGCTCTGCGGGAAAGTCCCCCGCCAGAATCGCCTGCATGGGCACTTGCTGATAGCGATTGGCGGGGCCGAGCCAGTTGATCAACACTTGATATCCGGCCAGATCGCTATAGCCCGCCTCGCGATCGCCCATGGGCGAAAACGCCCCTTGCCCCAAGGTCAGATTTCCGGGATGGTCCGGGTCAGGAACGGGGTGAATCCCCTGATGGGCTAAGTAGCGCAGGGCCACCTCCGCCGCCAACCCAAACTTGGGCACATTATCGGCTTGAGGGTCCTGGGCGGAGAGGAGCGCCCGTCGAATCGTGCCGTCTTGATCGATCAAAAAATCAGCGATCGCGACCCGATTGGTTTCCCGCAGCACCGGCGGCGGGGCCACGCGGTTGCCGGTGATTTTCTCAATCCCGATGATTTCTGGGGTGGTTCTAAACAGTGAGAGTAGCTCAGCGTGACCGGGCTCTTCGGGCAAATCCCGATAGAGATTCACCCCAATCACAATCGGCTCTTGGGCGCTAATTTCGCGCAGCAGCGCCGCCAAGGTTTCATCGGTAATCGGCCAATCCCCTGCCGCCTGAATGTCCGCTTCGTCGATGGTGACGATCACGATACTGTCATCTACGGCGGCGATTGGTCTAAAACGAAAAAATGCATCCCGAATGGAATATTCGAGCAGGTTAAAGGTACCTAAATATCCCCCACGGTGACCAAGAGCGCCATGCTGGGGGCGATCGCTAACGGCAGAACCACCTGGTCTAACCGCTGCTGAATTCCCTTCCATAATCGAGTCATGACTGGAAAATGCCCTGATTCAAGGTCCAACTACTGATCAGGAGATCCGTCAGGAGCCGCGCCACAGAGTCTCCAGCAATCTCCAGTCAACATCATTGCCAAGATACCCAGGGGCAAGGGTCTGATCGCGGCTCCCTCCACCCTACCCAGGGGGTTCAAAGACGCCAAGAGCGCCGCCGGTCAATTCATCAAGGCTTCATGTATACCCTGGCAATCGTCAAGAACCAAGGGGAGATCTAGTCGAGATGCCAAGAATGCCGCACCGTAGTGATCAGAAGCCATGGGCCGGTTTTCGCCGGAGTCCCCCAGGGCCACGCCTGGTTTGCCCCCTCCTGAATCGTCACTCACCCCATGAAACCGACCTCTGTTGGAGACTCTCCCAGTCAGCTTGAGGATCTTTCTGCTTTAGTTCGGCACGAGCTTCGTCATCCGGTCGCCCATTTGCAAGTCGCCATCAGTATGCTGATGGCCGGTCGCTTTGGTCAGCTGACGCGGGAAGGCAGCCAGGTCCTAGGCATTGCCCTAGAAAATATGGACCGGCTGATGCGATTGGCCCGAGCCATGGAGGCTCAACCCCATATCCTGCACGCCACGCTCTCTGCCGATCAAATCAAGGTTCTACAGCTCCAGCAAGACTTCTCTACTGGTTTAAGTCAGGGGCAGTTTTATCTGGTCTATCAACCGATCATTGCCATCGATACCCTCACCATTGTCGGGTTTGAAGCCCTGGCGCGATGGCAGCACCCCCAGCAGGGGTCAATTGCGCCAGCAATGTTTATTTCCCTGGCCGAAGAAAACGGCTTTATCCATCCGCTTGGCATCCGCCTGATCGAGGCAGCCTGCCATCAACTCCGGGACTGGCAGCAGCAGTTCCCACAGCTTGTCCCCCTCACCGTCAGCGTCAATATCTCGGCCCTACAGCTTTCCGACTTAGAGCTGGTGACCCGCATCAAACAAATTTTGCACAGCAGTCAACTCGACCCCCACAGCCTCAAGCTCGAAATCACCGAAAGCGCCTTGATCGACAATCGTAAAGTCGCCCTGGAGGTGCTGCAAGCCCTGAAGCAACTGGGAGTACAGCTTTATTTAGATGATTTTGGCACTGGCTACTCAGCCCTCGCCCGTCTGCAAGAGCTGCCCCTCGACACCCTCAAAATTGATCGCTCCTTTATCGCCAGTCAGAACTGGGTGATCAGTGAGGCGATCGTGGCGCTAGCCGCCAAGCTGGGTTTGAATGTGATTGCCGAAGGCATTGAAACCGAGGACGAAATGAATGCCTTACGCCAGATTGGCTGCCAGTATATGCAGGGCTTCCTCTTTTCAGAACCGCTGAGCGCGGCGGCGGCCTCGACGCTGCTAGGCAATACTGAGCCCCGTTTTAATCGCGCCGCGACTCAAGGGCTGTGGGTGCCCGTCGCCTAAGCACCCAGATCAGCATTGTTGCAATTGAGCGAATGGATCGTCGATATTTCCGCACGGGTAAACAGCCTCCGTAAATCCACGGAGCATTTTTCGACGTATCAGTATTTACCCCTAGAAATTATTAAAGTTGTGAATTTTATGCCGGTAAATACGGTTGTCCTTATCTACCAGCACTGAGACCTTTTATTAAGCGCCGATGTTGAAAAGCCTTGAAATTAAAGTCTCTGAGAAAAGAGTTGTCGCATTAAGAGCGATCGGGTAGTCTGTAGATGGCTAGTTTTTATGTATCTTTTAAAACATCAAATAGCTTGGCGTGATGATTCCCGTTATCTGCGTCAGGCCCGCTAGAATCCTGCATCTACTGATTGAGTTTATTGCATTTGGCTTGACGTGATGATTCCCGTCATCTTCGTCAAACCCAGTTGGCTAGAACCCTGCATCTACTTAAATCCTGTGTGTTGATGTTCCGAGCCCGTGAGGCAAAAATTTTGCCACCTCGGACGTTTATGTTTTCCCTGGTCCGTTCGTAATATCCGTCGTTCGTCTAGATCAAGCCACTAACAACCTGCTTGGATTCCTGCTCCATGGCCGTTGGCCACGCCGAGTGCTGATGTCGCTCGCGAAAAGCCGGGATGCGTAGGTTGCGCTGGACTCTTGCGGCGATCAGATTCTTTTGACTCACTTCAGACCTGAAAATCATGGCGCAGTTCAATTTCACCTACGACCCCAATGTCACCCTAGAGCAGCGGGTTGGCCTCAAAATGGCCGCCGCGATCTGGTCTAAGCTGCTCAAAGACGTCGTCAGCCTCAACCTGCGCATCGGGGCCACCAGCGAACTGGGCGAAAACGGTCAAGCCGTCGGCGGCGCTATCCCCATCTTTCACGACACCCACTACGGCGCTTACCAAGCCTACTTAGCAGCCGACGCCACCTCTGCTGAAGATGATTCCGTCGTTAATGCCCTCCAAGCAGGCAATACCCTCGACATCACCGTCAATGGCGAGCAGGTCGATGGCAACACCGAGCTGATGCTCACCCGCGCCCAAGCCAAAGCCCTCGGCATGGAAGCGGCCTTAGTTTTAGCAGACGGCAGCACTTGGGATCGAGATGTCTTAGCCAATCCCGATGGCCTCGACGGCTACATCCTGATCAACAACAGCTACAACTGGCACTACGACCTGACCCGCAAAGCCGACGCCCCTGAGAATACTCTCGACTTCCTGACCATGGCCCTCCACGAGATTGGCCATAACCTCGGTTTCGTCAGCGGCCTAGATGGCCTAATCAACACCTTCACGATGCACTCCGGTGAACAACGCACCGAAGGCATCACCGCCCTGGATTTAATGCGCCATAGCGATGGCGATGGTATCAGCGACCTCACCTTCGGCGATGCGGCTTACTTCTCCATTGATGGTGGCCAAACCAGCATGGCTGAGTTTGAAGAGGGCAATGAGTATCAAGCCAGCCACTGGCAACGGTTCCAAACCGCCCTCGGCATCATGGACCCCACGTTGGGGTACAAGGAACGCACCGATATCTCGAAGCTGGATTTAACCGCGTTTGATGCGATCGGCTGGGATGTGGACTATGCTGCCCTGGCCAATGGTCTTGACCTCGATGCCCTTTACGACCAAGCCCAAAAAACCGTGGCGGGTACGTTTGGCGTCGATGTCGAAGCGGTGGAAGCGGCTTTGACTAATGGCGATGACTGGCAGAGTCTGGGCTATGAGGCTTGGTTTAATGCGTTTAAAGACCAGGTGATGGAGCAGGGCTGGGGCACCTGGTTCCAAGGGTTTGAGAATCAAATCCTGGAGCAGGGCTGGGGTACTTGGTTTCAAGCGTTTAAGGACCAGCTGTTAGCGCAGGGTTGGGGCACTTGGTTTCAAGATTTTGAAGCGGAGCTATTGGAGCAGGGCTGGGGCACTTGGTTCCAGGATTAGTTGAGGCCCAGATGCTGGAGCGAGGGCTGGGGCACTTGGTTCCAGGCGTTTGAGAATCAGGTGCTGGAGCAGATGTGGGGGC
>JAAUQE010000033.1 GCA_012032425.1 Leptolyngbya sp. RL_3_1 | reverse complement strand
CTGGCTCCCCCAGAATTGGGGCTGGGCCTCGGAAGCATTAGCCATTTCACCAATATTTTCAAATGTGTATTTCGCCAGTGGTATCAGAATTGGGGGGCTAGGGGGGCGAATCGTCCTAATTCAGCAACGCCTATTTTTCGGTATCTGACCAGGGGGAACAGATATCCAGCAGGCATCCATTGGGGTCAACGGTCAGAAAGCGACGCTGGCCGTAAAACTCATTGCGTGGCGCTTGAATAATTTCTAACCCCAGGGATTGAGCCTTGGCAAAAACTGCATCCACATCCGGGACCACAAAAGTGACATACATGCCGGTAGGCACAGTTTGAAACTGAGGCGGCACCAGCTCGCTCTGGCGGTCAATGATGCCAAATTCCAGCTCAGCATTAGTGGGACAGCGCAGTTGCACATACCAATCGCTGTCGTAGTTCACCTCAAATCCCAGCAGCGCCACATAAAAATCGCGGCTGGCCGGGAGATTGTCAGAACAGATATTGGTCAAAATTCGACTGAAGGTCATCGGGCGATCGCTCCGTGCAGCGCTAGATTCATAGCTATACAGCCCCCTGCAAAGACTCAATCCTCCTTCAGTTCTCGGCTGCCGCAATGACTTGGTAAAACGCCTTCACATCTCTAGGGGAACGTAAATGGTAAACCTGCTTCGTTGCTTTAGCTTGATGCACATAGACTCGATACCGGGGCGTCAACTTCTGGTGGCAAAGCTTGACGGTGGCGTAGCTATTCAATGTTCCTTTCAGTAGGGGGCTATTGGGGGGCCAACTTTCAGGGGGAACAAAAATCCCTTTTAAAAATCGCTTCGTCACCCACCAGTAATGCCGCAACACCGGCATATCCAGATATATCAGGGTGTCGGCAGCATCCAGTCTTTTCCACACCGTGTCCCATGAGCCAAAGCCATCGATGATCCATTGCTCCTGCTGCATGAGCTGATCGTGGGCGGCTTTATATTCCTGGGCAGAAACTTCGCCACCCCCTGGTTTGTACTTGATTAGGTCCAACGCCACCCAAGGCAAACCGGTTATGTCTGCCAATCGTTTACTGAGGGTAGATTTGCCGCCCCCCGCATTACCAAATACCGCGACTTTTTTCATGGCTATTCCATCAACAGGAGGATGCAGATTAACGAGAAGTCTTACCCATACTGCGCGAATCCTCAAAGCCTAAAAAGGAGAATCATCAACAAGGCCGACGCCAAGCCAGCAAACGGCGTTCTGACTAAGTTCCAGCGATTCCAACTGGGTTCAAAATCCATGCGAGCCGCCTTCAGCGCTGCTTCATCCATGGCATCCAGGTTCAGCGCTTGGAGTTGATTGTTGAGCGGCACGTTAACGGTGAAGGTGGATAATTGGACCCCCAGGATGTAAACCAGCGGAGCCGCGACCAACAGCAGGCGCTGAGCACCCTCCAGTTGCCCAAAACCCAGCCCCGCCGCTGCTACCGATGCCACTACGGACCCCATCCAGACCGCCACAAATACGGGCTGGTTGTTTTGGATAATGCCGTCGATAACCTGAAAGGCCCGGATGAATTCGCGGTCATTCAACGTTTTAATCCCTGGCATCACGACTGTGGCAAAGGCAAACAGAAAGCCTGCCACAAGGGAACACAGCAAGGTCGCCAATAACAGCACCAGTTGAAAGGTGGCTTCGGTTGACATGGTTCAAGTTCCTTAATTTGAAACGTCAGCAGTGAGGAATGGCAAAGGATTGGAGTGATTAGCAAGGCCGCCTAGTGCTCTGTAAGCTGTCAACTTGTAGGTTGGGTGGCGCGATAGCAAAACCCAAAGCAGCCCATGATTGTTGGGTTTCACTGCGTTTCACCCAACCTACGAAACCCTGCTTTTCAAAATTGACAGATCATCTAGTAAGACAAGCTGGGGGTCTGGTGAAGGGAGGACTGATCCGAGAGTTGTTTCAGGATAAAGTCCGCCACATCAGCCCGAGAAATCTTCAGTTGCGTGCTCCGGTCCGTGGCGGGGAAGCTGTGGCGATATTGGCCGGTGCGTGGTCCATCGATAAATGCACTGGGGCGCACGATGGTCCAATCTAAATTGCTATTTCTCACCAGGGCTTCTTGGCGCTCGTGGTCGGCAAACACCTTGCGCAGAATGAAGCCAAACATGACGTACTTCCAGTAGAAGTCGAGATTGCCCCAGCTATCGCCGGTCCCCAGAGTGGATTGGCAAATCAACCGCCGCACCCCCACATTCTCCATGGCTTGGATGATCTGCTGAGTGCCTTCGGAACGGACCGTTCCGCTAAGCTGCTTCCCTGACCCCAGGACACAGACCACCGCATCTTGTCCTGCTACCGCTTGCTCTACTGCGAGGGCATCCATCACATCCCCCTGCAAAAAGGTGAGTTGGGGATGCTGAATATCTAGCTTGGTCAAATTCCGGGCAAAGGCGGTGACGGTGTGGCCTTGTTCCAGGGCCTGTTCCACGACTTGACGACCAACGGTACCGGTTGCGCCAAAAATCACGAGTTTCATTGGGTTGTGCTCCTAAGTGATGACAGCTTCAGCTTAGGAAGACCCTGCGGATGGGGCTGTCAGATTCTGGGGAAACTGTCACGATCTTGCGATCGCTTTTTTTGAGGCAGCCCACCTTTTAAAATGGCAACGGGTTACCACTACTCACTGGCTTAGCCCTGTGCCAGACTCTGCTCCCCTAAACGATTCCCGACCGTCCCACCCGCCCCCTTCTGTTCTCGATGGGGAGGGTATTCGCGTCGAGCATTTGCAGAACCCACCGGGAGAAGGGCCGTATCACTGCGAGGGTGAACATACCCTATTCATGACCCTAGCCCCCCGTCCCATTCACTATGTACAGGTGCAGGATGGCAAAACCCATACGGGGCTATACCAGAAGGGCGATCTGCTGATTACCCCGGCCAATACGCCGTTGTTTGTGCGGTGGGAAGGGGAGGAAAATTGCCTGCAAATTCAGCTTACGGATGCCTTTTTAAAACGGATTGCGGCAGAAACCTTTAAGGGCAGCGATCGCCTGCAACTCATCCCCGCCTTTCAGCAGCGGGATGGGCCGGTGGAGGCGATCGCCCAGCTCATCCTGACGGAATTACAGCAAAATCCTGGGGGCAATCAGCTGTATGTGGATTCCCTCGCCAATGTTTTGGCGGTAAATGTGCTGCGACAATTTGCCACCACCCAACGGCAGTTGCCCCTGTACGAGGGAGGCTTACCCCAACGGCAACTGATGCAAGTTTTGGACTACATTGATGCCCATCTAGACCAAGAGATTAAGCTGGCCAACTTAGCTGAACTGCTAGGCATGAGCCAGTTCCATTTCAGCCACCTCTTCAAGCAGTCGATTGGCATTTCGCCGTATCAATATTTGCTCCAACAACGGGTGGAGCGGGCCAAGCAATTATTGAAGCAAACGAATCAACCGATTGTGGAGATTGCTTTGGACTGCGGGTTTAACAGCCACAGTCATTTGAGTAAGCAGTTTCGGCAATTAACTGGGATGACGCCTAAGGCTTTTCGAGTAGGCTAGATATGATTTTGAGCTGGTGGCTTAACAATTGAGTTCAGCGGCGGCAAGCAACCTCGAACTCAGAGCCAGTATTTTTCGCCCGTCCGCTGCCACGCAGCGTTAGCCCTCTTGTAGTTTCCTAATGGTTAATAAACACCCATTATTTTAAGCAATGACAAAGTGCCCTAAAGTAGCGTGATAGGGTATCGATGATAATCGACCCCTCTCCCCCAATTTGGGGCTGTAGCTCAGCTGGATAGAGCAGCCGCCTCCTAAGC
This sequence comes from Leptolyngbya sp. RL_3_1, assembly GCA_012032425.1. Lineage (GTDB taxonomy): Bacteria > Cyanobacteriota > Cyanobacteriia > Phormidesmidales > Phormidesmidaceae > PCC-6406. The sequence goes on along the minus strand of JAAUQE010000033.1, from coordinate 18,522 downwards.
GGCAGGTCGCGCGTTCGAATCGCGCCAGTCCCGTTCCCATTTGAAGGCAATGCAACCTTTTCTCCCCGTCCCCACCGCCGACGGTAGTCACACCTTCTACTCCAAAACATTTGGTGAACAGTTTCATAGTCGTGATGGGGCCTACGACGAAGCCCGCCGCACTTACGCCGCTGCCACCCATCTCACCACCCTGGCCACTGAGCAAAATGCCATCACTTTGCTGGATATTTGCTATGGCCTGGGCTACAACACCGCTGCCGCCCTAGAAGCCATTTGGGCGGCTAACCCTGCCTGTCAGGTCACCGTGATCGGTCTGGAATTTGAGCCGCAGGTGCCAAAAGCAGCGATCGCCCAACACCTCACCCAGGCTTGGCCCGATTCTGTTCAGCAGGTTCTACAACGCTTGGCCAATACCGGGCAGGTTCAAGGTCGCTGCCAAGGCCAGCTCTTGATCGGCGATGCTCGTCAGCAAATCCAGACCTTGGTGAGTCAGGGTTGGCAGGGCGATCGCATCTTCTTGGATCCGTTTTCGCCCCCCGCTGCCCCCAACTCTGGACCGTGGAGTTTTGGGGTTAGTGGCCCAGTGCCTCAAGCCCGAGGGAATTTTGGCCACCTACTCCTGTGCGGCGGCGGTGCGGGCGGGTTTGCAGTTAGCCGGGTTACACCTGGGGACGACCCGTGCCGTGGGCCGTAAATGGCCCGCGACGATCGCCCGCTGGATTGACCAAGACCTGCCGCCCCTCTCCCCCCAAGAGCGTGAGCATTTGCAGACCCGCGCCGCCGTGCCCTATCGCGACCCCACCTTGCAGGATAGTGCCGAGGGAATTCTGGCGCGGCGATCCCAAGCGCAAGCCACTTCCTCCTTGGTTGCCACCAGTGCCTGGCGAAAGCGGTGGTTGAAGTGATCAGGGAAATGGATTATTGCCCTTACTGAAGCACTCGCTCAGCGATGTCTTCCCCCAAGGTAATGGTGTCGAAAGCTTCGTCGTTGGAGAGCAGGATAATCGAGACTTCCGGTTCAAAATAGTGTCGATAGTAGGTGCTGGTCCCGAGCCAACTGCCACTGTGGTGCGCGTAGTCTGTGGCGATTTGCCAGCCCAGGCCGTAGCTTTCCCCATCGTCATCAATGGGGCTGCCATCGGCGAGTTCCCCCGGTGCAAAGGCTAAGGCCAGGGTTTGGGCAGAGACCAGGGTGTTTTCGCGCAGGGCCACATCGTATTTTGCCAAGTCGGCGAGGCTGCTAAAAACATTGCCGTCCCCCGCCATCACTGAAGGGAATGAAGAGGGTTCAATATCGCCACTATCATCGACGCTGTAGCCAGCGGCCTGGTTGGGAACTCCTTGCCCCAATTGCTCATACACCAGGGTCTGGGTCAACCCCGCCGGTCCAAAGATCTCGGTTTGCATAAACTGGGCAAAGGGCTGCCCGGAGACCCGTTGCACAATCAGCGCCAGGAGGCCGTAGCCGCTGTTGTTGTATTCAAAAGCAACACCGGGCTCATCTAAAGGGGCTTGGTCATTCAGCCAAGCGAGATGGGCTTCCAGATCTAAATTGGCAAAGTCAGTCTCACTGCCGTCCCAGCCATCGCCGGTATAGTCCGCTAAGCCTGAGGTGTGGTGCAATAGGTGCGAAACCAAAACCGGCTGATCGGGATCCAGGTCTTCAAATTCGGGCAGGTAATCCACAATCGGATCATCCAGGGCCAGCGCCCCTTGCTCCATCAGAATGAGGAGGGCGATCGCGGTCATTTGCTTAGAAACCGAGGCCAAATCAAAAACCGTTTCTGGCGTGATCGGCGTCTGCGTTTCAATATCACTAACGCCATGGCCTGCGGCATAGCGAATCTGACCATCAACCATCACCAAAACCGCCACCCCAGGATGATCAGGGGCTACCCTGGCCGCAAGCAACATGTCAATATCCTCGACTATCTGGGCTGGGGAACCCTGATCTAAGGTCGTAGCTAAGGCTGGCTGTGAGGTCCCACTGTCAGCACTCTGAAATGGTTGACAGGCTCCGATCAGGAGGAAAGCTCCGCCCATCAGTCCAAGACTGAGGGTTTGCGGCGGTTTCATTGGCATGTTGGCAGTGCAGGGTGAGGGTAACCTTCAAGTTACCCAGCCCCGCAGACAAGCATTACCGACCCACCACCGTCCTGGATCGGGCGATCTCCCAAATGCCCCCCACCGTTAGGGATTCGCAATTCAAAAAACTGCACAAAAGTTGCTGATGATTCCAGTTATTGGCCCCCTTGCCCCTAAAGCCCCCCAGCACTCCGCCATCGAGCCGGAACTGATGCTGCCAGGTACTGGATCAGGTTTTTCAGCACCAGTGAGGCGTCCCCCCGCTATTCTGGAGTAAGCCTTTACTGCGAATGTGTGTCATGTCCAGTTCCCGCCCCGACATTCTCTTCATTGTCCTGGACACCCAGCGGGCCGATCGCCTCTCCTGCTACGGCTACCCCAAACCCACCTCTCCGAATCTGGATGCCTTTGCGGCTCAGGCCACTCGCTTTGAACGGGCGATCGCCCAGCCCAGTGGACCGTACCCTCCCACGCCTCGATGTTCACCGGACTGTACCCCTCTGAGCACACCATGGTGCAGTCCTACTCAGCCCTGCCGGACCATCTCACCACCCTGGCGGAGCGGCTGCGAGATGGGGGTTACTTTACGGCGGGCTTTTGCAACAACCCCCTAGTGGGGGTGATCAACAACGGCTTGCGGCGCGGATTTCTGAGCTTCTTGAACTACAGCGGATTGCTTACCTCCCGGCCAAACCAAGCCGGTCATGCTCCGGGCTGGATTGCCCGGTACCGTCAGTGGTTTAAACGACAGCTCTCTGGGGTGATGATGAAACTCCAGGATGCGTTTGCCCGCTCCGATTGGCTGCTGTCGCTGTCCTTTACGCCGCTGATGGTGCCGCTGTGGCAGACGGCCCTCAGCTTTAAGGGCAATACCTGCAAGTCTTTGGACGACACAGCGGATTTGTTGATTGAGCGATCGCCCCTCGCCCCCGACCAGCCCGTATTCGCCTTTGTGAACCTGATGGGCACCCACATGCCCTATCACCCGCCCCGGTCTTATGTGGAAACCTTTGCCCCCCACGTGCTTGAAGACCAGAAGGCCCGCAGCTTTTTGCAGCGGTTTAACAATGATGTTTATGGCTGGCTAGCCCCTTTGAACGGAGCTTTGGATGACCAGCAAAAGCAGACCCTAGACGGTATGTACGATGCCGAGGTGGCCAACCAAGACGCCGCTCTGGGGCAGTTTTTCCAAAAGCTAGAGGAAGCGGGGCGCTTAGAAAACACCGTAGTGATCATCTGCGCCGACCACGGTGAGCACCTGGGGGAGAAGGAGTTCATGGGCCACAGCCTCTCGATCTATAACGAGCTGGTGCAGGTGCCGTTGATTATCCATGACCCCGCCAATCGTTTGCCCCAGGGCACCGTGGTGGAGCCCGTGGTCTCGACCCGGCGGCTGTTTCACACGGTGCTGGATGTGGCGGAACTCAGCACCCGCAGTGAAACTGACCTCAGCCTGCTTCCCAGTCAGGACTGTGCGCCTCAAGGGGAAGCCACCAAACGGGAAGAAAGCTTGGGAGACTATGTGTTTGCCGAAGCCATTCCCCCTCAAAATGTGGTCAACCTCATGCAAAAACGTCAGCCCCAATTGCTGCGCGATCGCGCCTGCGACCAACCCCGCCGCGCCGTCTGGATGGGGGACCACAAGCTGATTGAAACCGGCTCCGATCAGGTGGAGCTATACGACGTGCAAAACGACCCCCAGGAGCACCTGAATATCAGCGCCATCTTGCCGGAAAACGTGGAGGTGCTGCAGGACTGCCTGCAAGCCTTTGCCGGAGAAATTAACGCCTACGGCACCGTCGCCGCCACCCGCCGTGCCGTTGACTACGACGATCCTGAGGTGCAGCGCCGCCTCCAGGAGTTGGGGTATTTAGAGGACTAGCGTCCACTAAGGAACGCAAACTGAATAAGATCCAGAGTGGCCCTCACCCCAGCCCTCTCCCAACCTATAGCCCAAAGGGCATTCAAGAAAGGGAGAGGGAGCAAGAATTGCGGAATTTATTAAATCCTCATTCCTAACGCCGGAAGGTGCCAGGTTCTGGGGAGGCCGCCGTCCGCTCATAGGCCAGCGCTCCCAAAATGTAGGTGGCGGCAACGGCGCGATCGTCTCCCATCATCATCAGCGCAAAGGTGCGATCGGCCAGTTCTGTGAGGGAACTGGGGGCCGTAGCGTCATTGCGGAAGGCCATCAAGGGTGTGGCTCTGGGATCGAGCACAATAAAGTCGCCGGCTTTACCAATATCGAAATTACCCAGAACATCCTCTAAGCAAAGCGCCCTGGCTCCCCCTAGGGTGGCTAAGAATAAAGCCTTGAAGGGAGATAGCTTCTGGCGGCGGAGTTGGGCCACCTTGTACGCTTCGTTAGCCGTTTGCAGCATTGAGAAGCTGGTTCCCGCCCCCACATCGGTACCGAGGCCGACTTTGACTGGATATTCTGTTGATTTGGCTTGTTCTAGCTTAAACAACCCACTGCCCAGAAACAGGTTTGAGGTGGGGCAAAAAGCGATCGCCGCCTCCGCCTCTGAAAGCCGCTGAAATTCGGCGTCGGTGAGCTGCACCCCATGGGCAAACACGGATCGTTCTTTGACGAGTCCAGCCTGGTCATAGGCATCGAGGTACCCCTGGCAGTGGGGAAAAAGCTGCTGCACCCAGGCCACCTCATCCACGTTTTCAGACAAATGGGTATGCAGATAGACATCGGGAAATTCTTGCAGCAGTTGCCCCGCCAACTGGAGCTGCTCATCGGTGGAGGTAATGGCAAAGCGGGGGGTGACGGCGTAGCGCAGCGACCCTTGTTATGCCACTTCTGAATTAGCGCCTTACTGTCTTCGTAGGCTGAGGTTGCCGTATCGCAAACCATCTCGGGGGCATGGCGGTCCATCATCACTTTGCCCGCAATCATGCAGAGATGGCGCTCTTCAGCCGCTTCAAAAAAAGCTTCCACAGATTCGGGGAACACGGCGGCAAACACCAGCGCCGTGGTGGTGCCATTCCGCAATAATTCATCTAAAAAGATGTTTGCCACCTCGCGGGCATAGGCCTTGTCTTTAAATTTGGCCTCGGTGGGAAAGGTGTATTGATTCAGCCACTCCAGCAGTTGTTCGCCATAGGCGGCAATCATGCCGGTTTGAGGATAGTGGATATGGGTATCGATAAATCCTGGCAAGATCAACTGGCCAGGATAGTGGGTGATGGGCAGAGCGCCATATTCGGCTTGCAGCTCGGAGAACGGCCCCAATGCCTTGATGTGGCCGGATTCGAGCACCATCAGCCCATCTGGCAAATAACGCACGCTCTCGTCTTCAGGCTCATAAAAGGGATCCGCGACAAAGTCGAGAAACGATCCGCGAATGGCCTTGAGTTGAGGGGTGGATGGGCGCTCGGGGGAAGACATCTGGAAAGGACTCCACTGATATGAGGCTTAAATATCTAGGCGAGTGCTGAGAAAAGAGTTGCTGAAAGGCATTGATAAGTAAGTCCTGCGTCTATGGAGAAGACGACTTAACTCGGGTTTAGGGCTGTGCTGGTCCGTTCATTCTAAAAATCAACGTCAGTAAGGAATCGGTGTCTGAAATTTCCCCTCCTCGGGAGGGGCTAGGGGTGGGTTTCCGGCAAATAGCCCAATGTTGCCCCCCCGGCCTTCGGCCACCCCTCCCAAGAGCTATTCTTTACGCAAAAGTCGTTCTATCGCTTTTTAGAAAAGGGGTTTGCAAGTTGCTTGTCTCCCAGAAGAGCCAATATCGGAATTGGGGGCTGGCCCCCAAACCCCCTGATGATATGGGGGCCTAACTCCCCCAAACCCCCCGAAAGGGAGATGCGGTTTGGGTTGTGAATGCGCACGGTAAGACAACAGGGGCGAGGCTGGCAACAATCCGTTCCTCTAGGGACCGATTTAGAGGTTTTCCCCCTTGCAATTGAGGCCACAACCCTTTCTATACAAGTCTTGTGTAGAGTGCTGCCTAACGGATAGCTCCCAAGAGGAGATGTCCTGATCCGTTTGCCTGATCCCGTACAGCGCAGTGGAACCCAACAATCAACTGTGTTGGGTTCCACTGCGCCACCCAACCTACAAGTTAAAAGCACAACCGTTTAGCTGCCTTGATAATCTTGTTGCTGAGTCTGAGCAGTCTGCTCTTGCTGACTGTACTGATTATCCTGACCATCCGCCTGGTTGGTTTGCTGACTCGCCTGATCTTCCTGGCTATTCTGAGTTTGGCTGTAATCGGCTTGGCTGTAGTCCGTCTTATTGGATTGCTGGTAAGACTGGCTCTCTTGGGAGCTGTAGTCATAGTCTTGGGCAGCGGTTGCCGAGGGCGTGAATCCTAAGAACGTGCCGACGGATAAAACCGCGATCGCCACTAAAACCCATAATCGACGCATCATTTTCTTCTGTCTCCTAAATCAAACGGATGAGAATCGGATCAACCGAATAGATCGCCAAAGCTCTAATCAGCGGGCTCAACCTCGGCAGGATCAACACCGGGTGCCGCCTCGACGGCATTTTGCCGCCCTAACCCAGCCATGAGCTGGGCCACGGCCTCAGTAATCTGCTGCCGTTGATTGACCAAATAGACACTGACTAGGGTCAGGGCTACACCAATCCATTGCAGTTGCGTCAACTGCTCCCCTAAGAAGACGCTGCTGAACAACAGTGCAAACACCGGCGTCAGGAAGATCAGGGCACTGACACTGGTCATGTTGCCATTGGCGGCGAGGTAGAAAAACATACCGTAGGTCAAAGCAGTGCCAAACACCGTGGCATAGGCCAAACCGACCCAATCCCCCACCAGCAGATCAGCAATTTGATTGGTTTCCCACAACCCAGACATGACCGCCAGGGGAATGCCCCCCAAGATCATGTGCCAACCGGTGGCGACGATAGGGTCCGCATGGCGTTTGACATAGCCCACGATGATCGTCCCCGCCGACATGGATAAGGCCGAGAGCAGCATCAGCAATTCGCCACTATGGAGCAGACTGGCCCAGTCGAAACCACCGCTGCCCGGACCCTGAAGCCAGGGGCCAAGGTCAATGCCGTGGTCTAAAAAGCCATAAATCCAGGCTTCTGGCAGACCACAGAGACTAATGCCCGCAATGCCAATGGCCAAGCCCAACCAGCCCCATAGCCCAATCAGGTTGCCAAACAGCACCCGCGCCAGCAATGCCACCACCAAGGGCTGGGCATCGATCAAGACCGCGCCCAGTCCGGCCCCGGTATTCACCAGGCCAGTGGTCAACAGACCCTGAAATAACGCCCCATCCACCAGGGCAAAGAGGCCAATCCACAGCCAAGCTTTCCAGGTTTTGGGCTGGGGCAATTTGAGTGCTGCCGCCACTACCAAGGTCAAGAGACCGGCGGGCAACAGCCGGAATGCCGCCAAAAACAGGGGCGATGTATGGGGAATGATGAATTTCATCGCCACCATCGCCGTCCCTAAAAAGAAGAAGGGCGCGACTAGGAAAATAGGCGATTTTGCTAGATCAGTTTTCTGAAGCTGCATGGTGGGGTAGATTCTCTGGACGGAAACCATATCCAACTTGAAACCTTGAGGTTTTACCGTAGGGCAAACTACGGGTTTGGATGTGGTCAGGGTTTAAATCACGTTGCAGTGACTGCAATCCATCGATTTTAGGGGGATGGCGCAGTTGACAAACGCCAAGCTGGCTACCGTATCGGCATCCGAATCCCTTTGAAATTGTATACGGCATTCTGTATACAATAAAATTCAAGCATCAGCGTTTACTGACAAACTTTGAATAACGTCAGTACGGGATCAGAAAAAGCCCGCATTGCTTAGCCAATGTTCCCCTCTTGGGCTGGGGTGGGCTCTCGGCTCCGCTTTTCAGGGGTTGACCCCCGGCCTACGGCCACCCCTCGGAGCTATTCTTTACGCAAAAGTCGTTCTATCGCTTTTCAGAAAAGGGGTTTGCAAGTTGCTTGTTCCCCAGAAGAGCCAATATCGGAATAGGGGGCTGGCCCCCCAACCCCCTGATATGGGGGCCTAACTCCCCCAAACCCCCCGAAAAGGAAATGCGGGTTGGGTCGTGAATGCGCACGGTAAGACGACAGGGGCGAGGCGGGCAACAATTGGTTCTCTAGGGACCGATTTAGAGGTTTTATCCCTTGCAATTGAGGCCAGAACCCTTTACTTACAGGTCTTGTGTGGAGTTTTGCCTAACGGATAGCCTGTGGAGGGGATATTTCAGTCAGGTTTCCTTAACTCGTACTCGGTTTGAATGCGATCGCGCGGTTGATTAAAGCTGACAGCACGCCAGCGCCTGTTGCTCTGGGGAAGTCGTTAGCGACAGGAGGCTAGGGGGATGTTCTCTACCGAGGCCTGATCAGACAGAGTTTGCTCCGTTTCACCGTGGGCTTTCAGCAATGCCGCCACTTTTGTCGGATCATGATGCCGGGACGGTCGGTGAGCATATGGGCTTCTCGACTGGGCATGAGGGGAACGTCGTAATCGGTTGATTCCAGAATTCGCTTGTCTTCTAGGGTGACGGCGCGATCAAAGGCGATCACGTCAGCGGCTGGGGTCTCAGCTTCTGTATCGTTGCGCAGGCAGAATTGCACCATTTGGGAGCAGCGATCGCTCACCGGGGTCATGGTGTTGACCACAATATGCTCCAACCCATTGGGGTAGGTGATTTTGAGCTTGATCGTAAAGGGCATAAACCAGTCCATGGCCAGGGTTCGGAAGGTTTCGGCTTCAGCCATTTTCAGGTTGTGCTGCTGCAAGGCCGGGTTCACCACCCCTAGGGTGCCAGTGACATGAATCCCCCAGTCGGTGTCGGTGATGTCCAGCTCGTCGGGGGTGGGATGGGATTCACTGCCAAAGGTTTCGGTATGGACAAAGGTGGGGTGGGCCAGATCCAGTTCGTTTTCCATCACCCGCAGGCCGGCACAGTGCCAGGGTTCATAAAACTCTGGGATCAGTCGATAACTGGGATCGCTGGCTTCCACGATATCGGGTAGCTCAATTAGCGGCTCCCCGAGACAGACCCAAATGTAGCCGTAGCGCTCGGTGCAGTGATACGCCTCAACCCGATAGTTGGCCGGAATAGCGCAATCTGCCTGGAGCTGAGGCACCTTCACGCAGGCCCCAGCGGCATCGAATTCCCAGCCGTGATAGGGACAGCAAATGCGGCCTTGGTCTACTCGACCGAGGGACAGTTTGGCGGTGCGATGACAGCAGCGATCGCGCACCGCCGCCGGATTACCCTGATCATTGAGCCACAGCACCAGCGGTTCACCCAGCAGCTCAAAGGCTTGCGGCCCATCCATGAGGTGGTGACGGGGAATGACGGGATACCAAAAGCGACGGAATATAGGTTGTTGGGTGACAAGCATGGGGAGCAATTAGTCCAGAAGCACTTTGCATACTGTATACAATGCCAAGAAACGGCGTTTGTAGTGTGTCATACGGGATGGGCAATAGCGCAGCTCCTCGGGACGAGGCACTCCTGACCTCTGCGGTGCGATTGGCCTTCGGCCACCCTTCGGGAACGCGCGCTCTACTCGCGCTGGTATCGCACCTAATGAAATGGAGAATAGGAGATTCGAACTCCTGACCTCTGCGGTGCGATCGCAGCGCTCTACCAACTGAGCTAATTCCCCTTGTTTGCACCGTTACGGTGCGATTTGCCTTCGGCAAGGCTCCGCCAAAGCAGCGCTCTACCAACTGAGCTAATTCCCCGAATTGCCTTGATGATTTTAACAGGTCTGTCCTTAGGGTTTCGGGGCGATCATGGTTTCGGGGCGCACTTGCTGGTCAAAATCCTCTCCGGTTAGGAAACCCAGGGCTATGCAGGCGTCCCGCAGGGTGATGTTGTCAGCGTAGGCTTTTTTCGCGACTTGGGCGGCGTTGTCGTAACCGATCGCTGGATTCAATGCCGTTACCAACATCAGCGACTGTTCCAGATGGGTTTGGATTTGCTTTGGATTCGGCTCTAGTCCGATCACCAAATGATCGGTGAAGCTACGGCAACCATCGGCGAGTAAGCGGATAGAATTGAGCAGATTGAAAATCATCACCGGCTTGAACACATTCAGCTCAAAGTTGCCTTGGCTACCGGCAAAGGCGATCGCGCTATCGTTGCCCATCACCTGCACACAGACCATGGTCAGGGCCTCACATTGGGTGGGGTTAACTTTTCCCGGCATGATCGAGGAGCCCGGTTCATTCGCAGGCAGGCGCAGTTCCCCCAGGCCGCAGCGGGGGCCAGAGCCCAGCCAGCGCAGATCATTGGCGATTTTCATTAGGGCGACAGCCAGGGTTTTGAGGGTGCCGCTGGCGGCGACGATGGCGTCGTGGGCGGCGAGGGCGGCAAATTTGTTGGGGGCGGAAACAAAAGGCAGTCCGGTGAGTTGGGCAATTTCAGCGGCGACGCGATCGCCAAATTCAGGATGGGTATTCAGCCCTGTCCCCACGGCGGTGCCCCCCAGGGCCAGGGCATACAGCTCTGGTAAAACCTGCTGGATTCGCTGAAGGCTTTGGTCCAGTTGGGCCACATAGCCTGAAAACTCTTGGCCCAGGGTTAGGGGCACCGCATCCATCAGGTGGGTGCGGCCAATTTTAACGATGGCGTCAAAGGCGGTGGCTTTAACGGCGAGGGCCTCCCGCAGGTGGGTCACCGCTGGGAGCAGATGGTGGGTAAGCCGCTCCACGGCGGCAATGTGCATGGCGGTGGGGAAGGTGTCGTTGGAAGACTGGCCCCGATTAACGTGGTCATTAGGATGCACGGGGTCTTTGCTGCCCAAAACCCCGCCTACCCATTCAATCGCCCGATTGGCGATCACCTCATTGGCATTCATATTGGTTTGAGTGCCGCTGCCGGTCTGCCACACCCGCAGGGGAAAGTGATCGTCTAAGGTTCCGGCAATGACTTCATCGGCGGCTTGGGTAATGAGGGAGGTCAAATCTTGGGGCAATAACCCTAAGTCTTGATTAACGGTGGCGGCGGCCCGTTTCAGCAAGCCAAAGGCGCGGATCAGCTCTCGGGGGATGACGTCGTCGCCAATGTCAAAATGGTGCAGCGATCGCTGGGTTTGGGCTCCCCAATAGCGATCGACGGGTACCTCGACTGCCCCCATCGTGTCGGTCTCAATCCGTTTATCCATAAAAGTGGCAGTATTTCTAAGATCAAGCATCAATCAAAACTTTAAGCTAAGTTACTGTCAGGTCTGCTAGAGCAAAAATGGTGAAGATTGAAATTAAGCTTCAAGAAGCAAAGCAAGCGATCGCTATAGCTAATTTCAAGCGCGATGATCTTTTGATGATTGCCCTTACTGAGCCAGCAGATCTCAATCATCCTGAGATTCTAAAAACTAAACAAGCGCGTTTGGAAAAGAGCTATCGACGCTTAGCCTTTCTAGGAGATGCTTTATTTGATGCAGTTTTGACAGATTATCTCTTCACGGTTAATCAGGACTTGACCCAGCAGGACCTTGATGATTGGCGACAAGATATTGCTGGCAAAGAGTCCCTGACAGCGTTTGCCATCGACTTAGGATTGCCGGATTTTAGTTCCTCGTGGAATCGAAAAAATCGAAAACCTCCGGAAAGTGAGCCAAGAGTATGGGGTGAAATGTTTGAAGCCGTGACAGGAGTGATTTTTATTGATCGTGATCGCAATTTCCTGAAACTCTCTACATGGCTGACAGAGCGATTTATTAGTCCTGCGATAGGTTTTGAGGCTGGCGATCCAGACTATGACACGACTGTCACAATAGCAGAGCATCTAGATATGATGGGTTTAGAAGGTTCCTCTAGCTCCGTTTGGGCACCCGGAGATGATGACGATTAGAGCTTTCTATTCTTAACAAAAGTATAGGTTCAAGATAGTATCCGTGCTTCATGCCTAGGAAAATCCGAGAATTAAAAGCTCAGATTGCCCGCCAAGGGTTTGTTTGCTTATCTAAGCGTGGCAAGGGTAGCCACGAACGTTGGCAGCACCCACGACTCAAGAAAACGTTGACTATTTCAGGAAAAGACGGAGACGATGTGCCCCGCTATTTAGAGAAGCAACTGAATAAGTTGCTTTCTGAACTCAATGATTTAGGAGGGAGTAAGGATTCATGAGTCAATACAGCATGATTATTCAATGGTCTGAGGAAGATCAGCTTTTTTTGGTTACAGTTCCGGAGTTTGATGCATTAGTTATCATGCCTTGCACCCATGGAAAGACCCGTGAAGAAGCGATTCACAACGGCGAAGAAGTGATTGATATGTATTTGGACGCTTGGCAATCGGAAGACAAAACGATACCTGCACCCAGGACGCTGCAAGTTGCCTAACGACCGATGGCCTAACGGATGAGCAGCGGCGGTGACATGCGTCTTTACTCGTTGTACTGCTGTTGTAACCAATCCAAATCCAGCTCGCTGAGATAATCCACCACCCAATCGGCTCGTCGCTGGATCATCCGGTAGGGGTATTGGTGGGCCACCCCTGCAACGGGAATGCCTGCGGCCTGGGCGGCGGCAATGCCATTAAAGGAGGCTTCGATCGCCAGACATTCCTCAGGCCGAGCCTGTAAGGTGGGGTGCTCTTGATTCAAGCGATCTAGGGCCAATTGGTACGGCATTGCTACTGGTTTATCCTGCCCCAAGGGAATGTCTTCGTCAGTCACCCAGATGGTCAAGGAATCCGACAGGTTGGCCTGGGCTAGCACCCATGCCACATCTGGACGCTGGGCAGCGGTGACGATGCCGACAGGGAGTTGGGCGGCTTTGAGTTGGTAGAGCCAATCGGTTAAGCCAGGGTAGATGGGTAAGCGCTCCAAAGCCATCAACTGCTGACAATATTGCCCCGATTGCTTGGCCAGCAGCTTATTCAAATAGTCTTCGGTCACCACCCGGCCCCGCTGGGTCAGCAGCCCCTGGAGGCAAGTGCGATCGCCCCGCCCCCGACACATCTGCACAAAATCAGCGGGATTGGGTCGGAGGTTTTCGCCCAGCAATAGCGCATCCACCAAGTCTCGACGGAGGGCTTCATCCCGAATGATCACCCCCCTAAATTCTAAGAAAACGGCTTTGAGCACTATCGGATATGGTTCAACACATCCCAAATAGTACCGTTGAGGGATAGCGATCGGGGACGGGGGAATTGGTCACAATAGGAGGGTTCTCTGCTGCTGCTGTAATGGAATTGCCCACCAGTGATGCTGCCCTGACCCCAGAGCGAATCGATGCGGTGTTAAAAACGGCCCAGGTTAGCGATCCGCCCCCCGCTGAGTACTGTCGGCTGCTAGAGATTTATTGCGTGGTCAAAGCCGGTGGCATCGCGGTCCAGCAAGCGGTGGTGGCGCGGCTGGAGGCCCAGGAGCAGGCATCCTTAGCGCAGGAAATCCAGACGCTCAGCAGCCAACCGGATACTGAAAGCCAGATTGAATCCCTGAAGCAGGAAATTCAAGAATTGCAGCAAGCCATGGCCGATCGCCGCGCCTATTTAGCCACTATTCCCCCAGCAGAAGAAGCCGCCGTGCGGGATTGTTTGGCGGCAATTGAAGCGCATTTTCAGGAAAAAGGGAGCGCAGAGTAATGGGGTGGTGGAGTGATGGAGTAATGGGGTGATGGAGTGGCAGAGGGAATAGGGAATAGGGAATAGGGCAGAAGTCCGAGACCAGATGGGCGGGTTTTGAGTTTTGTAAGTCCTTCGGACTGGCTCCGCCCACGCGCAGCGTCTCCGAAGGAGAAACTTTGAATTTTGAATTCCAATTCAATGACCGATAGTGCTGATGTGATCGTGATTGGCAGTGGCCTGGGGGGGCTGACGGCGGCGGCGTTGCTGGCCCGTTACGGCAAGCGAGTGGTGGTCTGTGAAAGCCACACGATTTCGGGGGGCGCGGCCCATGGGTTTAAACGCCAGGGGTTCACCTTTGACTCGGGGCCGTCGTTTTTCTCAGGGTTGAGCGATCCGCTGTCGCGTAATCCCCTGCGGCAGGTGCTGGATGTGCTGGGGGAAACGATCACTGCTGTTCCCTACGATCCCCTGGGTTACTACCACCTGCCGGAAGGGACGTTGCCGGTTTATCGACGGTGGCAGGATTATCGGGAGGCGATCGCCCCATTCAGCCCTGAGGGGGCGGCTCAACTCGGGGCCTTTGCCCAACGGCTTTTGGCGCTGTATGAGCCCTTGCGCCAAATTCCCAGCTTGGGACTGCGACCCGACTTAGGTGTATTGCCGCTGCTGCTCAGCCATCCGCTGGCAATGCTGAAGCTGCTGCCCCAGGTGGCGACCTTGCAACAGTCGGTGGGGAAGATTTTGGACCAGACGGTCACCGACCCCTGGGTGCGGCGCTTGGTGGATTTAGAATGCTTTTTGCTCTCGGGGCTAACCGCCCACGAAACCATCGCCCCGGAAGTGGCCTTTGTGTATGGTGAACGGGAGACTGCCCCGGTGGACTATCCGATTGGTGGCAGTGAAGCGCTGGTGATGGCACTGGTAAGAGGCTTAAAGCGCTGGGGCGGGGCGCTGCGATTGAACTGTCATGTGGAGCAAATTATGGTGCAGAGTGGCCAGGTGCAAGGGGTGCGATTGCAAAATGGCGAAACCGTGACGGCTCCAGTGGTGATTTCTAACGCCACCCTCTGGGACACCTATAGTCAGCTTTTAAAACCAGAGGATTTACCGGCTGAATTTCGGCAACCCGCTTTAGAGACCCCGACCATCCACAGCTTCATGCATCTGCACTTGGGCATTCGGGCTGAAGGGTTAGCGGATTTGGCCATTCACCATGTGGTGTTGCAGGATGGGGCGCGCTCCCTCACAGAACCGGGCAATACCTGCATGATCTCGATTCCGTCGGTGCTGGATCCGAGCTTGGCCCCAGAGGGGCACCATGTTATCCATGCCTACACCCTGGAATCCTGGGCGGGATGGCAACGGGGGCCTGAATATGAAGCCCAAAACAAGCCAAGGCCCAGAATTTGTACCGGGCCTTGGAACGGGTGATCCCTGATATTCGCGATCGCGTCGTGCTAGAGCTAATCGGCACGCCCCTCACCCATCAACGGTTTTTACGCCGTCATCAGGGCACCTACGGACCGGCGATCGCCGCAGGCAAGGGCACATTTCCCGGCTGCAAGACCCCGGTAAAAGGTTTATTGAGGGTGGGAGATACGACGCTGCCCGGAATTGGCGTTCCGGCGGTGGCGGCATCGGGAATTCTCTGCGCCAACGCGTTGGTCTCATCAGCGCAAACTGCTGAGTTACTCTCCAGCTTGGCTGCTGTTCGGGCTGCTGCTCGGGCTGATGTGCGCCCGATTAGCCGCGTCCAATGAGGTTGGCAAAACTGTAGCGGCTCGGCGGCAGTGAGAGTGGGGCGAGCGGTGGCTCGGGCCAAGCGGTGGGGTGGGATGGGCGTCTCAGCGCGAGTCTCGGCACCCGTCTCAATGAACTGGACCTCAGGGATGGGTGGTCCGGTGTCCAAGCTGGTAAAGGTAGAGCGGGTTCGGGGAGGGGGAGGGCTGTTGTGGAAGGGGCCGGGGCAATAGTGGGTGCAGCAAACGTCGGGGCGGGGGGGGACTGAGGAGGGGACTGAGCTAATCCATACTGGTGGGCCAGGGGGCAGCGGCGATACCGTCGTGGGAATGGTCGCGATCGCCCGCGTTGCCTCATCTTGGGCAGAAACCGCGAAGGCTGTTCCGGGCACTGAAGCGGGCGTAAAGGTTGGGTTGGGAGTAACCGTAGGCCCCGACCGGCGGGATTGCGGAATCCCCTGGGGTCGAACGGAAGGGTTAGTTGAGGGGTCACTGACGAGGGCTGGGGGAAATTTTTGCCCCCGTTCACTGGCTTGCACCCTGGCCGTGGCCGGGAGTTCTGCCGATTCGGTGACGCCGTAGGCGGCCAAAGTAATCAGACCGCTGCAGGAAAATAAAGCCCAAGACCGCATGGTGTTTACTTCACTCTAAAACAATGGCTGGCAGATGCTCGGCCCCATTCAGCGGGGCGATGATCGCAGCTCGGTCCCCAGGGACCATCGCTCTCTATTGTCCAGAGCGCTGCCCCAAAACGATCACAATTTCCAAAAAACGATACATGCCAGCCGGGATGCTGACATTCTCAGGCACCCTCTAGGGATTGGCCATAAGCACTCCTTCACCCCATCAGTATGGGGCAGCGATCGCAATGACACCACCACAAAATTGGTCTGATCAACTGCTGGGCAATCGCTACGAGATCCGCAAGCTGCTGGGCAAAAACACCGGTCGCCGCACCTTCCTGGCGGAGGACCGGCTGCACAGCCAGCCGGTGGTGGTGAAGCTGCTGCTGTTTGGCGAAGCCTTTTCCTGGGCCGATTTGCGCCTGTTTCAGCGGGAGGCGGCGGTGCTCAAGTCCCTAAACCATGGGGCAATTCCCGCCTATCTAGATGACTTTGAGGTGGATCGGGCTGACTGCCAGGGCTTTGCCTTAGTGCAAACCTATGTGGCGGCCCCCTCCTTAGCAGCGCAGGTCCGCCAAGGCCGCAGCTTCAGTGAAGCCGATCTGCAAGCCATGGCCGCCCAACTGCTGGATATCTTGACCTATTTGCATCAGCAATCGCCGCCGTTGATTCATCGCGATCTGAAACCCAGTAACATTCTGCTAACAAAGCAGAAGGCGTCAGCGACACCTGATTCAACCCTCGGTGACCTTTACCTGGTGGACTTTGGCTCGGTGCAAGGGGCCAGCGCCCCAGCCCTCGGCACGATTACGGTCGTCGGCACTTACGGCTACATGCCTCCTGAACAATTTGGTGGGCGCGCCGTTCCGGCTTCGGACCTCTATAGTCTCGGGGCTACCCTGATTTATTTAGCCACCGGGCAGCACCCGTCTGAGTTACCCCAGCAATCAATGCGGCTACAGTTTGAACCCTCAGCCCGCCATCTCAGCCCCGGCTTTCGCCACTGGCTACGCGGCCTGATCGAGCCCGACCTCGACCAGCGCCCTGCTACGGCGGCCTTGGCACGAGACACCTTGCAAGCGCTGAATCAAGGCGGTCTTGCGCCCCCGCAAATGCAAAATGTGCGTCGCCCGATGATGGTGCGTCATTCCGAGGGGCTGGATATTTTGTTGCCTGCCTTGGGGTTTCGGCTGCGGCGGCCCGGTGCCTGGCTGAATCTGCTCTGGATTGCTATCGCGTTTACCATTGGGTCTGGGGTGATCTCGACCCCTTTTAGCATGGTTGCCGCTTTGCTTATGGCTTTGGCATGGCCTTTGGGCATCACTGTTTTTCTGGTTGGGCTGCCTTTATCCATAGCCTTTGGCGCTTGGGCGGCGGCCCAGTTATCGCAGGCGTTTAGCCCCACCCTGCTCTGGCAGACGCGGCTGTTGGTGAGTCCCAGGCAGATTCAGGTAGACCGCGAAATGGCGATTGCCCCGTTTTTGCGCCACCGCCTTTGGCAATGCCCCACCGACACAATTACGGCGATCGGCATCCATCCCAATCAAAAATTGCTGTGGCTCGATACCTACAGTCACTGCTTTCAGCTCACCCAGCGGCATTTTCCCTTTAGCCGTGAGGAGCTGCTGTGGCTGGGTCGTTGTCTGAGCCAAGAGTTGGGGTTGCCGCTGCAAGCGCTACCTGCTCCAAAACATTGAACGTTCTGTAGTCTGCTGCACAACAGCCCGTTGCCATCCATGGGAGAACAGCTTCAATCAAGTCAACACTTGAGTTACTCCAAATGCTTTCGGCGTTGCTGATGCGTAGGCTCATAGGCCGCGCTAGCGGATTCAGGGGCGCTGGCAACAGAGCCTTGTGAATTGTTCGCGCTAACAGGATGTTTCGACCTTGGTAGCGCCGATTTTCATGGCCATTTTCGGCGTATTCCATAGGGCGAGACATGGTTGGGACAAGAATTCGGGCGTCAGCAGCTAGGAGCCTTATCCTGACTGACTTCTGTCTCCTAGCTTCCTTACCTAACCGGTTTTCTCAGCTTAAATTACAGGCCAAATCCTTCATCAAAGCTGAAAGGCAATTAGCCGTCAAATAATTGGGTTTTGGTATATCAGGCGTCTATTTAAAGCAGTTGGTTTCAGTAGGATCATTCAGTTTAGAGGCTTTGGAAAAAATTCTTATGAGTGGAAATGCAGCCCGCGTTCAGGCAATCGGCGAAATTACCAGTAAGGAAAAAATGCCGCCAAAGGCTCCAGAGCCGCTGGCAAAATCGCCGGAAGCCGAACTTCCCGAGTCCCCAGAAACAATTGCAGAGGTTCAGGTCGCAGATTCACCAGAGCCAACCAACGAAACAGAATCGACCGACTTCGAACTCCCCGGAACTCCAACCAACGCAGTGCTCGAAGCGTCGCCAAATCTCCCGCCCGAAAGCGCGGCAACCGCGACTCATACATTCGCAGACAACAACCTGAAACTTGACGCAGACGCATTGCCGCTTGATGCCGAACTGCCAGCGGAGGTGTCGAGTGAAGTCGTACCGGTGCATGATTCGGA
>JAAUQE010000214.1 GCA_012032425.1 Leptolyngbya sp. RL_3_1 | reverse complement strand
CAAAAAAATTCACCCAAAAAGCGGTTGAATCACTGGCTGCTGAAGCCGGTCTAAAAGTCGTGGCTTATCAGCGCTACAATTTGTTGCCAAGGAACTTGACTCGGCGACTATTGCCCTGGGTGGCCACGTCGAACTGGCTATGTCTGGCATTGGATCGCTTGGATGTCTTTTTGGGAAAGTGTTTTCCCTGGTTCTGCAATCAGATTTATTTCTGTGCTGAAAAACCCGTCTAGGGCGGCACCTAACCAATGCGTTGCCCTCACCCAAAACGTAAGCGTCCCAGGAACTACGCTGGCTGAGCGAAGTCGAAGCCAAAACCCAACCAGAACGTCCCCTATTCCCTGCGGGAAGGCAAAGCCAACGACTCCGCTCAGGGGACGGTTACCCCAAAGCTTCATTCGCAACTTCTCCCTCCTGCACATCCCGCCCCAAATCACGCCGCCCTTACAACCATAGGAATCTGATACAGTGCCTTTTAAGGCATTTTGAACCGGAGGCATTGCGAACCGGTCATGAAAATCCTCCATGGCACCTGGATTCCCGACGTAGCTGCCGACTTTGTGCAAGGCGGCAGCTTTTACCTGTGGGTAGAAACCGATCAGACCACCCGCCGCACTAACATTGAAGGGTTTCATCCCCGCCACCTGTTCGACTCGGCCCTGCTCACCTGCCTAACCGAGGAATTGGGGCTAGAGTCCCGCAATCCCCGAATCCTAGAGCGCTGGATTTCCCCTCAATATCTGCTGCTACCCACCGCCGATGGGCAACCCCTGCCCTCCCTAGAGCTGTCCAACTACCTGGAAGCCGAACCCCCCGATCGCTTCGACTGGCAATACTGGCAGGTGTACGGCTACCGCCTGGTGGATCCCGCTAGTCAGGTCACCAATGTGATCAGCCTGCTCAAGGATCTGCACTTTGTCTGCCAATATCAACTGGCGGAGGTGCAGATGGGCACCGACCTGCTGTTTTGGCATCACTACGGCCAAGCGTTGAAACAGCTCTTTTTCAAAGATCAATACATCCCCGCCCTCAAGTATCGAGAGTTAGCGGCGGCAGGGACTAAAGCGACGGCCAAATCTGCAAAAGCGGCTCAGAAACGTACTAAGGCCGCATCCTCAAAAACCACGAAAAAGCGAACTGCCTCAAAAGCGGCGGCAAAAGCAGCACCCAGCTATGAAATCTACCCTGGCTGGGACTGGATTGGCGATCGCTACGCCACCCTGATCCAAACCCAGGTGCCCCAAATGCCGCTGGCCTGTACCGCTGGCTTTGCGGAACCGATGGAGCCCCCCCAGCTTTACGATCGCGCCACCTTACTACGTCACTTCTCTAGCTGCCTGCTCACTGAGATCGTCACCCATACGGCGATTCCCCAGACGGCCCTCAAGAAAATTGAGCAGTCCTTAATTGAAGATTGCCTCCGCCGTGAGGTCTACAATCTCGGCAGTTACCCCGCTCAACTGGAACGCTATCGCCAGTGGCAGGCTTGGCGCGATCGCCTCGACCACGGCCAGGGGGATGCCGCCTTCGACCTTTACTTTCAGCTCCAGGAGCCCGCCAAGCCAGAAGACCCCTGGGAAATCCAGTTCCATGTTGCCCCTAAGCAAGATCCCTCCCTGCGGATTGCGCTGCGGGATTTTTGGCAACTGCGGGGGCGGGATGACCTGCGCCAGCAGTTTGGCGACGACTTTGAGCGCCATTTGCTGCTCAACCTGGGCACCGCCGCCCGCATTTACCCCGGCTTTTGGCGCGGCCTCGAAACCGATCAACCGGTGGGGATTACGGTGGACCTCGACACCGCCTTTGACTTTCTGAAAGAGTCGGCCTGGGTGCTGGAGGATGCCGGATATCGGGTGGTGGTGCCCGCCTGGTGGACGCCAAAGGGTCGCCAACGGGCCAAGGTGCGACTGAAGGCGAAGGGCAAATCCGTCAGCGGCGGCGACAGCTCAAAAAGCTACTTTTCCATCGATACCCTGGTGCAGTATCGCTACGAGCTGGCCATTGGCGATCGCCCCGTCAGCGCTGAGGAATGGCAGCAACTGGTGCAGGCCAAAGCGCCGCTGGTGCAGTTTCGCGGCCAGTGGATGGAGCTGGACCAGGCCAAAATGCAGCAGATGCTCAGCTTTTGGCAGCAGCACCAGCAGGAAAACCCGGAACTCAGCCTAATGGAGTTCATGCGGTTGGCGGCGGATGGGGACGAGGATCTGGAAGTGGAGGTGGATCGCGGCGATCTGCTGGCCAATCTGCTCACCCACCTCAAAGACACCAGCGCCTTAGACCTGGCCCCCGACCCCGAGACCTTTGCCGGCTCCCTGCGGGACTATCAAAAACGGGGCCTGTCCTGGCTGCAATATTTAGAGCGGCTGGGGCTGAATGGCTGTCTGGCCGACGATATGGGGCTGGGCAAGACGGTGCAGGTGATTGCCCGCTTGGCCCAGGAGCGAGAACTGGCCGCCCAGGCCGGAGTCAGTCGGGTGCCGCCGACCCTGCTGATTTGCCCCACCTCGGTGGTGGGCAATTGGTTTCACGAGTTGCAAAAGTTCGCCCCCCAACTCCAGGCGATGATTCACCATGGGGGCGATCGCATCCAGGCTGTTGAAACATTTCAAGCCGCCTGCGATCGCCATGATTTGGTGATCACCTCCTTTACCCTGGCCCGTAAGGATGCCGCCTGCTTGAGCGCCGTAGACTGGCACCGGATTGTGCTGGATGAAGCCCAAAACATCAAAAACCCCAAAGCCGCCCAAACCAAAGCCATCCTGAAGCTGTCGGCCCCCCACCGGCTCGCCCTCACCGGCACCCCGGTGGAAAACCGCTTGATGGATCTCTGGTCGATCTTCAACTTCCTCAACCCCGGCTATTTGGGCAAACAGGCCCAGTTTCGCAAGCAGTTCGAGCTGCCGATCCAGCGGGAAAATGACCCCCGCCGCTCCACCACCCTCAAAAAGCTGGTGGAGCCCTTCATCCTGCGGCGGCTGAAAACCGACCAGTCGATCATCAAAGACCTGCCCGACAAGGTGGAGCAAAAGGTGTTCTGCAACCTCACCCCCGAGCAAGCCTCCCTCTATGAGGCGGTGGTCAAGGATGTGACCGAAGAGCTCAAAAAAACCGAGGGCATCCAGCGCAAGGGCATGATCCTCGCCACCCTCACCAAGCTCAAGCAAATCTGCAACCATCCCCGCCAGTTTTTGCAAGACGACAGCGACTTTGCCCCCAGCCGCTCCCACAAACTCAGCCGCCTCATGGAGATGCTGCAAGAGGTGGTTGAGGAAGGGGAAAGCGCTCTAGTCTTCACCCAGTTCACCGAAATCGGCGCGTCCTTAGAGCAATACCTCCGCCAAGACTGCCGCTATCCCACCCATTACCTCCACGGCGGGGTTAGCCGCAAAAAGCGAGAACAGATGATTGCCCGCTTCCAAGATCCCGACTCGGAACCCTCCATTTTCGTGTTGTCCCTCAAAGCAGGGGGCGTCGGCATTACCCTCACCCAGGCCAACCACGTGTTCCACTTCGATCGCTGGTGGAACCCCGCCGTAGAAGACCAGGCCACCGATCGCGCCTTTCGCATTGGCCAAAAAAAGAACGTGTTTGTGCATAAATTTGTGGCGATCGGCACCCTAGAGGAGCGCATCGACCAGATGATTGAGGATAAGAAAAAACTGGCGGGGGCGATCGTCGGAGCGGATGAATCTTGGTTGACGGAGTTGGATAACAGCGCCTTCCAGGATCTGATTGCCCTGAGTAAACAGGCCATTTTGGAGTAGCATCAAATCGGGTTCAACGCACCTATTTCAAAACCAGGGATTCGTAGGGGCGCAGGGCTCTCATTGGAGCAAACTTAAGGTGAAAACTTCGCTGCATAAGGCTTCTGGCCCTCACCCTAAATCCCTCTCCCAATTTTGGGAGAGGGACTTTGAGTCCGGCTCCCTTCTCCCCATTTTGGGAGAAGGGCTGGGGATGAGGGGTGAAAGGCCAAAACGTAGTCAAGCCAAGGACTTGCGCTTAAGTTGACATCCATGAGGGCTCTGCGCCCGGTGCAAGGGATAGGATCATTAGCCGGACTGGAGATCAAAACCATGGCACAAATGAGCCGCACCTGGTGGGGGCAAAAATTCATCGCCGCCCTGGAAGAATTCACTGACTCCGGTCGCCTCAGCCGGGGTCGCGCCTATGCCAGGGGGAATAAGGTCAAGCATTTCGAGATTATTGAGGGCTCGGTGGTGGCCCAGGTGCGGGGGTCGGTGAATCCCTACTTTGGGGTCTACAAAGAGCCCCTCTACACCACCGCCATTGAGTTCCAGCCGATTAGCAAGGCTAAGTGGGCGGCGATCATCGCCCTGATGGCGTCCAAGGCCAGCCTGATTTCGCGGCTGATGCTGAATGAAATCCCTGAAACCATTGAGGAACCCTTCGCCGCCCTGGGTCTCGGGCTGCTGCCTCAGGGTCAAAAGGACTTCGACACCCACTGCTCTTGCCCCGACTACAGCAACCCCTGCAAGCACATTGCCGGGGTCCATTATCTGCTGGCGGCCCAAATTGATCAGGATCCGTTTTTATTGTTTGAACTGCGGGGGCTGTCGCGGCAGGCGTTGCAAGCGGAGCTGGCCAAGTCGCTGTTGGGGCAGGCGCTATCCCAGGAGTTGCAGGCCCAGGTCAATGAACCGGTGCCGGTAGACAGCTACTATCCGCAGCCAGAATTAATACCCGTGGCGGAGCAGAGCCTGAAGGATTTTTGGCAGGGGGAGCAGCGTTCTCAACCGCCTGACCAAGAGGAGATTACTTCAGGGGTTCCGGCAATTTGATCAAAAGCAGGGGGATTTTCCGCCGTTTTGGCAACGGGACAACTCTTTTATTGGGGCGATGGAGGAGTTGTATCAGCGGGTAAAAACCAAAAACAAGGGAATTCTTTAGACGGAAACGGCGGCGGCATACTGTCTGTCTAACCACCCCCTTAACTATGGCCTCTGATCCCGAAAGACCTAATATACAAGGATTTCCATGGGGTGCTGAAGGCCTCGTGTTATGTGGAATGATTCTCTCTAATCAGTAGTTAGCCTGCGATTACCATAGGGAAGCATCGCTCCAAATATATAGATCTATGAACTACGTCAAGTCCAAGCAACGGGTCGCCGACCACGGTGAGGTGTTTACCCCAGCTTGATGGTGGAGGCAATGCTCGACCTGGTGAAAGAGGAAACGGAGCGGATTGACTCCCGCTTCTTAGAACCTGCCTGTGGCAGTGGTAACTTCATCGTGCAGATTGTGCGGCGCAAGCTGGCGGCGGTGGAGCTTAAGTACAGCAAGTCAGACTTTGAGCGGCGGCACTATGCCTTGCTGGGGCTGATGTGTATCTATGGCATTGAGCTATTGGCAGACAACATCGCTGAGTGCCGTGCCAATGTGCTGGAAATTTTTGCCGAGTACCTAAAGTTGGATGAGTCGGACGATCTCTACCGGGCGGCGTTCTATGTGCTGTCGCAGAACTTAGTTCATGGCGATGCCCTGACGATGTGCACCCACGACGGCCAAGCCATCACCTTTGCTGAGTGGGGTTATTTGGGCAAAGGCAAATTCCAACGGCGCGACTTCCGGTTTGACACCCTCACCCTGTCATCGACCTTTAGCGCGGAGGGCTCGCTCTTTGCCCACCTGGGCAAGCATGAGATTTTTATGCCGATGAAGACTTACCCGCCGATGACGGTGAGCGATCTGGCCGCTGCTGAACCGATCCCTATCGAATCAAAAGGGGCAGACCGATGACCGAGCCTCCATCCCTCTCACCCAGTCTGCTCAACGATGTTCGTGTCATTTTGCGAGAGGCGCGAGGGAAAGCCTACGCCGCCGCCAACACTGCGATGGTGGATGCCTACTGGCGCATTGGTCGTCGCATTGTTGAGGAGGAGCAGGGCGGAACTGCCCGTGCCGAATACGGCAGCCAGCTCATCCGCCACCTTGCTCTTGCCCTTGGCGAGGAATTTGGCCGGGGCATGTCCGTCGCCAACCTCAGGAATTTTAGGCAGTTCTACCTCACCTTTCCCGATGCGGGAAAACACTACGCACTGCGTAGCGAATTGAGTTGGACCCACTGGAGACTGGTCATGCGGGTCGAAGATCTACAGGCACGTGACTACTACATCAAGGAAACGGCTCAACAGGGGTGGAGTTCGCGGGTTCTGGCAAGAGCCATCGAGACCCGCAGCTACCAGCGCCTCCTCCAATCTCCCGAATCCGGCTTGCCGACCCACCCAAAGCCCAACCCGCTGCATCTTCTCAAGGATCCCTACATCCTCGAATTTCTGGGTCTGTCCGAGAGAACTGATTTTAGTGAGCGTCAGCTCGAAGACGCCCTTATCACCCGCCTGCGTGACTTTCTGATGGAACTGGGCAAAGGGTTTTCCTTCGTCGGTCGCCAGTTTCGGGTCAGCACGGAGACTACTCACTTCTACGTTGATCTCGTCTTCTACAATTATTTGCTCAAGTGTTTTGTTCTCATTGACCTGAAGATCAAGAAACTCACCCATGCCGACATTGGCCAAATGGACATGTATGTGAGGATGTTTGATGATCTTAAGCGTGGTGAAGACGATAACCCCACACTGGGCATTATCCTTTGTGCCGACAAGGACGAAACCCTCGTGCGTTACTCCGTCCTCAGCGAGAGTCAGCAGCTCTTTGCCTCAAAATACCGCCTTGTATTGCCAAGTGAGGAAGAGCTTCAGGCTGAGTTGGAACGTCGGCACATTCTCGACTGGCCGCAACCAGAAGGGGGGGAAACATCATGAACACTCAGGTTGGTTTCGC
>JAAUQE010000032.1 GCA_012032425.1 Leptolyngbya sp. RL_3_1 | reverse complement strand
TAGCCCTCCGGGCATACAAGAAAGCCTCCGGGCATACAAGAAAGGGAGAGGGGCTGGGGGTGAGGGAGAAAATTGGCATCTTACATTTAATCCTACCTAGCTACTTATTAGCAGTTTCCACCAACCGGCTACACCAGGGTTGTTATGTTGGCGGCAACTGGTCTTCTGGCTCTGGCTTAATATCAGCAACTTTAGCTAACACCGCCTCATACTTTGACCGATTTCCCTGGCTTACGCGTTCTTGTAGATATCCTTCGGTAGTTAATGCTGCGATCTTCTCAGCAACCGCAAGAGCAATAAACTGATCCAATGAAACCCCATCCTGCTCAGCAAGCTTCTGCAAGCTTTTATATAATGAGTCAGGGAATTGGATGCTTAAGTTACTCATGACAATGCTCTGATGGATTCCAAGAAGGTTGCTGGAGTAACAGCGCTGACTCCAAACCGCTCAATGCCCGTAAAATCGCGAGTATTGTATGTCACTACGTTATCACACCCAGCTTTGACTGCCAGTTCCAAAACCATGTCATCCTGGGGATCTCGTAGATAAGGACGCCAGAGGAAGAAAATTTGATGATGGGTAGCCACTGAACAGTGGAAGTTAATAACGTCCTGAACATCTGTAGCGTTAATGGTTAGGTTTGGAAGTTCCCTGAGCAAAACATATTCGTACTCCAAAACCAGAGGTACAGAAAGATGGATGTTGAATTGTTTGCCACCAACTAGACTTA
Organism: Leptolyngbya sp. RL_3_1; assembly: GCA_012032425.1. Taxonomy (GTDB): domain Bacteria; phylum Cyanobacteriota; class Cyanobacteriia; order Phormidesmidales; family Phormidesmidaceae; genus PCC-6406. Next base: position 22,049 of record JAAUQE010000032.1, on the reverse strand, counting down.
ATAGTCGGAAAGCGCTTCCATTTCTAGATCTCAGCCCAGCCACAATAACATTGGTGTCAATCACAATTTGTGGAATGGGCATATGATGAAACCCTGAGGATGATCAATGACGACCCCTCAATATTACGAGGTCAATTTTCATGCTCGCTGATCGACTGTAGTATTTTCCTCGTCCACAGAATAGATGGCATAACGGCGAAATGTAACGACGGCAGATGATCTTGGTAAGTCTCAAAGATGACTTTCAAACGTAACCGTCCCTGAGAGCTAAGAAAGAATTTAGGAATTCATGTTCCCTGTGCTCATCTGTAAGCGTCCTCTAAGCGGAGTCGTGGGCTTTGCCGCCCCAGCGGGGCTAGGCTTAAGCCTTATTTGCCCCCATAAGCCGCCATCGGCTCCTTTAAGAAACGGATGTAGAGATGCTTAAAGGTCGATCGCACCACCCGAGGTAGGCCAAAATCGATCGGCATCATTGGCTAGGCAATTGCCAATTTTGAATCACGAGATCTTGGGGCTGCTGTAGCGGAAACGCGATCGCCCCCAAATCTGGGCAGAGCCCTAACCGCTGGGACTGGGCGATGGTCGGCACCTGGGCTGGGTCAATTTGCAAAATCTCCACGAGCGCCCGGTCGAGGGCAAACACATCTGACGAGGCCCCGAGCAGACCTAAAGCTCTGGGTTCACCACCGCTGGGGCCATTGCCCTCATGGCCCAAAATGCCATCGACAATGGTGAGCTGGGGGGCGATCGCCCGCGCCGTTTCCACCAGCATCGTGCCGAAGCGATCGCGGTCTTTACCCGCTTCCATGTGCCACCAAGCCTTCATCTTGCCGGGAACGCAGCCAAACAGATTTTTGACCCCCAGGGTGAGGGTGAGCTGCATGTGGGACTTCACTTTCGGCAAGTTGATCACCACATCGGCGTTCATGACTTCCTTGGAAAGCAAGAGATGGGCCAGTTCCCCATTGGCGGCGGTGGCATAGCGCTTGCCGTGGAGTTCCTGAATGGGAATGTCGGCTTTTTCCATCCAGGGCAAATAGCCACAGGCTTTAGCAACCCCATGGGCACTGCCGAAAGCAGGGCTGTCTCCTAGAAACGGTTTCCCTCCAGCCGCCTTAACCAACTCCGCTACGCAGTAGACGATTTCGGGCCGGGTAACGCATTCTTTGGTGGGGCGGGCACCGGTGAGCAAATTGGGTTTGAGGAGGACGCGATCGCCCGGTTTGACCACAGCCGCCATGCCCCCTAAGGGTGCTAGCAGGGCTTCTAGGTGGGTGCGAACTTCATCAGTGGCGTAGCTGCGGGCGCGCAATAAGGAAACGGTGGATGTCATGCCAATAGGGGGGTGATGGGGATGCTAGCGAACAGCCGCCCTCACTGTATCTCGAAAGCCCTGACGAAAGCCCAGCGCTACTCTGCTGTAGGTGTGTCTTCGTGCGGGGGATTCAGGATTGTGGGGCGCGACCACGACGCGATCGCGGCCCCCATGCTTGGCTTGATAGAGGGCATCATCCGCCTGGTGAACCAACCCTTCTGGGGATTCGCTCGAAGTCGGCACGATGACCGCCACCCCCAGACTCAGGGTAACGACGCCATCCAGATCCGAGCCTTGGTGCGGAATCGTTTGCTGGCGAACTAAGCGGCGGATTTTCTCCGCCACGCGCTCTGCTCCCTGGCGGCTCGTATGGGCAAAACCACCGCGAACTCTTCACCGCCATAGCGGGCCACCAATCCGCTGGACGCTTGATCGCACTGCGTAGCACCCGCGCCACCCGCTGCAAACAGTCGTCTCCCATCTGGTGCCCATAAATGTCGTTATAAGCCTTGAAGTAATCAATATCCCCCATAATCACGGCGATGGGCGCGATCGCGCAGTAGCCGTCGCCATTCTTGCTGTAGGTATTCGTCAAACTTGCGGCGATTGGCCACATGGGTGAGGCCGTCCAGATAGGCCAACTCCTGGAGCTGGGCATTGGCCTCGGTCAGCTCTTGGTGAAGCAGCGCCCGCTCAATTGCAATACTGATCTGGGTGGCCAACGTATTCAAGAGGCGTACGTCCTCTGGTTGCCAAGTCCGAGGCTGCTGTTGATGCACCGCCAGCAACCCCCACAAGGTCTGCCCCTGCAAGAGGGGCACAATCACCTCGGCCTGAATGCCAAAATAGGAGAAGAAGCCCAACGCCATTTCTGGCAGGGTTTGGTTATTGATGTCATTGACCGCCACGACGCGGCCCTGGCGATACAGCTTCAAATACTTTTCCTGAATCACCAGCGGATCGCGGAACTGCCATTGGTCCATGGCTTGCACCTCAGCCCCATGGGCTTCTGCAATCACCTTGCCCTGAGCCCCGTTATGGAGATCAATCACAATTAACCGATCGACTTGGATAAACGCCTGGACCGTTTGCAGCACCGTCCCTAACATCGTCGGTAAATTTTGCCCCTGGGAAATCTCTTGGGCAATTTTGGCCAGTAAGCGCTCCCGCTCCACTTGGCGTCGCAGTTGAATTTCGGCCCGACGCTGGACCGTAATGTCAAAGGTAATGCCCGCCATCCGCATCGCCTGCCCAGCCCCATTACTAAAAACCTGACCGCGACTGCTGAGCCAATGCACCGCTTGATTGCGATGGATCACCCGAAACTCTAGCTGAATCGGTTGCCGCAGTTGTTGGGCGACATGGTGGTGGTGCTGCACCCGGTCCCGGTCTTCGGGGTGAATGCAGTTTAGAAAGGTGCTGTACTGGCCATCAAAGCGACCGGGGGCAAGGCCCAACAAAGATTCTTGCTGCCGAGACCAGGTAATCTCCTGGGTGATCAGGTTCCAGTCCCAAATCCCGACGGAGGCCCCTTCTAAGGCATAGCGCAAATGATCGGCATCATTTTGCAGCAGTTCCACGGCCCGTTTATGGGCCGTGATGTCGTTAAACAAGGCATAAAAGCCCAGCACCTGCTGACCGCTGCAATGGGGTAAAAAACTGACCGATTTGTATTGGGTATGGCCCGCCTGGGTGACGAGGGTGAGATCAAAGCTGACCATTTCCCCTGCAAACACCCTCGGGAGGCAAGCTTGGAGCTGGGGATAAATCACCGGCCCCACCACGTCCCGGAGGGGTTGACCCAAAATGGCGGCGGGCGATCGCTCAAAGCCCTCGGCATAGGCTTGATTGACGTAGCTATGGCGCTCCTCCCCGTCGATATAGGCAATCATGCTGGGCACCGCATCGGTAATCTGCCGAATTTGGCGATCGCGGTGGCTGAGTTTCGCAATGGTGTGCCGCGATTGAGTAATGTCCTGGGCAATTACCAGGGCATATTGGACGCTACCCCGACCATCCCGCAAAGGGAGTGCCTTGATCCGCCACCATTGCTCTACCCCCGGAGCCCGCCGACACCGAAAGACTTGGCCCAGGGCCATCTGGCCCCTCAGGGCACGGCGGTGGGGCCAATCTTCAGGGGGCACCAATGTCCCCTGTTCATCACAAACTTCCAAGTTTTCCCAGGGCTCGACCTGGCCCGCCAGATACGCTTCCACCGCCGCGCGATACCCGGCCAGAGCGGCCGCCGCTGAGTTTAGATAAATCAGTTTGCCGATCGGGTTGAGTAGCCAGACCCCGTCGGTTACGGCCTCTAAAACATGTTCTAAAGGAATTGGGAGTCGGTTAGTTTGAGATTTCGCTGGGTTCAGCGCTACAGGACTAATCTCCTGAGGACCATCCGCATAGGACGATGGAACAATATTTGGCACAGCTCAGCGCCCGCATGGCGGGCAAATTTAACAGAGGTAAGATGCAGGACCTGAAGCCCCTTAATTGTCGCCAAATCAGGCTCTCTGGAGATGACAATCAAGGATATGCGGTCAGGTGATGGGTGGGCTGGTGGGGGGATGATGGCAGTCGTGAGTCTGGTGAGGACAAGACTACGGGCTTGTTTAATGTTGAGCTGAGGGCCAGGACCAACCGAGATAACCGAACAGGACACGACATATTCATCTAGAATGCCCTAAAACGGGGATATCCCAGTCATCGGTAGTCGAGATCATGGCCCTGCCATCCTTAGAAACCGGACCCGACCCTCCCAGTCATCTCCAGACCGCAGCGGTGCCGCCCTCCAAAACAGCGCTATCGGCCTCTGAGCTCAAGCTCCTACAGCACTTGCAGGGATGTCCTCAGGGTCGGGCGGATATCGCCCAGCTCAACTTGGCGTTGAAAGCTCTGCCCCTCACCCGCTTATGCCAATCGCTGCGCGCCCAGGGATGGGCCGAGACGGAGACCACTATCCAGCGGTTTCGGGCGAGTCGCACGGGACGGACCCTGATGGCCCTCGACACCACCGCCCTGCCCCTCACCCCCGACCAATATTGGGTGTTGCGCTCCTGCCGAGACCACAGCATTACCCCAGCACAAATTCACCGTCGAGTTCCCGCCAATCTCAGGCCAGATCTGATCCAAAGCCTTGCGGATCAGGGCCTCGTTAAGATTACTAAAAGTCAACTAATCGCAGTTTGGCTCACCCCGGCTGGGCAGAGGCTTCTCCAGGCTTAGGATCGCCCCTCAAATAGCCTGGACGATCGCGGCACGACCAAGCCCTTCTAGGTAGATAGCAGTGTTAATCGATTCATTATCCTTAAGCGACAGCAACCGCAGCCGGGGTTTGGTAGAGGGGAATCTCAATCACAAAGCAAGTGCCTTTGCCCTGGCGAGAGTGGCACTGGAGTTGACCCTGGTGCCGCTCGACCACGATTTGATAGCTGATCGCCATACCCAGCCCGGTGCCCTTGCCCACGGCTTTCGTGGTAAAAAACGGCTCCATCGATCCGGTCTTTAACATGGTCCGGGATGCCGATGCCGTTGTCGGCAATCTGGATTTGGATGCGATCGGTGGCGGCGGGCTGCTGATCGTCGTCGGCGAGTAAGGTTGTCGTCAGCCGAATTTGAGGATTAGCCGCATCCCCGCCCATTTTCGCGACCTGCTCCTCCAGAGCATCAATGGCGTTGGTCAGGATATTCATAAACACCTGATTGAGCTGTCCTGGGTAGCATTCCACCTGGGGCAAGTCCCCATACTGGCGAATCACCTCAATGGCGGGGCGATCGCCCCTTGCCTTTAAACGCCCCGTCAAAATCGTCAGGGTGCTATCCAACCCTTGGTGCAAATTGACCCGCTTCAGGTCGGCACTGCCCGCATGGGAAAAATCCCGCAGTGACTTGACAATCTCGGTAATCCGCTCAGCACCCCCCTGCATGGAGGTGAGGATCTTGGGCAAATCCTTGAGCAAATAGGCCACATCTACGGCTTTAGCCTTAGCGCGGATAGCGGGCGTGGGGGAGGCAACTTCGGTTTGATAGCAGGTGACCAGATCCATCAAATCGCGGGTGTACTCTTCCACATAGTTGAGATTGCCGTAGATGAAATTGATCGGATTATTAATTTCGTGGGCGACCCCCGCCACCAGTTGCCCCAGGCTCGACATCTTTTCACTGTGAACCAATTGCAGTTGAGTTTGTTGCAGCTCTTTCAGGGCCGACTCTAGCTGACGGGTTTTGAGATCCTGGGCCTCAGCCGCGAGTAGGGCTTCTTCCGCCCGCTTCCGGAGGGTGATATCTCGCAAAATCAGGGTATAGCAGTGGTCTTGCTGGGCTTTTAAGGGGGCGACGGTGATTTCAACGGGGAAGCTGCCGCCGCTGCGACGGCAGCCAGTCAACTCATAGGGGGTTGCCGTTTGGCTGGCCTTGGCCAAAAATCGCTTGAGCACCATCACCGGGTCAGCGCCACCGGCATCAGCGGGCATAGTCACCAACGTCGTCAGAGACTGCTTGAGCAGCGCCGCCTCAGCATGGCCAAAAATTTTACTGACCCGCAGGGTTGATGGAATGAATCTGCAAATCCCGTTGGGAGACGGTGATGATCGCCTCGATCGCCTGCTCCACAATGGCGTCGGTGCGAGCTAGGGCCTGCTCTAGGGCGGCAATCACTTGATTGTAGCGGGCGGCAATTTGTCCCACCGGCGTAAAGCGTTCGACCGGTGCCCGCAGGCTCAAATCCCCGGTGTGCTTTTGGCGACGCATGGTGGTGAACAGATCGACAAGATCGCTGACTGCCCCATGTTCGGCGACATTCAGCCCAATTTGCTCATGGCGACGGCGCACCCGCAGGGGCCAGTAACGGTTGACGTTCCACAGCACCACATAGGTGAGGCCGAAGGCCCACACCGCAGCGGTCGCAATCCCCACGAGCTGAATGCCCAGTTGCGCGGGGCGGCTCAGCCCGGTCCCGATCAGCTCTAGGTTGCCAAACAGGGCCACGGCCAAGGTGCCCCAGATGCCCGCGCTGAGGTGAACGGGAATCGCGCCAACCACATCATCAATGCGGCATCGCTCTAGGAGGGCCTCGGCGGCCAGCATCCACAGGCAGCCGATCGCCCCAATCAAAATCGCAGCGGTGGCGCTGACCACATGACAATTGGCGGTAATCGCCACCAGCCCCGCCAGGGAGCCATTCATGACGGCGGTCACCGGCACTTGGCGACCCCGGCTAATGTTGATCACAATGGGGGTGACGAGGCCAGCGGATCCGGCCAGCAGGGTATTGACGATGATTCCCGGTACTTGCTCATTCAGGGCCAAGACGCTGCCGCCGTTAAAGCCAAACCAGCCAAACCACAGCAGCAGGGTGCCTAAGAGGGCTAGGGGCAGGTCGTACCCCATAAAGCGCGATCGCCGCTTGTTTGAAAATCGCCCAATCCGGGGACCCAAAATCAGCACCGCCGCCAGGGATACCCAGCCGCCGACGCTATGCACCACCGTAGAACCGGCAAAATCGACGAACCCAATCGCCGCTAACCAGCCCGTACTCGCCCCCACATCAATGCCGTTCCAGGCCCAGTGGCCAAAGATGGGGTAGATCAGCCCCGACACCAACAGGGCGATCGCCAAGTAAATATTGAAGCGCATCCGCTCCGCCACCGCCCCCGAGACGATGGTGACCGCAGTGCTGCAAAACATCGCCTGGAAGAGGAAAAAAGTCACGGGCCACATATCCCCCTGGCCCACCTCAGGGGCTAAGGCGGTGATGCCAATCCAGCCTAAGTGGGAGTGACCAAACATCAGGCCAAAGCCAAACAGCCAAAACAGAGGATGGACAATCCGGCATCAGCGATATTCTTAATCACTACGTTGATGGTGTTTTTGCTGCGGGTTGAACCGGCCTCTAAGCAGAGAAAACCGGCCTGCATCAAAAACACCAGTCCTGAACAAACCAGGACCCAAAGAATGTCAATGAGGGATTTATCCATAACTGGGCATAAATTGGGATGCCTGGGCACCAATGGGAAGAGAAAATAAGCTGACGTCAACCGACCCTAAGTTTGCCCAGCGATAAGTTTGCCCAGCGATCTCAGCAGGCTGGATGGTCTGGGTAGAGACAGTAAAAAAGACCTAGCGAGACTGCACGCTAAATAATGGTCTCTGCCGATGGCTCTGCTTACGCCGATGGGGTAAGCCGCTCCGGACAGATCTCCCCTTTTCAACGCGCTTTAACCGCTCACTGATGGCAGCGGACCAAGCAACTGTTGGCAATAAATCCCCAGGCGTGGACGTATCAATGCGGGTAGAATGCCACAGGATATAACCCTTAATCTCCTGTTAAATAATCATCTTAGGGGGTGAGATCGGTGTCATTTGTTCAGACTGCACAGTTTTGATATTTGTCTGATTGCTACCTAAAATGTCCGGATCCGTATTTCTAATGATGAATGCTGCGCACAATAAAATAGCTAATGGCTAAAGCAAAGATTGCCGTGGACAAACCAATTAAACTCAAGCCAGAGACCTTTTCTAAATCGAGAATAATCAGCTTGCGACCCACGGCGACGAGAGCGGTGGCAATGACTAATTCCACCTGCACCACATGTTTACGCATGTAGGCGGTGATATTCTCAAGAATCTCTAGGGCAATCAGCACACTCAAAAATAGACCAAAAATTTCCGTCAAGGTGGTTTTAAAAAAACCAGCCGCATCGGGGTGGGCCAGGGATTGAAACAGCACCACCCCTAAATCAACCATGGTGACCAGAACGACCACAATCATCGCCAAGGAGAGCACTCGGGCGACGATGCCTTCCACCTGACTCAGCCGCATCAAAAAGACTGTGCTGCTGAGGTTGTGTGCCAACCAATGGAAGGGCGAGGAGGGTTTCGGTCGTGCCATAGGGTTCCAGTTGGGATTGAGCGCAGTTGGGATTGAGCGTTGAGAGGCAGCGGCCCTGTAGCAGAGCAGTAGCCGTCGCCAGTACCGGTAGGACAAGGCTGGGAGCCCTTTTGCTGATGCGCCCAAGCCTCGATCCGAGGGGCCTGAATCCAAGGTGACCAGCGCTACAGGCTATCACTAGCCTCATCCCTTACACAATCGCCCAAAACCGCTTAAATAGAAAGGCTGTTGATTAAAGCCCTATGGTCCATTACTTCGCCACAGTCGCACGAGGGCTAGAGGTCCTCGCCACCCAAGAAATTGAGGAATTAGGAGGGCAAAATGTCCGCCCCGGATTCTGCGGTGTTGACTTTACCGGCGATCGCCCTTTGCTCTATCGGGTCAACCTCTGGGCAAGGTTACCCTTCCGGGTTTTGGTCACCATTGCGACGTTTCCTTGCGCTACTGCCCAAGACCTCTATGACGGTATCCAGGGGCTCGATTGGTCGGTCTATCTGACCCCAAACCAGACCCTAGCGGTCAACGCCACTGGTAAAACCCGGCAGCTCAACCACAGCCACTTTACGGCGCTGCAAGTTAAAAATGCCATTGTTGATCAGCAGCGCCACCGGGTCGGCGATCGCTCCGATGTCGATACCCAGGATCCAGATGTGCGGGTGAATATCCACCTCTATCGCGACCAGGCCACCGTGAGCCTTGATAGCTCCGGCAGCAGCCTGCATCGCCGGGGGTATCGCCCTGCCGTGGGCAGTGCGCCCCTCAAGGAGTCCTTGGCTGCCGCCCTGATTGCCCTGACCGGCTGGCAGCCGGATCAAGCCTTTTGTGACCCCATGTGTGGGTCTGGCACCTTGCCTTTGGAGGCCAGCCTGATCGCCCTCAACCATGCCCCTGGTTTGCAGCGCGATCGCTTTGGCTTTGAAACCTGGCCCGACTTTGATCGCGGCTGCTGGGCGCAATTGCAACAAGAGGCCACAGCAGCCCAAAAGCCGGCGTTAGGGGGGCCGATTGTGGGGTGCGATCGCGATCCTGACGTGATTGACCAGGCCCGCGCCAATGCCGAGCGCTGCGGCATTGAGACCCCGCTGTTCTATCAGCAGGAGTTAGCCCAGGTCGAAGCGCCCGCTGCCGCCGGGGTGCTGTTGTGTAACCCGCCCTATGGCAAGCGCTTGGGCCAAGGGGAGGACTTAGCCGCCCTGTACAAACTGTTGGGGGACGTGCTGAAGCAGCAATTCAAAGGGTGGACGGCCTATGTCCTCAGTGGCAATAAGGACTTGGCGCGATTCATCGGCCTCAAATCAGCCCAACGGTGGCCGATCGATAACGGTACCCTCCCTTGTCAGCTCATGAAATATGAGCTGTATTGAATGCTGGATTGAACGCTTGACTGGACGCCTGACTGAGTCCTGATCCCCATCGGTTAGGATGGAATTTGTTTACACGACGTGACCTCGGGTTAGCGTCACTCTGCCCTGGGCGCGATCGCCGGGGCCTCGATTCAGGAGGATGATCCCCATGGGGTATGCATGGCTGGCACCGCTGCTATCAGCGACCTTGATGGTGCCGTGGGATATCCCAGGCTCGGGCTGCGGATGGGAGGGCTGAGATTGCCGATGTGGCGCTGCCGGCGCTGCCGGTCCCATCGGCGACGTTACCGGTCTTGCCCGTGACCTTGGCCCAGGCCAGTAGCACCCTTAGCGACGCCGATCAAGCCGCCCTTGACGATCTGCTGACCACCGGGCAAGACCGTATTGATGCCAATGACTATGCTGGGGCGATCGCGGCTTACCAACAAGCAACAGCGATTGACCCGCGTAACCCGCGTCTCTATTCCGGCATTGGCTACCTCTATACTCAGCAGGGCCGCTACCGCGAGGCCATCCCCGCCTATGAACAGGCGATCGCCCTAGAACCCGACAACCTGCCCTTTCGCCATGCCCTCGCCCACAGCTATGTGCAGCTAGAGGACTATGGGCAAGCGATCGCGACTTATGAAAGGATTTTGGCGATCGCCCCCCGCGATCAAGATGCCTACTTGGGTCTAGGTGGCATTCAGATTATTCAGGGTGACTTTGAGGCCGCCTTGGGTACCTATGAAACCTTGACCCGCAACGTTCCAGGTACCACCAGCGGCCATGCCGCCGTAGGCAGCTTATATCTGATTCGGTCAGACTACGAAGCGGCCCAAGCCGCGTTCTTGCAGGCCCTGCGTTTAGACAGTCGTCAGGCTAATTTATATGTCGGTTTAGCCGAAGCCCAGTTGGCTTTGGGGCGAACCAGTGCGGCCTTTCAGAGCTTACAGCAAGCGGTCGAACTCAATAATCGTGACGTTAAGGCCCAATTTTTGTTGGGCGAGATCTTGATGGAACGCGGCGATACCGAGGGGGCCTACCGCCGCTACCGTAACGCTGTCGATATTGACAGAGACTTTTTGCCTGCCCAGGCCGCCGCCGGAGCCTTGTCTTTAGAGCGAGAGGAATATTTGCAGGCGGTGCTGGCCTATCGTCGCCTCACCAACGCCCTACCCAACAACGCCGGTGCCCACTACAACTTGGGTCTAGCGCTGTGGGGCCAAGGGTATGCCAACCAGGCCGCCGCTGCCCTGCGGCGGGCCAGATACCTATACTCAGCACAAGATGATTTGGAAGGGCTCGATCGCGTCGAAGCCCTCATGGCCCTTTGGGGCATTTCTGCCGAGGCAAATGAGTAAAACGGTCGCAGAGACTCAATCATCCCCTAGTAATAGGTGCCTACCTTGCGATGGTGGACTGCGGTCAGGCCATCGGGGTTAGAGACCTTGCCATCCTGGACCGTGCTGTAAACCAGCCAGTGATCGCTCATTTCCATCCGGCTGGTGACGGTGCATTCCATATAGGCCAAGGCATCCCCCAAGATCGGTGAGGTGTTGGTGGCGGGGCGGGTGCGGACTCCGGCAAAGCGATCGGCCCCAGGGGGAAAGCGCTTCAGGAAGTGCTTCATCAAATGGTTGTAGTTGTTCTCTTCCAACACATTCAGCACAAACTGATCCCCTACCTGCATGAAGGACTCGATCGCCCGATCCTTCGCCACCGCCACGGTCAATCCCAGCGGTTGGAAGCTAGCCTGGGAGACCCAAGAGGCCAACATCGCGCTGGTCAGGTCCCCTTTGCGGGCCGTAATGATATAGAGGCCGCTGCTGATTCGCCCCAGGGCTTTTCCATATCGGCGTCTAAAGACTTGAGCTTCTTCAGCTTCTTGGCCTGACCCAAAAACTGCCCTAGGTCCGTCCCGGTTTCTTCGCAGAATTGGTAGATCCCTTCGTCCGGGGTGTCTTTGATGCGGATCGGGTCAAAGGCGGGCCGCAGCTCCAGATCTCGGAACTTATTCACCAAGGTGTCGATGGGCTCGTCATCACCGCCGTAGGACTCAAACAGCCCCACCGTTTGTTTATCGTGGACCGCCGCGAAAATGGTGCCGATCGCTGCCTGGATTTCCGAGGAGCCGTGGGAAGGGGGCATACCAATCACCAAGCCCGTCGCCCGACCCACCAGCTCATTCACATCATGGGCATCAGCGGAACGCAGATCCATCATTTCCACCGCGATGCCGGTTTTGGTGATGCCACGGGCGATCGCTTGGGAGAGGCGATCGCTATAGCCATAGTCCGAGGTGTAAAACACCCCCACCAGGGTTTCTGATTTGCTCTTTCCTGACTCCAGCGGCGATAGCGACCAGTGAGTTCTTGCAGGTTGTGGCGCAGCAGCGGCCCGTGGCCGGTGGCCACGGTGGTGATCTCCGGCAGAGCATCCATGCGCTTCATGGCCGAGAGCACCGACCGGGCATTGGGGGCCATCAGGCATTCGTAGTAGAAGCGAAAGTCGGGGGAGAGGGCCGCTAGGTCGGCATCGTAGATGTCGTCATGGCAATAATGCATCCCAAAGGCATCACAGGTGAAGAGAATCTGGCTTTTGTGGTCGTAGGTAAAGATGGTGTCGGGCCAGTGCAGGTTGGGAGCGCTGACAAACTCCAGGGTGTGACCCTGCCCCAGATCGAGGGTGTCACCGTTTTTGACCAGGATGCGTTCGAAGGGGCGGTGGACTAGGTCTTCTAGGAAAGCGATCGCCACTTTTGCCCCCACCACCACGGCATTAGGGGCGAGATCCAGCAAATCCGCCATCAGACCACTGTGGTCCGGCTCGGTGTGGCTAATGACGATGTAATCGATGGCAGCGGGGTCAATTTGCCCTCTTAGCGCCTCCAGATACAGCGCCCTAAACTTGGCGTGGGAGCTATCCACTAGGGCCAGCTTGTCACCGCGAATAATGAAGGAGTTGTAGGTGGTGCCGTTTTGCAGGCCGAATTCAATGTCGAAGCGATCACGGTCCCAGTCGAGGCAGCGGATGGTGGTGATGTCGGGGGCGATGTCCTCCACCTGGGTGGTGAGACGCTTTTGAAGTTGAGGTGCAGCAGCGACCATCGAAACCCTCCTAACCCAATCAGGACTTTAGCAATTGCAATGTTTCTTAACTCTTACATTGTGCCTTATTCCCGCAGGACCAGGGATCAGAATTCGTTTTAGGACCGATTACGCTACATAAACAGGCTTGTCATTTAAGCCGGGAAACCGGTTAGGGAAGGAAGCTGGGAGACAGGAGCCAGAATTCACTAAGGGCAAGGCTCCTGACTCTTGACTTCTGACTCCTGAATTCTTGTCCCAGGATGATGTCCCGCCTTGCGGAAGATGCCGTGAATTCATCCGTCCGGTCTAATGGAGCAGGGATGCTTTTGGCTGTAGATCGATCTGCGTTAATTTGCGTTCCGCCCATTGCGCTCAGGTGATGGCATATTGATCGGATTCTTCTTCCTGGGCCTTTTGGCGCTTGACCTGATGATTTTTGTATTGGCTCAGCAAAATACAGGGCAGGGTGATGGGCCACAGTAGGGTGATTACACCGACCAATAACCATGCATCCTCACTGGGTCTGCGCCCTTCTGGGTGATTAAAAACGGCGTCTAGGGTGAGCCCCAGGGTGAGTGTGGCGGGCAAAACATAGAACATCATGGTGGTGGAACTCCGATTTGAGACCAGGGGAGCGAGTCGTTCAATCACTCACTCTCCTCTTTACATAATCCCTCAGGAGCCACCGGGATTGAACCGGGATTTCATGTAATGTAGGCTACATTGTGTGAAGTTTCCAAGAATTTTTAACCCGTTTCTGCGGGCGCTCATCGGCAATCAGTGAGCTTGTTTAAAGTTGCGATGAAGATTACATCAGTAGGGTTTTCCCGAGGTCATTTCCCAGCTAACTTTTATTCATATGGGTTAAGACTTATGCACTCCAAATATTGCGGCGACCCCATGCTTTTACGAGCGTGGGGTCGCTGCTTGGGGCAGCATTTACGTGACCCTTCCTATTCCTAGCTCCCTTGCCCCTTCCGCACCCCTGCTGCTCTACGCCTGCTAGCACTATGATCGGTACGGGAGGAACCGAGGGTGCGGCATAATGACATTCGCCCCCATTGCCAGCACCGTAACCATGGAACTCCACTTGAAAGTGTGGCGACAGTCCAGCCCTGACGCTCCCGGTGATTGGGGGCGGTACACCGTCAGTCAGGCGGCTGCGGAGATGTCTTTCCTAGAGTTGCTGGATGTGCTCAACGAGCAGCTCATCCACGGGGGAGAAGCGCCGATTGAATTTGACCACGACTGCCGCGAGGGTATCTGCGGCTCCTGCGGGGTGATGATCAATGGCCAAGCCCATGGCTCCCAGTCTCAAACCGCGACCTGTCAGCTTTATCTACGGCACTTTCACGACGGTCAAACCCTAACGGTAGAGCCCTGGCGGGCCAAAGCCTTCCCAGTGATCAAAGATTTGGTGGTGGACCGCAGCAGCTTGGATCGGATCATCACTGCGGGGGGCTACATCACGGCCAAAGCCGGTGCTGCCCCTGATGCCAATACCACCGCAATTGCCAAAAGTGACGCCGATCAAGCCTTTGACTACGCCACCTGCATTGGTTGCGGTGCTTGTGTCGCCGCCTGCCCCAATGCGTCAGCAGCTTTGTTCACAGCAGCGAAAATTGCCCATCTCTCCCTCATGCCTCAGGGGAGCCCCGAACGTCGCCAACGGGTGGTCGCGATGACCGACCAGATGGCGACTGAAGACTTTGGCGACTGCTCTAACCACGGGGAATGTGAGGCGGTTTGCCCGAAAGGGATCTCGATTAGCGCGATCGCCCGCATGCGCCGAGAATACGTCAAAGCGCTGTTCTGACACCCCTCTCCCGATTCGACTCCGCTCACGGCAGGCTCATCTCCCCTGCTCCCCATCTCCCCCGCTCCCCTGTCCCTACTCCCCAAGGCTAGACCAAATCTTAATCTTCCCCTCCCAACCCCCGCTAACAAGGGTGCGACTATCGGGGGCAAAGGCCACAGACCAGACCCAGCCCCGGTGGCCTTCTAGCACCCGCAGCAGCTTGCCCTGCTCCACATGCCAGAGGCGAACGGTTTTGTCATTGCTGGCGGTGGCTAACAGCTGACCATCGGGACTAAACGCCAAGCTATTAATGGGAGCGGTATGGGCCTGAAACTGGGTGATGGCCCGACCACTGTTGAGTTTCCACAGCCGGACGGTGCGATCAGCTCCCGCACTGGCGAGCAACCAATTATTAGGGTTAATGGCCACCGCATGAATTTCCGCCTGATGGCCGGTAAGCACATGATTGGTGCCTTTGCCCTGCAAGCGGTGGAACCGGATAGTGGCATCATGACCGGCGCTGACTAGGGTGGTACCGTCGCCACTCACGGCAATGGATCGGATCCAGTGAGTATGACCCGTCAGGGTTTGGATTGGGTCGGGGTTTCCCAGCCGCCAAATTTTGACCGT
This sequence comes from Leptolyngbya sp. RL_3_1, assembly GCA_012032425.1. GTDB lineage: Bacteria > Cyanobacteriota > Cyanobacteriia > Phormidesmidales > Phormidesmidaceae > PCC-6406. The sequence goes on along the minus strand of JAAUQE010000032.1, from coordinate 6,982 downwards.
GTTGTCTTGACCACCGGAGAACAGGGTGTGGCCATCGGGGCCAAAGGTGACGGTCCGGACCCAATCGCGGTGGCCTTTGAGGACCTCTAGGCGTTTGCCGGTGCGGGTTTCCCAGAGGCGAATGGTGTTGTCGTTACCGGCGCTGGCAATCCATTGGCTATTGGGGCTAAAGGCCACCGATCGCACCCAGGCATCATGGCCTTCGAGCATGTGGAGACATTGCCCTGAGGCCAAATCCCAAACCCCCACCCGCTTATCACCACTGCCGCTGGCAACATAGCGACCATCAGGGCTGACGGCGACGGTACGGACCCAACTGGTATGTCCTGCGAGGGTTTTCACGCAACGCCATTCTCTCGGTTGGTGACGCCATCTGGCATCGGACTGGAGCCGGGGCCTTTGAGAACGAGCCGCAGTTGAGGCCCTCAGACCTCCGGCCTGTAACTGTGGAGCAGATACTTGCGGTAAGGACATGGCGTTCCAGGAAAGGTCTCACAGCAGTTCACCGACACACCCCTGATTGGGAACAGGGCTGGCATTAGGGTGAACTACATCAAAACCAGATGGATTCCGCCAACTTGCTTAGGCAATGCTGCTGCGCTTGCGGGTCTCTTTATAACTCGTGCCGACATTCGTCAGCCCGGCCTGGATCATTTCTCGTTCTAAGAGGGCAAAAATCGACTGCGATCGCCCCCCCGCACCACCGCTTGGTTGTGGGCTTCTGCGAGGGAGACCGGATAACCGTAGCCCTTTTGCACTTGGGTCAAGACCATGCCCAGGGCAGCCTCTCGCTGGGCGGCATCGGTGGCCACCCAGGCGGGCATTTCCACGCGGGCAATTTCTGAGCCGACATGCAAATAGCAGAAGTAAACCTGATGCGCCCCGTATTGCTCTAGGATACTCGCCGAACTGCGCCAGAGGGGACCCCGCTGTCCGGGTTGCAGGGTTGTGGTCCAGAGGGCCGCGTCTCGCAGCGGGCTAAACACCTGACAGGGAGCCTTTTCCAGCCGTTCAGGGCAGTGGCTGAGGCAGTCGGGGGCGGCATAGGGGCAGCTTTGCAGTCGCAAAAAATTCAGGGCTTCGCCACTACGGGAGGCGCTGATGTAGCCCACGAGCGGAATTTCCAAGGCTTGGAGCTGCTCCCAAGCCGCCAAGATTGGGGGCAAAATGCGGTCACGGGCCGCTGTAGGCAGCTCTTCTAAAAACCAATAGATCAGGGAACCGTCAGTGAGCGCCAGTTGGGGTGCGGCGGACTCGGTCAACTCTGTTCCCCCTGGGTCGCCATGAATCAGATCTGCGCCCAGCTCTGCCAATGCCACCGCCTCGGCGACGGTCCGGCGATAGCCCATCCATTCTTCGGTACTAATCCCCCACTGACGGGAGATATAGAGGTCTTCCGGTCGATAGATCACCTCGGGACGATTATCCAGTTGGGGGTAGCGACTCTGACCGTAGTGCAATACCACCCGGCCCACATTCAGCAGGTAGCAGTAGGCAATCTCATGGTGACTGGGGGAAATTTGGGAGCCGTCTGTGGCCAGCACCGTGTGGGCGACCGGGGCTGGGGTGATCTCAATGCGGCTGTCTAGGGGCTCCACGGGTTCAGCCACGGCAAAGGGAATGCGATCGCGCCAATCCTGCAAAGCGGCCACCAATTCCGACTGGCGGGCTTGGGCTTGGTGCATCAGGGTCTGGGCGATCGCCACCCGTCGTCGTGCCGCCTCAGCTTCCTGGGTTAAATGCTCGCTAATGCCCTGCATCTGGCGGGCCAGTTTGATTAAGTCCAGCATGGTGCGGCACAGCGGGGGCTAATACCGGACGGCTCAATAGCGCGATTGCTGAGAGCAGGGGGGATTAAGGGGCAAGGGGGGCTAGAAACTAGAACGGTCATGTTAATTCTGCCATCGAGTACTCGTAAGGGATCCGCAATCAAAAAACAGACCAGGCAAATAGCCTATCGGTCGTCGGGGTTTGGCAATGCCAAACCCCGACCGCAAGTCGGCGTGATCACCAGGATGTGGTTGAACCGCAAACCCCATGCTGTGCCTCTACCGAGGTCAGGCGGGCTCAGTCCAAGCAGAGAACTCTTGTACTATTGTCGATAACGATAACAGATGGACGCGATCATCGCGACCGGCTGCGTCGCGCTCTGCCGCCGTGTTGTAGCCCCAGTCCACCAAAAACAGCTCCACCCCGTTCAGATCTGCCTGGGCTTCGATCTTCTGTAAGGTCTTGTAGCGATCTTCGACAAACCACAGGCGGGTCGGGTCAGTACTGCTGCCCGGATGCTGGGCCAGCAATTGGCGCAGGGTCTCCGTTTTGGGCTGCTGCACCTCTTTGCCAAAGATTTGTGCCCTCGGCATTTCCACCCCCTGCTGCTGCAAAAAGGCGTGGATAAACCGCCCCTCCTTGGTGGAAATGATCACGGTTTTCACCTCACTGGCCAACACCTGCTGTAGCCATGGTAAGGTGCCGGGGTAGGTGCGGTGCAGTCCCAGCCAACCGTCGAGATCCGCCTGAATCCAGCGATCGCGGGTGCCATCCACCGCCGTCATCACTTGCTCGGCAGTCAAATCCGCTTGGGCCAGTAGGGTGGGCACGATCTGCCGCCAGTCTTGCAAAATATCGTCGGCCTGAATGCCCTGCAACAGCGCGTGCAGCACCATTGGCATTTCCCAGCCGGTCTCGATCACGGGTCTGAGGGGATAAAACTGGTCAGCTAAGCCAGGGGGCGGGGTGGTCTTTGCCGGTTTGAAGATCTGACAATAGGCTTTCCAGGAGGTTTCAAAATATTCCAACAAGCCATCACAAAGGACGCCATCAAAATCGAGGGCCAGAAGGGTAGGGGCAACCATGGGCAGCGTTTAAAGGGTCAGGGCTTGGGGTTGGAGAGGGCTGGGGTGCGTTAGCCCCTCTTTCCGCAGGCGGTTACGGTCATTTATACCGTCTATACCGCCGTCTAGGCCGCTTTTAGACTGACCATCTAGCTCAGCGGGCGCGATCGCGAGGGGGGAGCAGCACTTCAAATTCGGTGCCGCTGCTGCTCTGGGTATGGGGATCAACGGTGCAGGGCGATCGCAAAATCAAATGCCCGCCATGTTTTTCCGTGACAATTTGCTGGCTGATGGGTAAGCCGAGCCCAGTCCCCTCGCCTGCGGGCTTGGTGGTAAAAAAGTCGTCGAAAATCCGCTCTTGAATCTCAGCGGGAATCCCAGGACCGTTGTCTCGCACCGTAATCGCCACCCAGGCCCTGCCATCAGGGTGATCAAACTCAACCGGCTCCACGTCTGGGGGCAAAACGCGACAAATGCGGGTGGTGAGGGTGATCTGAGGGCTCCAATTCAGAGCGTTGACGGGCGGCGAGGGCTTCCGTTCGGGATCTAGCGGTGGTTTTAGCGCGGCTCGTGAGGTTAACGCGGCATCGTATTCCAGCAAGGCATCAATGGCATTGCTGATCAGGTTCATAAACACCTGACCGATCTGGCCGCCATAGCAGTTCACCAGCGGTAAGTCCCCATAGTTTTTATGGATCGCCACCCCTTCCTTGATGCGGTTGTTGAGAATCATCAGGGTGCTCTCTAAGCTTTGGTGCAGATCCGTCGGCACCCGTTGGCGCTCATCCATCCGGGAAAAGGTCCGTAAGCTAGTGACCAAGTTGCGGAGGCGGTCGGTGCCGTTCTCAATGCTCTGGATTACCTTCGGCAAGTCTTCACTCACAAAGGGCACATCGACTTTTTTCTGGAGGGCGGTCAACGCCGGACTGGGCGACTGCACTTCTTGCTCCAGGGTCATCACCAGATTGATTAAGTCCTGACTGTAGTCGGCGACGTACTTTAAGTTGCCCCAGATAAAATTAACCGGATTGCGAATCTCATGGGCCACCCCGGCCATCATTTTGCCGAGGCTAGCCATTTTATCGAGATGCCGCCGTTCAGCACGGGTCTTTTCTGCCAAGAGTTCGGCGGTGAGCTGATAGATCTGGGATTGGGCTTGGAGCAGCACATGCATATCGAGCAGGGTATCGCTCTGGTCGGCGCGGGTGACGACAATCGGCTCATAGAGGCGGTCTGAGGCGCGATCGACTCCCCGGTGAGCGGCTTCCGTAATTAAGCATTGCTCCGGTAGTCGCAGCACCTGATCGTCGATAAAGTCGTACAGCACCCACAGCGGGCGACGCAAAAACAGCTCACGACCATAGGCGCGGCCCATCGCCTCTAGGAAGTGCCGTCGAGAAATCATCCCCCAATAGCATTGGTTATCGAGGAGAATGACACCGGGCAGATCAGGGTAGCGGTCAAACTGTTGATAGACGACGTGGCCTAAACGATGCCGATCAACTGCAAAAGCGTGGAGCGTTAATGCAGTCAGAGGCGAGTTGATGTTGAGTGGAGCCATCTCATCAGGATTAGGGGTAGCGCTGATAGCAATGCACCTCGAGCCGTCTTGATGACAAGCTAACACCGGCACGTTAGCGCCATGAGAACAAAACGTTAACCTTGGTTTAAGCAGCGATTAAGGGGGAATGAGACGTAGGTCGGCAAGATGAGAGCCGGTATTTTAGTTCTCGGAAATCACCTTGGCAGCCGCTGATGTTGTGACCAACATCGGCGGTTTTTTCTGGGGCGTTTAAGTCTGGGGCGGTTAAGGGTTAAGGGTTTAACGGGGACGACATCCACTGGTATGCCTATCGGCTGATGGGGTCTCTGCGTTTTTTCCTGACGGGCTCTGGTGGAATCCGAAAACTGTAACAGTGCGACCTAAGGCGCTAACGCGGACAGACGCGGAGACGACCCGCCCCCAGATCTCCTGCCTGACCTGAAGCGATCGCGTTGCCTGCGGTTTGATCGTTCTTTACCGGCTTGTGCATCCTGTGAAAAACCCTGATTGGTCGATCTGGCGAGATTCTGCCCTGGTGCTAGGCGCGGGAGCCGGAGCAGTCGTGTCCGTTGCCACCCAGCAGGCGGCAGCCGCGACGTTACCCGTCACTCTGTTAGTGGCAATGGGGTTACTAGAACGGCGACGGGTGGCCCAGCAGATGGATGAACTTGACCTCAAAATCGCTACCTTAGCGGGACAGACTAACCAAAAGATCAACTCTCTCGACGCCAAAATCACTGCTCAACCGACCCCAGAAACGATCAACAATTTGCAGCGGGCCGCCATGGCCCATAGCGATCGCGCCGTGGTCCGAATTTCCCAAGCCTTGGAGCGGACCCAACAAGAGGTCGAGCGCAAGATCGAGGCGATTGAGCGGCCTGATTTGAGCCATCTGTACCAAGACATGGCCCAGTTGCAGGATCAGTACACCTACGTGTGCTCGACCTTGAGTAACCTCAAGAACCAAGTCCAACGGCTGTCGAGCTTACCTCGGGTAGAGGCCACTGAAGCCGATGTCTCTCAGCTTAAAACCGAGTTAATGCAGCTCCGAGTCAGTTTAGAAAGCCTCGGCAGTGAGAGTAAAACGGCTCAAACCACGCTGCAAGACGCGATTCGCCATTTAGATCGGCGGCTGCGCCAAGTGCCCAATGGCAGTGATCCGAATTTGCTGAAAGGCGAAGTCAGGGAACTGATTAAAGCCGTGGCTGAGCTGGTGCCGCGCCGCGATTTTGCCACCCTGGGGGAAAAGTTTAATACCCTCAAAGATGAGCAAGACAGCCTGCGCAAACATGTGCATGCCCTGCGGTTGACGGAAGAGAGTACCCATTTGGCAGCCTCTCAAAATGGCAGTCATGGCGGCGTGGTCAAGCCCATCAAAGAAATTGATGCTGAGGTCACGCACCTCTCTGAGGTGGTCCAGCAGATCGAAGTTCGCCTGAATGATATTTCTGTCCCCTTTGATATCACCACCGAGATTCGAGGGACGACGGCCACCTATATCAATAGTCTGCAATGGCAACTGGCCACCCTAGAGCAGACTGCTCAGGACCTGATGCAGCGCTATCAAATGATGTCCGTTCCCCCTGAGCCCGGAAAATTGCCGCAGTACTTGCCCCAAGCGCAGCCACCCGCTACGCCGGAGTCGGCTGGAAATGAATGGCTGATGGCTTTCCCGGTGGAGAATGACACCGATCGCTGGGATACTCCCGTCAATCAGGCTCTTTTCCAGGCTTTGGATCAGGCCCAGAATCGAGTGGTGATGGTTTGGCCCTGGTCGCCATCAGCCGCATTAGACGCTGAAGTGCTGGTGCGGTTTCGAGAGGTGCTGGAGCGCCAGTGCCGCTTAGAGATTGGCTGGTGCCACCCCAGCGATCGCCAGCAGGGTCTCTTGGTCCAGGGCATCCGTCAGCCTTGGCATCTGGCCACGGTCTTACACCAGCGTTTGCAACAAGCGTTGAAACAGCTCCTCCCCTTGAAGCAGCAGTATCCCGACCATTTTAAATTTAAGGTTTTGGGCACGGATGAGCAGTTTTTAGTGTGCGATCGCGCCCATGCGATTGTGGGCTTAGAGGCCCTACCCACCGCAAGTACGGCGCTGCCCAACCTGGATGTCCGGCTACGCACCACCGACCCCAGCGTCATTCATCGCCTGCTCCAGCGGTTCGATCATCCCACCCTCACGGCCCAGGATGCGGTGGCCTACTTTAACCGGGCCGGGACCCGCTACGACCTCAAGGATCTAGCGGGAGCGATCGCCGATTATTCGCGGCTGGTGGAGATCGACCCAGAAGACGCTCTAGCCTGGAATAATCGCGGGGTGATTTGGGTGGATCAACAGCAGTTCAACCCAGCCCTAGCGGATTTTAACCAAGCCTTGACCTGTGATCCCCAAAGTTGGGCGGCTCGCTGCAATCGCGGCTGGGTGTATTCACAACAGGGGGACTACGCAACCGCGATCGCCGATTGGACAGCCGCCATTCAGATCCAGCCCACCTCGGCAATTCCTTACTTTTATCGAGGTCAGGCCTATCAAAAACAGGGGAATTTAGCGGCGGCGATCGCCGACCAAACGGCGGCGATTAACCATGCCCCTCAAATGGCGCTG
>JAAUQE010000213.1 GCA_012032425.1 Leptolyngbya sp. RL_3_1 | reverse complement strand
GAACAAGGAGCTGAAGCCCCTTGCCTTGGGTTTGTAATGGTTGGGTTAATTGCGCCCTTGGGTACTAGCTTCCTTCCCTAACCGGTTTTCCCAGCTTAAATGACAAGCCTTTGACCTTGGCAAAGCACCCGGCATTGAACAATCTCAAAGACTCAAATAACGCTACAGTTTGCGGTTGATCACCTCCGTGAGTTGCGTCAAAGTCTCGTTCAGCTTTTCTTCGATGGTGGGCTCAGCCGCAACTTCAACCTCTTCCTTGCGTTTTGCCTTTTCAAAGGCCCGAATCATCAGAAAGATCACAAAGGAGATCACAACAAAGTTAATCACGGTCGAGAGAAATAAACCATACTTAACCCCATTCGCGGTTAGTTCGGCAATATCTTCGACCCCTGCTGCTTTCAGGGCTGGCGTCAAAACGACCGGGGTAATGATGTCAGCAATGAAAGAGTTCACCACCGCGCCAAAGGCACCGCCAATAATCACGGCGACGGCTAAATCAACCACATTGCCACGCATCAAAAAAGCTTGAAAATCCCGCATGAATCCGCCCGCTGAGTTCACTGCGCGGTTCCGAGCCTGTCTATTTGCCATTGTCACTGTTTCCTTGCTTAAAGGGCTTTCGCCCGCAAATACCCCACCAAAATATCAGCCCAAAGTGACACTCATAGGCGTTGAGACTTAAAAGCTACAAGGTCCCTAGGCATCCCCCCACCCACATCCCCCCAGAAGTCTGTCCCAGGGCTGCTGCTGGCAATGGAGAGTGGGCTAAGACGCAGAGCTTCTTTCCCTAGCCGGTTTTCCCGGCTGAAAGTTTAGCTGGATGTGCGACTGCCATCCCTCTACATTCCTATTACAGGCTTCTGGGGGGTAACCGTTAGGACCGGCCATCTGGTGACAATATAGAAAGGTTGAAAAATGCCGTAGGGAACGACCCGTGAATTTTCAGTCTGTAATTGCCACCCTGCACGACTTCTGGGGAAGTCGTGGCTGCCTCATTGTCCAGCCCTACGACACCGAAAAAGGCGCAGGCACCAAAAGCCCCCATACCTTTTTGCGGGCGATCGGTCCCGAGCCCTGGTCCGTCGCCTATGTGGAGCCCTGCCGTCGCCCCGCCGATGGCCGCTATGGCGAAAACCCCAACCGCTACCAGCATTACTACCAGTACCAAGTGCTGATTAAGCCCTCCCCCGATAACATCCAAGACATTTACCTCGATTCCCTGCGCGCCCTCGGCATCAAGCCCGAAGATCACGACATTCGCTTTGTGGAAGACAACTGGGAAGATGCTGCCGTCGGGGCCTGGGGCGTGGGCTGGGAGGTGTGGCTGGACGGCATGGAAATCACCCAGTTCACCTACTTCCAACAGTGCGGCGGCATCGACTGCCGCCCGGTGTCGATCGAGCTGACCTACGGCCTAGAGCGGTTGACCATGTATCTGCAAGAGGTGGATGCGATCGCCAAGATCCAGTGGAATGAGACCCTCACCTACGGCGATGTCCATTTGCAAGGGGAGATCGAGCAATCCACCTATAACTTTGACGCGTCCGATGCCGAGATGCTGTTTACCCTCTTTGGCCTTTATCAAAAAGAAGCAGAGCAGTTGATGGATAGGGGCTTGGTGCTGCCCAGCTACGACTATGTGCTGAAATGCTCCCACACCTTTAATCTGCTGGATGCGCGCGGCGTCATTTCGGTGACGGAGCGGACCCGTTACATTCGTCAAGTGCGGGGGTTAGCCCGCAGGGTGGCGCAACTGTATCTAGAACAACGGCAAGCCCTGGGTTTCCCCCTGTTAGCTGTCGCTGACGAGAGTGCTGCATAAGCTTGTCAAATTATGGCCGTCAAATTATGGGATGTTAGGACTGTTGAGAGCATTCAAGGAGAATCGGCAGTGGGCGTACAACTGGCGGCGTTATTAACCAACCTGAGCACACAACTAACAGCGTTATTGAAACCGGTGGCGACCTGGTTTGCCGGGTTTGGGATGCCGGAATTCATCGTCCATTGGGGACACCCCGCCATGATGGGAATTGTGGTGTTTGTGATGGGTACCACGGCGGCATATATGGGCTGGAAAATCCGCACCGGCGCACCGGGCGAAGACTCGGCCACCACCCGTAAACTCCACAAGAAACTGGCCCTGTGGATGACCACCTTTATCGGGTTAGGCTACACCGGTGGCGTGCTGTCCCTGGTGATGCAGGATCACCCGCTATTGGAGAGCCCCCACTTTTGGACGGGGACGCTGGCCCTGGGGCTGCTGGGGATGAACGGCGCGATTTCCATGAGCAAGTTTGGCGGTGGCAAACCGGCCCTCCGCACTACCCATGCCTATATCGGCAGCGTCGCCATGGTGATTCTGCTGGTTCACGCGGCGCTGGGCGTCAAGTTGGGTCTTTCGATTTAGGCCACCTTTGTCCCCTTAACCCTTCCGAAAAAGAATAAAAATCTTAAACAGGACGCCCATGGGCGTCCTGTTTCGGTTTGATTAGGGACGGGTGTATCGAGACGACAGGGTATGGCAGTGGTTGGGGGCATCGTTCTCTGTTTGGCCTATGGGCTGGGGCTATTGGGCTCGGGGTTGCCCTTGGGAAGCTTCACGGTGGGACCGATTTCCATCCCGTTTACCACCCTGATGGGGTTGAGCGTCGCCTTGCCCCTGGCGCTAGTTGCGCCAAGGCGCTGGCCCTGGGGACCAACGGCCAAAATCTGGATCCTGGCGGGCCTGATCGCTACTATTGCCCCCCTCTATCTCATGTGGCGTACCCCCGCCCCTGGCCTCAACGACCTCAGCCATTTTATCGATCGCGCTCCCAGCATCGGTCCCAGCCAGGTGCTGACCGGCCAAGTGATCGAGGAACCCCGCCTGAATCGACGGCTCAAGGGGCGGTTTTTGCTGCGGGTAGATACCCTGCAAGTATTGGACAATCAGGGGGAGATCACCTTTGAGGTGACGGTGACGGGCAAAGCCTACGTGACTGCGCCGCTGTTGCAGATTACCGGGCTGCACCGAGGCCAGCGGCTTCAGGCCACCGGGTCGCTCTATGCCCCCCAATCGGCGTTGAACCCCAACGGCTTTGACTTTCGGGCTTATCTGCTAGAGCGCGGGGCCTTTAGCGGATTCGTCGCCAACCAGCTCGATCTGCTCACTGCCCCCAGTTGGGGCCTATGGGCGGTGCGGCAGCGCATCGTCAAGGCTCAGGTCAGGGCCTTGGGGAGTCCGGCGGGGCAGGTGGTCAGCGCCATGGCCCTGGGGCGGCGGGCGGTGGACTTGCCCTTCGATATTCAGGCGGTATTTACCAAAGTGGGGCTGGCCCATACCGTGGCGGCATCGGGCTTCCATGTGTCGCTGCTGCTGGGGACGGTATTGGCCCTGACCCGATCGCGCTCCGACCGGCTGAGAGTAGGCATCGGGGTCGCCGTGTTACTGGGTTATCTCTGTCTCACCGGTGCTCAACCCAGCGTGCTGCGGGCCGTGCTCATGGGTGGGGCGGCATTGGTGGGGATGGCTCAAGATCGCAAGGTGATTCCCCTAGGGGCCTTGCTGATCGCCTTAACGGCACTGCTGCTGCTGAATCCCCGTTGGATTTGGGACATTGGCTTTCAGCTCAGCGCCACCGCCACCTTTGGGTTGATCGTAACGGTGCCGCCGCTGATGGCCAGACTCACCGCCCTCCCCATTCCTGTGGCGACCTTGTTGGCTGTCCCCTGTGCGGCCACGCTGTGGGTGCTGCCGCTGCTGCTCTATCACTTCAACACGTTTTCCCTGGTGAGTGTGGGGCTGAGTGCGGTGACCACGCCTCTGGTGATGGTGATCAGTTTGGGTGGCATCCTCAGTGGGGCGATCGCCTTGCTCTGGCCCGCCGCTGGCAGTGCGGTCGCCTGGGTACTGGCTTGGCCGGTGCAGGGGTTACTGGCCCTGGCCGAGGGCAGCAGCCATTTACCCGGTAGCGGCTTGGCGGTGGGGCAACTGGCCCTCTGGCAGGTACTGGGGCTCTATGGCTTGATGCTTTTGGCTTGGCTCCATCCGGTGGGGCAGCGGCGAACGGGACTGATTGCCGCTGCTCTGGGGCTGGTTTTGATGGTGCCCCTCAGCGTGCAGGCGATCGGCCAAGACCGGATTACGGTGTTGGCGGCGGGGGGTGAGTTGGTGTGGGTCTGGCAGGATCAGGGCCAGACTACGCTTTACAACAGCGGCGATGCCGATACCGCGTTCTATACGGTGCAGCCCTTTCTGCGTCAGGCCGGGGTGAATCGGTTGGCACGGGCGATCGCCCCGGTCCTCCCCAGCGACTATCCCTCAGGCTGGCAAACCCTAGCCCTAGAAACGCCGATCACCACCTTTTACGGCGCGGGGGAGGCCCCACCCAGCTCAGGCTTCCAGGGCAATTATCAGCGGCTACAAGTGGGGCAAAGCACCGCAGCGGGTCCCCTCACCCTTCAGCCCTTGGGCACGGATAACCCGATCATGCGCCTGGTCACGCCTCACCAGAGCTGGCTCATGCTGCCCCCGCTAGAGCTGCCCTTGCAGGATTATTTGGCGGCAGGGGCGGCCAAGGTGTTGCCCAGCCAAGTACTGGTGTGGGATGGGGGTGAGCTGAGCCAGACTTTGTTGGCAGCGGTCCAGCCCACAGTGGCCCTGTGCTATGGCCGGACCCTGCTCCCCTTTGTGGCAAGTCAATTGCGCCACCAGGGCATTGCCGTCTATTGGACGCAACGGGATGGGGCGATCGCTTGGCAGCCCCAAACGGGATTTCAGCGCTATCGCGACCATCACCGTCACGGCGCTAGCCTGGGAGATTGATTTGAATGGGGCAGGCGATCGACGATAAGATAGGCCAGACCCACTCTGGAGAGGTGGCAGAGTGGTCGAATGCGGCAGACTCGAAATCTGTTGAAGGGTCAAACCTTCCGAGGGTTCGAATCCCTCCCTCTCCGTTGACTTTTAAGGCCCAGGCTGGGTGGCATTGCTCTCGTGATTTGCCTGATCCTTATTGTGTCGCGAACGCGAACCACAATAAGGATCAGGAATCTATTAAGACCGCAATATTCCCGTTGTAGGGACACGGCAGTGCCGTGTCCCTGGCACTGGACTGTTAACGAGTGGTATGGCAGTCGCCAGTCTGATTAAGACAAGACTGTGAGCCACTTTGCCTGTGGGCTACAGAACAGGGCGATCCGAGGTGTCTTAAGCAAAGTGGCCAGCGCTATAGCTGTCAAAGGCTGTCTGGGCAAGGATTTCAGGAATTGCCTCCAAGATACCTCAAACCTTTATCTGGAGAAGGTTTGAGCCAAAACCCTGCATTTATCACCCGTTAGAAAACCAGTGCCGTCTGAAAGGGAGCAGCTTGAATAAGCTGGCTAATCTCAGCAACAGGACTTACGCAGCCACGATTGCTGGCGCTACCGATAGCATAGGGATCCCCCTGCCCCCCTTGTCAAGGGGGGTGGCGACAGCCGGGGGGATCTTGCAACCCGCCGAAGTCTGTTCCCGTGCGTAAGTCCTAAGCAATAGTTATGGGTGTCACCCCATTGCCGGAGATTAGCCCCATGGCCCGCCCCGCCCGGTTACTCAGTCTTGCTGTTTTCTCTGTGCTGCTGGTACCTGCGACGCAATTTGCTGGCAGTTGGCAACTCCTGCGGGCAGCAGAAGCGGGTAACCGTTCCCTGAGCGGAGTCGAAGGGGAGGGGTTGCGGGGGTTAGGTGACAGGTTCCTCAGCGGCAGCGGGGCGGGTCATCCGGCCACTCACCAGGAACCTGTCCCTTTGAGCGCGCCACAGATCCCAGGGTTCTTTGGTGCAGGCGACCCGTTGCGGCTAGGCACGACCCAAGAACCCTGGGATCTCGACCCACTGAACGGGGCGGAGCCACAGATAGAGGCATTGACTGTGCTAGTGGTTCCGCCGAAGATTTTGGCTCAGGTAGATAGCGAACTAGCAGAAGCTAGTCACCTTTTTACTCAAGGCAATGAGCAGTTTAGGCGCAGTCAGTTCCAAAATGCAATTACCGCTTGGGAACAAGCACTAGAGATTTTGCGTGTTGCTGGCAATCTTTGGGGTGAAAGCATAGTTTTAAATGCTTTAGGTTCTGCCTACCGTAACTTGAGCCAATATGAGCAAGCGATCGCATTTTACGAGGAATCCATTTCTATTGCCCGACGCATAGATGATCGTGCTGTTAAGGGCATGGTTTTAAGTAATCTGGGTAACGTATACTCCGCTTTGGCTCAATACAATAGGTCCATTGATTTCCATGAGCAGTCTTTAGAAATAGCCCGTGCTTTGGGGGATTCCTTTGAAGAAGGGCGAATTCTTGGGAATTTAGGAAATGTTTATAACAGCTTGGCTGAATATGAAACTGCCATTGAACTTCATCAGCAATCTTCGCCAATTCAAGAATGAAGTGCAACACCTAGAACCCTTTCTATAAGGGGCTCATAGGATAGTCTGATGTTTACCACAACAAAAGGACACCCCATGAGCTACACCCAGCTTAGTTGCTCAGAGCGATTCACGCTGTACCACCTGCGGATCGAAGAGAAGCTATCAATGAGCGAGATTGCCAAGCAAATGAAACGCTCTGAGAGCACTATCTCTCGTGAGTTGAAGCGCAATCGCATCAATACAAGGCTTTACCTGCCCGATACAGCTCAACAGATGATGCAGGCTCGACGAGCGCAGTCAAAGCAGCCCTTCATGAGTGTTAGCGCTGTAGTCATTGAGAAAATCAAACAACATCTTCAGCAGTACCACAGTCCAGAACAACTCTGCGGACGACTCAAGCGAGACGGCTTTGAGTCCCCCAGTCATGAAACCCTTTATCAAATGCTCTATGCCAATCACCAAGGCTTAGGGACCTACCAGC
>JAAUQE010000212.1 GCA_012032425.1 Leptolyngbya sp. RL_3_1 | reverse complement strand
TGGGGGTGAGAAAGCAGGACACCATGGAGCCTTTCACCGGATACGGCGGCGACGTGCCCGGTACGCTCAGAGCGGCGACGCGCCAGCCCGCCTCCCCCAGCAAATCCCACAGGCGCGGCACTTTCACCGCCCGCCCGTCGGAGATGGCCATGGAGTGATAGTCGCGATCGCGGCGGTTGCGAAACCCATAGATGCCCAGCTCCCCAGGATCGCGCCCGCTCATCATGCAGCTCCAGGCGGGGACGGTAATGGCGGGAATACTGCTCTCCATCCGCCCATAGCTGCCCTGCTCCATCAATCGAGACAGGTTGGGCAAATCCCCGCGCCAGCGCTCGAATACCAGGGAAGGTTCCATGCAGTCGAGGCCAATGATCAGCAGCCGGGGGGGTGGCCATAGGGGAATTCCATCAGGGGACTGGGCTTATTTTATCGCTGGGGGTAGGGGGTGATGGGGTGGGCAAAGCTTGCTGGCCCGTCCTACTTTTGAGGGTTGACTCAGGTATCTGCTTTTCTAGAAATCGCCCTACTTGGACAGGACTGGGAAAAACCGATCCTGTACGGACGGGGCACAGAGGGCCACGATCATGGCGGTGGAGAGGCTCACCGATGCGTAGACGCCGGGACTGGGGGGTTGTCCGGCTACCACGCCCACGGCGTTATTGAGAATACATAGACCTTGAAACACCAAAGATACAATCCAGCCCCAGCGCTGCATTTGCCACAGCCCTACCGAAGCGGTTAAACCCAGCACACTAATGGCCAGCCCGAGCCCCACCAATGCCTTGAGGGGGAGGGGAAACACCGTCACGTCGCTGGTCAGCACCTGGATTTGGCCCGTAACAATTAGCACCAGAATCAGGCCCGCAACGAGGGACAGGGTACTGATCACCAATTGGGCGATCGCAATCACCGTAATACTGAGGGGGCGGTGGGGTTCCATCCGGATTTAGGCCTACAGAACTGAAGGGAAATGACAGCAGCCTTTTAATTTTGCCATGCTATCCCATTCCTCCCCCGTAGCGGCGACCACCGCTGACTTGGGCGTGCCAGCGGATATTGATCAAGCGTCCGTTACCGCCGATTGGGGGCTGGTGTTATCCTCCGATACGGTCGATGCTGACCTCCACTGGCCCGGTTTTCCCCCAGCCGCCCAGAGCATTCAAAGGGAATTTTGCCCTTGGCTGGTCTTGGGGTTTGCGGGGTCTTGCTTGAGCAGCGCCGTTGCCTTGGTCGCCTACACCAGCTTGGTCCAAGTCTCCCCGGCGGATATAGATTGTGGTGTGGCCTTGCCCTCGGGGCGACAGCAATTGTCTTGCGCCCAGCAGATTGCCAGTAGTGGGGAGGTGGGGGATGCGGTCACGGCGTTGCAATTGACCCAGCACTGGTCGGTCAACCATCCGCTATATCACGAAGCTCAACCCCTCTTGAGTCGCTGGTCGGAGACGGTGCTGCGATCGGCCCAGTCTAAATATGAGGATCACGGGCAAGCGGAGGCCCGCTGGCTGGTGGCCCAGATTCCCCCCCCATAGCCCCGACTATGATGCCGCCCGCCAACTGCTGCACCATTGGCAACAGGATTATCACCGTCAGGGGATGGCGCTGTATGGTCAGGCCCAGCGAGCCCTGCAAGATCAGGACTGGGCCGGTGCCATTCAGGCCGCCCAGCGTCTGGCAAGGTTGGAAGCGGGGCATCCTGAGCTGAATTGGGCGGCGCGACTGTCTGACCAAATTCAGGCGGAACGCCATGCTCAGCATCAGCTTTCGACGGGGCTGCAACTGGCTGCCGCCGACACGACAGCGGGTCTCGAAGCCGCAATCAATCACCTCAGTCAAATGGATCCCCGGACCTATGTCTGGCAAGCCGCTCAGCCGTTGCTGAATCGCTGGAGCGATCGCCTCCTCGACCAAGCCCTATCCCATTGGTATGCCGGTGAGCTTAACACCGCGATCCATTTGGGGGAGCAGGTGCGAGCTAACCCCGATCGCACCCAAGCCGCCCAGGACCTGATTTGGCTGAGCCAAGCCCGACAGCTCGCCCTCAAAAGCCTAGCGGCCAGCCCCACGACCCTGGCCCAAACGGTAGGGGTCTATCCGGCCCTACTCGTGGCGGCCCAAATCGCCCCAGAGAGCCCTTTTCATCCCCAAGCCGCTGCGGTAACGCCTACTTGGCAGCGTCACCTCGGGGAATCCCGATTTGCTAGGGCGTTAGCTCCGTCGTCATAACCCCCATCGAACTTGGAAATTGGCGCGTTTACCGTCGGGCGACCTGGCGGTTGGGATGGGGTCAGGGTCTAAAAAGGGCGATCGCCGTCCGCCACACCAGATAGCCCCGCTCATTCAGATGTAAACCATCGGTACTGAGATCTGCCCGCAACGCCCCCTCGCCATTGGCAAAGAGGGGATACAGATCCAGATAATCGGCCCCCGCCTCAGCGGCGATCTTGGCCAGCGCCGTATTCACCGACTGGATGCGGCCATTGGGGAGGGCTAAGAGACGATCGCGCCCTTCCCAGGTGGCCTGCTCAGCGCCGTGGGGCAAGATCGACTGCACCACAATGTCGGCATTGGGGTGTTGACGCCGCAGGTATGCCACCGTATCTTCCAGGTTCTGCACCAGTTGGTCTTCAGGGACCCCCGCCAGCAGGTCATTGATGCCCACCATCAAAAAAATGGTTTCGATCGTCGCGTCATCTAAATCGGGCAGCCGTTGGTAGAGCCCATCGGAACGCTCCCCTGAAATGGCTTGATTCAGCCAGGTGCGTCGTCCCGGCAGCAAGTGGGGCGGAAACCACAGGCTAATGGAATCCCCCAGCAGCACCGTCAGCCGAGGGGCCGCCTGGGCGGCGATCACTTCTTGGCGCAGCAAGTCTACCCACTGTTGATAGGTTAAATACTGGCGATCGCCCAGTTGCGACTCCAAAAGGCTGCTGCTGGGGGGAAGCGGCACGGAGGCATTGGCATGGGGCAAAACCGAAGGATCCCGTGGGGGCTGATCATCTTGCAGGCCAAAGAGTACCGCCACAAACAGCAGGCCATTCATGGTGAGGGAGAGTAAGGCCCAGGCAGGGATGGTTTGTAAGCGCTCCAGCACAGTGATGATCCGGCAACGGTGATCCGGCGACAGAGAGGAACGGAAGGAATCGCTCAAAAGGAATCGCTCAAATTGTAGACAGAACCTGAGGGAGACACCAGCGATCGCGCTGATTACCCTGCTTAGGGACAAGCGGGTAAATAGCGTACCGCTTCACCAGGGCGCAAGCCTTGCGCCCCTACCTCAGCAACTTTTGTGCCTGGTACGTTGTTTGATTGCGGATCCCTTAGCGTTTTCCAGCTTAAAGGTTATCCTCCGTTGCCGTGAATAGGTTGCCACTCAGATTTGCCGCCTCCAAGGTTTTGCCATCCGTGGCCAGGATGAGCTTGGCCTTGTACTTGCTCTTGTAGCAGCGATTTCCTTTGGGTGGCTCTACAAGCGTGTGAGGCTTGCCGTCTCTGGGTCGTATCGAAATTGGTCGAGGGTACCGGCCTGGATGTTTTTAATCGCCTCCTCAATAACCACCAGGGGCAAGAAGAACCATTCCCTCGGTTTCACAGGAATGCCAAAGCGATCCTCCAATTTCACATCCAAGCGAGCGCTGTCAAAAACTTGTGTAAGAGGGCCTCAAGTTTTTTCCGGTTGATATTCGCCAATTTGAATTTGGAGACAATTTCCACGTCTGCTAACAAATAGGTGGGGTCTTTCTTGGCATGGGCAATCCGCTGCTTCACATCACCGCCGGTGACGCCGATTTTGTGAATGACCGACCGATGCTCAGCAATAAACGGATCGTCGGATTGGCTCCGCAGCACATAGATGTAGCCGGTTTGCACGTCGTCTGCGGCTTCCATCTGGGAAAACAGGGGGCCGAGATCTGGGGTGGTAATGCGGCGGCTGGTCTTGTCCTTGTTTAAGGCTCGCTGGAGCGATCGCAGCAGCAAATCACTCTCGGTGGCGTTGTCGTAAACCACCCGCAGTCTGCGGTCTTGACGACCATAGTCGCTAACAAACGGCTCCCCCATGTCGGCCACCAGTACCTTGTGACCATCCAGGATGAACAGATCCCCTGGGTTGACGGCGGCGTTGTCCTGGTATTTCAGGGTTTGCCGTAAACCGTTGTCCAAGTCCTGCTGCACCTGTTGGAAGCGGGGCTTGAATTGCTTAAAGTCCTGGCAGGGGGTCCGCTGGGCGATTTCTTCGGCGGCTTTGATTTCCTGGCGCGAACGACGTTTGTCGCGCAAGCTACGCACATGGGTGAGTTGGGTAACGTCGTTCTCGGTGGCGGCATCGATGCCTAGCTCAGCGAGCAGCGCCTCATCATCTAAGTCTTCATCGGGAAAGAGCGGGGTCTCGGTGACCGCCTCCAGTAGGCCCCGTGAGTCGAGTGGCTTCAGGAGTTCGCGGCATTCCTCTGATTCCCGGAGGCGGTCCAGCCGCACTGCGTACAGCCGCTCAAAGATATCGCGGTCTTCCCCATGTTGAGGTCGTCGGCCCTGTTCCTCTACAAACCGTTCGATTTCCTCGAACCCGGCGATGATGCGCTCTTCGCGGGGCGATCGCTTTACCTTTGGCGCTGGCTCGGCATCGACGCCCAACTCGGCGAGGAGGTCTAAATCTGCGTCGGTGGTGTGTTTAGCCATCGTTCTCCTCTTTCACCTTGCGTTGCAGAAAGGCGATTCCTTCCGCCATGCGTTTTTCCCATGGGTCTGTTGCTGTGATCGAGGGGGCTCTCCCTTTCTCTTGCTTGAATCGCAGCCCCCGTTTCGCCAGATCGCGGGCTTCTTCTACGGAGAGGTTGATGCGCTTGGCGGCAATCACCGCCGCCACCTGTTTTAGCCGTTCTTCGCTCATGGATTTGGCCAGGATGGCGTAGGCTTCGCCAAAGGGGTTGATGCGATCGATTAGGTCCATATCGAGTTCAGTTACCGATAAGGCAAACTGGCGCACCCCATCGATCAGGGCGGTGTTTCTAGTGGGCTCGCCCTCTCCGGAGTCAGCGGTATAGGTCCCCCCGGCTTCATTCATGGTTTGTTTGCCCTGCTGAACCAGGTTGAGGGCGGCGATCGCATGTTGCCGCACCGCTTCTTGGTCCTCTTTTTCTAGATCGGGGAATTTCTCTTGGATGATTTTACCCATGCGCACCTGGGTCAGTTCCTCCGGCACCACTTCTTCATCAAATAGACCCCGCTCGATGGTGGGTTTGTCTTGCACAAAGGCGGTTACCAGCTCGGTCAAGTCTTCGCGACAAATGCGCTCGGCTTCTGGGCTTTTCGGTTCCGCCAGTCCCTTGATTTCAATTTGGATTTGGCCGGTGTCTGGGTTAACCCCCACGTTGCAGCCCCCGGCGTCATAGCCGTTGTCGCCATAGTCAAACCCTTCAGTGGGCTCATTGTCTGGGCGCTTAGGCCGGAACTCGAACCGGGGGGCCAGCACCTGCTCCATCAGCAGGCTGGCGGCGATCGCCTTCAACGTATCGTTCACCGCCTCGGTCACCACCTCGCTGGCGGCGTCGGGTTCAGCAATCAGATTGGTGAACCGAGCACGGGTTTTGCCAGGAGCATCGCGGGTGGCGCGACCAATAATCTGCACAATCTCGGTCAGGCTAGAGCGGTAGCCGATGGTGAGGGCATGTTCGCACCAAATCCAGTCAAAGCCTTCCTTGGCCATGCCCAGGGCAATGATGATGTCAACGTGGTCGCGGTTGTGCTTGTGGGTGGGGTCTTTGAGGGCGGCGGCGACTTTATCTCGCTTGTTGGGGTCGTCGTCCACCAGGTCGGCAATCTTGAGCACGGTGCCGTCGGCGGTTTGTACGAGTTGAAAGCCGGTATCGGGGTCGGTGCCCTGCCATTCCCCCAGTTCCTCGATGATGTGTTCGACCTCGCGGATTTTGTCTTTGGTGCTCTCGCGGGAGTTGACGTTGGGGATGTGCAGGATGGTCTTCTCTGTGGGGTTCAGCACCTGCATGATTTCGTCGCTGTAGCTGCCCGAGTAGAAGTAGTAGCCAATGTCGAGCTGCTTGAGGTACTGGTAGCCGTTGAGCTGTTCGTAATAGGTGTAGGTGAC
This sequence comes from Leptolyngbya sp. RL_3_1, assembly GCA_012032425.1. Taxonomy (GTDB): domain Bacteria; phylum Cyanobacteriota; class Cyanobacteriia; order Phormidesmidales; family Phormidesmidaceae; genus PCC-6406. The sequence goes on along the minus strand of JAAUQE010000212.1, from coordinate 804 downwards.
GGTGTCAAAGCGGCCTTCGTCTTCAGGGTGCAGCACGGCCTCGGCATCGCCACGAAAGTAGGAGCCGGTCATGGCGACGATGTGGGTTTTGTCGCGAGCCATAAGCTGGCGCATCTGGTCGCCCAGCCGGTTGTCGGGGTTGCTGGAAACGTGGTGAAACTCATCCACAGCGATCAGGCGATCGTCTAAGGCGGCGATGCCAAATTTATCGACAGCGAAGCGGAAGGTGGCGTGGGTGCAGACTAGGGCTTTGGCGTCGCTATCGAGAAACTTCTTCACTGCGTCCACTTTGCCGCCGTCGGTGCCGGGGGCATCGCAGAGGTTCCACCGGGGTTCGACCTGCCAATCATGGTAAAAACCAAACTGGCTCAGGGGCTCGTTGTGAAAGCTGGAGCCGATGGATTTTTCGGGCACCACGACGATCGCCTGCTTCAGCCCCTGGTTTTCGAGTTTGTCGAGGGCGATGAACATAAGTGCCCGACTCTTACCGGAAGCGGGGGGTGATTTGATCAGCAGGTATTGTTCGCCGCGCTTTTGGTAGGCGCGTTCCTGCATGGGGCGCATCCCCAGGGTGTTGGCTTTGGTGGAGGTGCCCGCTTGGACGTAGGTGACGGAAACGGCGGGAATGGCGTTCGCTGCGAGCGTGCCTTTGGCGTTCGGATGAGTCATAGACTAGGACTTAGGGGCGTGAGAGCCAGTTTTATGGGTCGGAATAGGTAAAATCAACCATCTTGATCGGAGGGAATTGGCTCAAATGACACCCGATCATACAGATCCCGCACGGCGATTTGACAGTCAATCGAT
>JAAUQE010000211.1 GCA_012032425.1 Leptolyngbya sp. RL_3_1 | reverse complement strand
CAGACTCGACGTGGTCGGCGCCAGTATAACAACCCTGGTGCAGCGGACGGTTGAGAGATCTCGGTGGTGATGCAAGAGTAATCTGCCGCCGCTGACCAGGAACGTTATGTCGCTGGGCGATCAGACTCTTATCCCGGACAAAAATATGTCTACCTGATGCTGTTATGGGGATTTGTGAACCAGGGCGATCGCGCTCCATAGTCGCACCCATCAACACAATTCATAGCCGCAATTAACCCAGTAATGCCAATCTGAGACAGCCTGCTGGGTTTCTTCATCGACAGCCGCGATCGCCTCAAGCTGCATCAAAGGCACCGCCAGCGTATCCCCCGCATAGTCAATCTCCACAAACATTTCCTGCTCGCACTCCTCCTCCGGTGCCATCCCAACCACTTGGACGGTGACACCTTCCTTCAAAGGAGAGGATCGTCGTTTCGTGATACAGAGCGCTGGGAAAGGGCACTGCATCCGATCTTCCAGATAGTAGTACCAGCCCATCGCCTGCTCTTCTGGGCCATAGGCATCCACCACAATCTCCATGGAGATGCGTTCTTCCCGCTCAGCATCTTCTTCTACCCGTGCCATTGCTTGAATCTCAATGCTTTATCGAGTAACCCACCCCGCCCCCGCCCGAGGAGGGGATTTTTCGTTGCATCCTAATTAAAAAGCCCCGGAGCATCTGCTCTGGGGCTTTTTGATAAGACTAAACCAGCCCTAATCCACCAAGCCAGCCTTGGCGCGAGCCGCTGCGGCTTCGTCAGGGTGAATGTTCAGACGGGTCAGGTTAATCCGACCGCGACCATCCACTTCCCGAACCTTGACCACCACATCGTCACCGACATTGACCTCATCTTCGATCTTCTCGACCCGATAATCGGCCAACTGAGAGATGTGAATCATGCCGTCTTGACCGGGCAGAAACTCCACAAAGGCACCGATCGGAATGATCCGTACCACCTTGCCCGCATACACATCCCCAGCCTCAGGGCGATGAACGATCGCCTCAATCATCGCCTTAGCCTGTTCGCCCTTAGCGGCTTCTAGGCAAGCAATGGTGATGGTGCCGTCATCGGAGATATCCACCTTGGCACCGGTTTGCTCGGTGATGCCTTTGATCTTCTTGCCGCCCGGTCCAATCACCATGCCGATCATGTCGGGCTTGATCTTCATGGTGAGCAATCGGGGGGCAAAGGGCGACATCGTGGTGCGAGGGGCGGCGATCGCCTTCAGCATCGAATCCAAAATATGGAGTCGAGCAGGCTTGGCCTGGTGAACCGCCTTAGCAATCACCTCCATGGGCAGGCCGGTGATTTTCATATCCATTTGCAGGGCAGTAATGCCGGTATCGGTCCCGGCCACCTTAAAGTCCATGTCGCCCAAGAAGTCTTCGAGGCCCTGGATATCGGTCAAGATGCGGACCTCGTCCCCTTCCTTAATCAACCCCATGGCCGCGCCACTCACGGGCTTGGTGATGGGTACCCCGGCATCCATCAGCGCGAGGGTCGAACCGCAGACCGACCCCATGGAGGTAGAGCCATTGGAAGAGAGCACCTCAGAAACCACCCGAATCACGTAGGGGAACTCTTCTGCCGAAGGCAGCACGGGAACTAAAGCCCGCTCGGCTAAGGCACCATGGCCCACTTCCCGACGACCGGGAGAGCGCATGGGCCGGGTTTCACCGACGGAATAGGGGGGGAAATTGTAGTGGTGTAGGTAGCGCTTATCATCATCGGGATGGAGGTCATCCATCATCTGGGCATCCCCAGCGGTACCGAGGGTGGCGACGGATAGCACCTGGGTGAGCCCCCGTTGGAATAGCCCCGTCCCATGGACTCGGGCGGGCAACAATCCGACTCGGGACTGTAGCGGTCGCACCTCGTCCAGCTTGCGGCCATCCACCCGGATATTCTCTTCGATGATTTGTTGGCGCATCATCTGCTTGGTGACCGCCTTGTAGGTTTTGCCTAGGGCTTTGCCATCCGTTTCCACGGCTTGACGAACGGCATTATCTTCGGGCAACGCCTCGATCTCGGCGGCGACTTCCGCCTTGATCGCATCCAGCTTTTCATCCCGCTGGGGCTTGGTGAGCTGGAATTCTTTTAGCACGCCTTTGACCGAGTCCGTGACGCGATCGCGCACATAGGCTTCTAAGGTGGGGTCGGCTTCCGGTGGGGTGGCGATCACCCGCTCAATCCCCAGTTCCGCCATCAGCTCATTTTGGGCCTTGATCAAGTCTTGGACCACTTCGTAGCCAAACTCAATCCCCTCGATCACGTCCTGCTCAGGCAATTGATTGGCACCGGCCTCAACCATGATCACACCGTCAGGGGAACCCGCGACAATCAGGTCTAGATCGCCATCGGCAATTTCTTGATAGGTGGGGTTAATAATGAAATCATCGCCAATCAGACCCACCCGCACCGTTGCCATCGGTCCATTGAACGGGATTTTGGCCAACAGCACCGCCATGGAAGCGCCGGTTGCCGCCAGCACATCCGGCGGCACCTGCTCATCCATAGAGAGGGTGGTGGCAACGATTTGAATGTCGTCCCGTAACCACTGGGGGAACAGGGGGCGCATGGGGCGATCGATCAGTCGGCTGGTCAGGGTTGCCCGCTCCGGGGGCCGCCCTTCCCGACGCAAAAATCCGCCCGGAATCCGTCCAGCGGCATAGAGACGCTCTTCGTAATCGACCAATAGGGGTAAAAAATCAATTCCGGCCCGACCCGTAGAGAGGGTGGCGGTAACTAGAACCGAGGTGTCTCCTGATTCCACGAGGATTGACCCACCGGCTTGGGGCGCAAATAGGCCCACCTTAAGTCGAATGTCCCGTCCATCGAAGGATATCGACTTATCAATCTCTTGCATTGACTATTGTCCTTTTTGTGTTTGACGCTGCTTTCTTTATCGAATTTATGGTAGCACTCTCGTTGCAAAGTGAATGCTGACCTTGCTATGCTTGGTAGCTGTGCGAAAAATGCTTTCCCCTCATTGCCCGAGCGACTCAGTGCTAAACCTAACTTTTCTAACCTGCGGTGCGTTCGCCCTGGAACTGAATTGAGGAGCTGAGCGTCTGGGAAAGGTGGGTTCAGAGGTTTGTCAAGGCAGCCCTCATCCGGAGAGCCGGGACTCATTCTTGTAGAACTCTGCACACTCACTTAAGTAGGGTTACTGCGGAGGATAGAATCGATTGCCCTCACAACTGAGGGGTTTCTGTATTTAGCCTCTGTTGATGGACATGCCTTCCCAAATTCTGCCAACATTTTTCAAGGTTTACTGGGCCAATTAATCATGAACATTACGAAATTTGCCTCCACAGGTCTTTTAGGGTTGAGTTTGTCTGCTGTCAGCCTGCCAGCATTAGCCGCTCCTGAAATTGCGACGGGCGATCGCTGGTTAGAAGGAGTCAACCAGAATCAATGCTTGCAAAGGGCCGATAACTTTATCGCTGAGCTCGGCATTAGCTCAGATGGCGGGGAGATTGATCGGACCGGTTATTTTGATGACGGCACCTTCCGGATTCTGTGCTACGGGGCTAGTGGCGACAGCATGGTGATCGTCTTTGCTGCCCACGAAGACGACTTAGATGTGGCCACTGGGTTTGCCAATTTTGCCCTAGAGTCCATTGGCGACTAATTGAGACGCGCTTGACGTCATGACGTTCTAAATTACAATTACTCTCGATTGTCCATAGAGGCAGTCGGGGGTAATTGTTTTGGCCTTCGCTGATTAGTCCAAAGCGGATTTGCGGGCAACGATCGCCCGATGCCTCGGATCCGTCGCCACCGTCACCGCTGGCTCAAAGCCAATCTCCTGTAGCGCTGCTTCAATATCAAAGGTGTAGTAATCGTCGCTCCAGGGCTCTGTGCTTTTCATCAACGTAAACAGCACGGGGGGCAGGTTTTGGATCACTGCGGATTTGGGGTCGTTATCGGTTAGGGCTAAGATGCCACCGGGCCGAAGGATGCGAAGCGCTTCTCGAAAAATGGCGCGGCTGGCCTGACGGGGCAGCTCATGGGCCACAAACTGGAGGGTGACCAGATCAAAGCTGGCATCGGCAAAGCCCGTCGCCTCTGCCTGGGCATGACGCCAGCTAATGTCCTGTTGGGTATCGCGACGCTGGGCGATCGCTAGCATATGCGGCGATAGGTCTAAACCCACCGTCCGCACCGGATGATCCAGGCGCTGCTGATAGTACTGATGCAGCGTCAGGGTTGAAATGCCCACGGAGCAGCCGATATCGAGAATGTCGCGCACCTGTTCCGGGCCATGATCGGTAAGGGCTTGATGGAAGCCGCCCCGCAATCGCGCTTGCGCTTCTGGCCAGGTCAGCTCCTCCTGGATCCAAACCCGGAGCGCCATGGCATAGGTGGCAGACTCCGCCTCAAAAGCCGCCTGCCAACAGAGATTGCCCTCGGTATAGGCATGGAAGGGAACTTGATAATAGTCGGGATAGGTGACCGTCGGGTTGGCGATCGCGGCCAACTGGTCGCGGATATCCGAGGCGTCCCATTCTGCGTAGGTTTGTCGCCAAGGAACACCGTTTTTTTCAGCGGTTTTGATTAAGACTTTTCGGGCCTGCCGCTTCATCAGGGCATAGAGCGGCTTCGTGCGGATTAAAAGATTCACCAGCCGCGACAGTAAGTCATCTCCCGCCCAGGCAGGCTTGAGCGCAGTAGAAGCAGCATTAGAAGAAGTCATCGCGAGTGGTGTAAGCCCTGCCTGGGCTATTTTATAGCCAATGTTGCCAAGCGGGTGGCATTGGCGACGCCAGAAAGCATGGGTAAAGACCTAATCCCCCAACCCCTGCTGCGCAGGCCCTATGTCCTTTGGACAGCAAGCCACGGTCTACTCCCAAAATAAGGGGAACCGAATTCAGAACCCCTCTACCGGTGGGAAAGGGGCAGGGGTGAGGGGATTCAGCGGATGATTATGGGTTGCAGTACTCTTAAACCCTGGCCACATCCAACCCCGGAGTTCGCCCTACCGTAAAAACTATGGTTTTCAAGTTGGATGTGGTTTAGCGGAAGTTGTCAGGGTTGAGCGGCTGACCACCATTGCCCCCGGTGAGTTGCGCGCCCCGTACCCCCATCGTTCTGATCTAAGAAGGGGCGCAAATTAATCCCCGATGATCGAGATTGTCTCGGCAGAGGTGCACCCCCCAAAACCTCACCAATTTGATCGAGAATGCTGCTCTCGCCGTCGGTAAATGTGGTCACCCCTTCGGTGGATGAACCTTGATCGGCCAAAACTAAATTGTTGAATACATTGTCGCGAGTTACCACCGGGTCTTGGCCGGGGGGGACGGTGAAGACAATGCGGCAGCCAGAAACAGCCTCTGTGGTCACGCAGACGGTGTTGTAGCCATTCTCTAAACCCGTTTGTAGCTCAATCAGCCCATCCGGGCGGTAGGATTCAAGGCGATCGCTAATCACATTGCAGCGACGCTCAGCGGGCCATGCTGCCCCCATGTCTGCTGGCACCGCCCAGGCATACTGCTGATCGGGCTGACTCTCAGGGGAATACATCACCGTGTATCGACCGTTGTCAAGGGCACAGCTAAACCGGGGCGAGGTGCTGCTGCTAGGCGCTTCATCTTCTGCATAGCTGAGGCCCGTTGGCACCAGTATGAAACCGACTGCGATCGCCCAACTGAGTCGGCTGATGAGACGCAATGCATATTGGCTATCCATCGCCCAAATGAGTCGGCTGATCAACCGCAATGCACATTGGTTACCCATGATTCTTCCCTTCCTGCCGGTCATTACTCGTCACTCAATTAATGCGCACCTCACCTTAAAATCCAAGGACTGTGTGCGCTACCTTAAGGTTCCCTGGGGGCAAGCCCCGAGCCCAATTACTGCCGGTCGAGGCCCCTCATGACGTTTTGCCAAGACAACTCAGGCACCACGATCCGCATCAGCACATTAGCTAGTACTCGATGGCGGAATTCACGTGACCCTGCCAGTTTCTAGCTCCCTTGCCCCTCTAGCACCCCTGCCTTCAGCAATAGTGCTAGCACTTGAGCCGCCCGGTACTAGACCAACCGCTCTCCCTATTCCTTTTACAATGACTGCGACCCCTGTCCCTGTTTCTACCCATGGCCGACGATCAAATTGACCTATTTAATGCTGATGCGGTCGCCCCAGCCGACTACGAGGCCATTCCCACCGACAGCAAAATCCCCATCACCGCTGGCACCTACGACACCCTTGATGACTTGGCGGCGCACTGTCATCAATGTCAGCGCTGTGACTTAGCACCGACGCGGACCCATGTGGTGGTCAGCCGGGGTAATCCTCAGGCATCGATCATGATCATTGGCGAAGGCCCTGGCCAGCAAGAGGATGAGCAAGGCAAGCCCTTCGTCGGTAAGTCGGGTCAGCTTCTGGACAAAATTTTGGCGGCGGTCCGGCTCGACACCGAAAAGGATGTGTACATCTGTAATGCCGTGAAATGCCGCCCGCCCGGTAACCGCACCCCGACCACCGACGAAGTGGCGGCCTGCAAAGGCTACCTGCTAGAGCAGATTCGCTTAATGGACCCCAAAATCATCCTGCTGACGGGAGCGACAGCGATGAAGGGCCTCACGGGTGAGAAGCGTGGCATCACTAAAATTCGGGGCCAATGGATCGAATGGGAAGGCCGTTTGTGCATGCCGATTTTCCATCCAGCCTATTTGTTGCGCAATCCCTCTCGCCAAAAAAACTCACCCAAATGGTTGATGTGGCAGGACATCCAAACCGTCAAGGCTAAATTGGATCAGCTCAATGCCTAATACCCAAGGGCATAAGCTTTAGAGGCTGTTTGAAAAGTTTGCGGGGTTAACTTTAGTCATCTGCAACCCCCAGAGAGAGCCACGAATCAACCAAGGTTATCGCCCCTACCCCGAGGACATCAGGTATCCTTTCA
>JAAUQE010000031.1 GCA_012032425.1 Leptolyngbya sp. RL_3_1 | reverse complement strand
CGCGAGCGGCGGACTCCGCGAGCGGCCGGAGCCGCTCGGCACGAGCGACGCGTGGAAGGCCATCCTCGAGCTCGTCGACATCGCGGCACCGAGCGACACCAACGTTCTCCTCCTGGGCGAATCGGGCACCGGCAAGGAGGAGGTGGCGCGGCTGCTGCACCGACGGAGCCACCGCAGCCGTGGTGCGTTCGTATGCGTGAACTGCGCCGCGATTCCCACCGAGCTCTTCGAGAGCGAGTTCTTCGGACATCGCAAGGGCGCCTTCACCGGCGCCGTCGCCGATCGGGAAGGCCGCTTTCGCGTCGAAGGACTGCGGCCGGCGCCTACGAGATCAGCGCTCAGGCGACGGGTTTCCTCAGCGCCGAGGCCCGTGGCATCGAGGCGGGCAGCGCCGATCTCGAGATCGAGCTGGCGGCCTCGGGCGCGGTCGTAGGCAAGGTCAAGAGCGCCGCTGGCGAGATGATCGCCGGCATGCGCGTCTATCTGTCCGAGGAGCGCCAGGAGGACGAAGGCGGCCGCCGGCGGACCCGGTGGCTTCGGCGGCCGCGGTGGCGGCGAGTTCTCGATGGTGCTGTTGGCCGCGCCTCCTCCCGGCAGCCTGGTGAAAAAGGGCGACGTGGTGGCGGAGTTCGACCGCCAGTACATGCTGACGCGCCTGGACGACTACAAAGCAGGAGTGGCGCAGACCGAGGCGGCGTTCAAAAAACTCGAGGCGGAGTTGGAACTGGGCAAGAAGGCTCATACCCAGACGATTGAAGTGGCCAAGGCCAACCACGAAAAAGCGAAGCTGGACATGCGGACTCTGCCGGTCCGTTCGGCCATGGACGCGGAGCGGTTCCGGCTGGCGCTTGAGGAAGCCGAAGCGCAGCTCAAGCAGATTCAGCAGGAGTTTGGCATGGCGGTCATCTTTATTACCCACGATCTGGACGAAGCAGTTTTGCTGGCTGATCGCGTCGTGGTTTTAGCCACCATTCGTGGGTTGCGGCGGATTGAGCAGGGCAACCTGGCCCTGAAACAATGGCAGATTCAGGTGGATCAAGCTTTTTCCCAGGATGCTGAGTTTGAGGGGGCGTCGGAATTGGCGCGGCTCTCGGGCTGCGATATCGGTGAAGCCCGTCAGTTTATGGCTCAGCTACCGGGCATTTTTCCCCATCGGCTCTATCGCCATCAGGCCTTGGGGCTGGTGCGAGTGCTGATCAAGGCGCGGGTACAGGCCAAAATTTTGCCCTTAGAAGATCGATATTCAGCCAGCTCAGCTCAGCACTGATTCTTGGGCACTCTGATGGCAAGTCTCTGGTTCAAATCCTGAAAACCGCCTCACAGCCCGCAGACCTCTAGCCCCATCGGAATGTAGAAAAAGGCAGAAGGATGTAGGGCTATGCCCGTGCGGAGCAGGCAGATGCAAGATACCTGTCATGGGGAGAATGCCTTTCCCCGTCATTCATGTTCTAACGAACAGTCCTGTTGTCGGAGGTCTGAGCCTTGATTGAATCCATGGAGGAAGCAAACATGTCATCAACGGCGACGATTGACCCGATTGACTTTGCCTTGCCGACAGCGGCACCGGGCAGCCTCGATGTGCAATGGATTCACGGGTCGGTGTCCCCGAAGCACAACACCGACCCTGACATTCAGGTCCACTACTACAACGAACACACGATCATCCTGCGGCAGAACATGGCGGTGCATCCAGAAGCGCCCTTCATGTTTCTGCTGTTTGGCAATGAGCGCGCCATTTTGCTGGATACTGGCGCGACCCGATCGCCCGAATTTTTCCCGCTCCGACAAACGGTTGATGCGCTGATTTCCCAATGGCTCACCCAGCATCCCCGCCAGCACTACGGTCTCGTCGTTGCCCACACTCACCTGCATCGCGATCACTTTGAGGCGGATCCGCAATTCTTGGACCGACCCAATACTGTGGTCGTGGGCAAAACCCTCGCAGCCACCCAGGCGTTTTACGGCTTTCAAGACTGGCCCCAGGAGCAGGTGGCCTTTGATCTGGGGGGGCGATCGCTCCAGGTCTTAGCCACCCCCGGCCATGAGGAGGCCGAAGTTTCTCTGTACGACCCTTACACCCAACTGCTGTTTACCGGTGACTTGGTGTATCCCGGTCGCCTCTACATCCGCGATTGGGCGGCGTTCGCGGAGAGCATTGAGCGGATGATTGCCTTCTGCGACAGCCATCCGATCACCCACATCCTCGGTTGCCATATCGAAATGTCGATCTATCCCAAGCTCGACTACCTGATTCGCAGCAGCTACCAGCCCTATGAGCGGCCCCTGCAAATGACCGTCGAGCAGCTTAAGTCAATGCGGGGGGCGATCGCGGCAATTGGCGGCAAGCCCGGTATGCACATCTTTGACGACTACATCATCTACAACGGCGTCCCCGATCGCTATTTCACCTACGAAGTCATGAACCCCGAGGCCGAACCGGGCGACGTGTGTTGACCATGCTGGTCTGAAATCCCTTTTCCTGAAATCTGTATTGAAATGCGCTGAAACTCTGACCTAAGGAACTATCCCCATGAGCCCTCGCCCCCCCTTCCATCTCCGTCGCCGTACCGTCGTCCGGGGCTTGCTGTCCGCAGGCGCTTTTGGCCTCACCTCCCAGTTCTGGACCGCCTGCGCTGCCAGCAATGATGCCGACACCGCTGACACGGCCAGCCCTGATGCCGGTACTGACCCTACCGAAACCCCCATCATTGTCGGCTTTATCTACGTGGGTCCCAAGGATGATTTTGGCTATAACCAGTCCCATGCAGAAGCGGCGGCGGCCATGGCCGCCAGCTTCCCTGGGATCACCATTGTGGAAGAGGCCAGCATCCCGGAAACCACAGCGGTGCAGGAAACCATGCGCAACATGATTGAGCAGGATGGGGCGACAGTGCTCTTCCCCACCTCCTGGGGCTACTTTGACCCCCACAGTTTGCAAGTGGCGGCAGAATTTCCTGAGGTGCAGTTTTTTCACCACAATCGCCCGATCGAAGCGGGTTACCCGAGGAATATGGGCGCTTACTTTACTTCCTTAGTAGAACCCGCCTACGTGGCTGGGGTTGTGGCGGGCAAAACTACCCAGAGCGGCAGGCTCGGGCTCGTCGTTCCCAAGCCGATTCCGGTGGTTTTGCAAGAGATGAATGCCTTTGTGCTGGGGGCACGTAGCGTCAACCCTGAGATCACTGCCCAAGTAGTCATCACGGGGGATTGGTCATTGCCGATCAAAGAGGCAGAAGCCGCCAACAGCCTGATCGATCAGGGGGCCGACGTGCTGATCACCCGTGTCGATAGCCCCAAGGTGGTACTCACCACTGCCCAGGAACGGGGGGTGTATTGCTGTGGGTATCACGTTGATCAGAGTGGCATCTCCCCTGAAACCTACCTGACCGGGGTGGAATGGAACTGGCTGCAAGCCCAGTCAGCCTATGCTGAAATGCTCCAGGCGGGCAAAACGATTATGAATGGCGGCATTCCTAGGGAGCTGTCAGGGGGATTAAAGGAAGGGTTCTCGAAAATTTCGCCCTATGGAACGGCGGTCACGGCAGAGGCCAAAGCCGCTGCCGAATCGGTCACCGAGACCCTAAAGGCAGGAGAACTGGTGATCTTTCCCGGCGGGCTTAAGGACAACCAGGGGAATGTGGTGGTACCTGAGGGGGATGCTTTCACGCTGGGTGACCCGCGCTTGAATACCATCGATTGGTTTGTGGAAGGCATCCAAGCTGATTCCTAAGGACTGAATAACATAGACAACACAGGTGTCGTCGGGCCACGGCATTGCCGTGCCCCGACCGGCAGGTTTCGGTATTAATGGATTCCTGATCCTAAGGATAATAGGCGGGCGATCGGGTCTGGAAACACAGGTTTAGACAGCGGTGGCGCTGCGATCGCAGCGCCCTCTAGCCCATCAGAATCACGTTGTCGAGGACGTGAATAATGCCGTTGTCAGCTTCGATGTCCGCCGCAATCACCGTGGCATTCTTCACCTCAAAACCCTCCTCCCCATTAATGGGAATCGGTGCCCCCTCCAGAGAATCCACCTGGCCCATCTTCACTAAGTCCGCCTGGGTGTATTTCCCCGATGCCACATGAAAGGTCAAAATCCGGGCCAACTGGGGCGGATTTTGCACCAGGGTTTGCACCGTGCCGGGGGGTAGCTTGGCAAAGGCCGCATCATTAGGCGCAAACACCGTAAATGGGCCAGGGCTTTGCAGCGCTTCGACGAGACCTGCCGCTTGGACAGCCGCCACTAGGGTTGAGAACCCTTCATTACTAACCGCAATATCGACGATGGTAGGCATGGGTTGGGGGGAATAGGGGAGTGGGTGGAGCATTCAAAATTTTGAACTGTGAATTGCTAATTTTGAACTGTGAACTGGCTTACCGATAATCCTGGCGCTGCACCTCCCGGAGGCGAGCTTCGGGGCGCAGAAAGCGATCCATCTGGGCTTCGAAGAACTTGCGATTGGCCATGCGGTGGCGAGGATTGGGATCATCCAGGGATAGAGCAACGCGGCCCGCAGGGCCTGGATCACCGCTGAGGTGACGTTGTACATCGATCGCTGAAAGGTCACCCCCAACTGAATCAGCATGTCGTCTTCACCGCGACAGTAGTCTTGGTAGTAGTCGAGCAGGTATTGCGGCAAGAAGTGCAGCATGTCTTGCATCAGCAAGGTGGGGGGAATGCCCGCGCTGCCGACGGGGAAGACATCGGCATAGAGAATGCCGTAGTGAAAGTCGTTTTGATCGGCAGGCACTTCATGGGCCTGGGCATTGTAAGACTTGGTGCCTCGGAAGGGTGAGGTGCGGTAAAACACTGCTTCTACATAGGGTAGAGCGGCTTCGTAGAGCCAAGTGAAGGCTTTGGATTTGGGAATTAGCTCAAAACATTCATCGCCGATATAAACATGGTGATAGATGGGACGACCGGCCACGGCAAAAATACCGTTCACCAAAAAGTCCATGGCGGCAGGGACGCCTGCAAAGCCGCCCTCGTCATACATATCGGACATTTCAAAGAAAACCGGAGCCATCACTTCCCAAAACAGGCCCAGGTTGGAGTAGTAAGATAGCTCCCGACATTTCTCGTAAAACATCTCGGGGAAGAGCTTGTGCAGCCCCAACATCAACGGATTGCCTTTGAAGTAGGCTTTGATGGCGCGATCGCAGTTGGCCTTGTATTCATCGGTATACAAAAAGTCATTAAAGCGCCCCCCCATGTCTTGATGCCAGAGCATGGCGCGCATACATTCTTCGGCAAATTCCATGTTGACGCGATCGTGCCAGAGGTGATGGAAAAGCTTCGGGAGCTTACGCTTCAGCTCTCCTTTTCCATAAATTCCAGCAGTTCAGGATGGACATTGGCCTCCCCTCGCCAGATCCGCAGGTCGGCGGTTTCACCTGCGTAATGGTTAGGGAGGTCCAAATATTCCTGAGGTAAGAAATACTTGAAGGCGGGTAACGGATCTAGGAAGACCCGTTCGGCGATGTAGAGCAGATCCCGCCAGTAAAAGTCCATCGGCACTGCATAGGCCTTGTAGATGCCGATGATCTGCATCAGGTTTTGGGGCGTGTCCGGCAGCATAGAGCCCCCGCTTCGAGCCGGTGGATCACGTCGGCATGGGGATGGGTGGAGGGGGGAATTAGGTCGGGCTTGGGCGGGGCTTGGGTGGTCATGGGTCTTTAGGAGGTGACTGGGTTAAGGAGTGTCGCCGGAGGCGTTAGGGGTCAAGGGGTGATGGGGTAGGGGCGCAAGCCTTGCGCCCTTCCGGTCCTGGTGCCCTGCTGATCAAAAGGCAGAATTGTTGGACATCATAGGAGAGCGCTGTAGGGAAATTGAACCATGGGTAAGAAACCTCGGATTCGACCGATCGCGATTTGTCTCTTTCGCCAAGGGGACCGCATCCTGGTTTACGAAGACACCGACTCGGTGAGGCAACTGCGGTTCGGGCGACCTTTGGGCGGTGGGCTGGATTTTGGTGAAACCAGTGAAGCCGCGATCGCCCGCGAGATCCGCGAGGAGCTGAGTGCCGAAATCCACAGCATTCAACGGCTGGGGATTTTGGAGTCGGTGTTTGAATATGAGGGCAAGCCGGGTCATGAGATTGTGTTTGTGTATGACGCCAAGTTTGTGGACGAGTCGCTGTACGAACGGGCAGAGCTACAGGTGAATGAGGGCAAGCGGCAGTTTAAGGCGCGATGGCGATCGCTGGATGACTTTCGTCGGGATGACCCCCATCTGGTACCGGAGGGGCTGTGGCAGTTTTTGTAGGTTGGATACCCCTTGCGGCAGATGCGACGGCGCTGCGACGGCGCTGCGGGTTCGGTAACTGGCTTGCCTATGGCAGCGGGGGGATGACCGCGATCGCAGGCACATCCTGTAGGGACGGTTTCACGACCGGTGCTGCCGCCACCAGGGCGGTAGCGGTGGGTTCGCCCCAGCGCACCAGCCAGTTGGGCTGAATCCCCAGGAACACGATCAGCGCCGCCAACACCACCGCCGGTACCCGCTCAGACAACGAGACCTTGGGGAAGTAAGCAATGTCGTTGTCGAGTTTGCCGAAACAAGTGCGGTTGAGCAAAATCACGAAATACACCGCCGTTAGCCCCGTGCCGGTCACCGCTAAGAGCGTCTGCACCGGGTAAGTGGCATAGGTGCCCTGGAATACCAAAAACTCAGTCACAAACCCCACCAGGCCAGGAATGCCAGCGCTGGCCATGCCCCCCAGCACCAGTAAGGCGCTGATCAAAGGCAAGCCGCGAATCGGGTTCATCAACCCATTCAGCACATCCAGCTCGCGGGTCCCTACCTTGGCCTCCACGACCCCAACCAAGTGGAACAAGATTGCCAAAATCAACCCGTGGGAGACCATCTGAGCGACAGCCCCGGTCAGGGCCAAATCGTTCAGTGCCGAGGCACCCAGGAGGATATAACCCATGTGACCGATAGAGCTGTAGGCCACCATCCGCTTGATGTCTTTTTGGGCGATCGCCGTCACGGCCCCATAGAGCACACTCACCGCGCCCCACACCGCTAGATAAGGGGCCAATATCGACCAGGCTTGGGGAAACATGCCTAAGCCAAACCGGAATAGGCCGTAGGTGCCCAGCTTAGCCAGCACCCCGCCGAGCATGATCGCGACTGGGGTAGAGGCCGCTACATAGGTGTCGGGCAACCAAGTATGGAACGGCACCAGCGGAATCTTGATGCCAAAGGCCACCAGCAGCATCCCCAGCAAAATCACCTGAGTGACTAGGGGCAGGGTTTGCCCCAAGGCATTGCTATAGGCAAAGTCAGTGCTCTGGGTCAGCAACACCGTCGCCAAAAAGGCCGCCAGCATCAACGCTCCCGACAGAGCGGTGTAGAGCAAAAACTTCGTGGCCGCATAGCTGCGTCTCTCGCCGCCCCAGATCGCCACCAGCAGATAGAGGGGCACCAGCTCAATCTCGTAGAGCAAGAAGAACAGCAGCAGATTTTGGGCCACAAACGCCCCCGCCATGCCGCCACTCACCACCAGCATCAGGGCGTAAAACAACCGGGGTCGCTCAATATCGGTGCGGCTACTCCACAGGGCAATCCAGGTGATCAGGCTGTTGAGGCCCAGCATCAGTAGCGCCAAACCATCAATGCCGAGGTCGTAGTTCAACCCCAGTTGCGGAATCCAGGGCACAAACTCCTGAAACTGAAAGCTCAGATTCGCCAAGTCAAACTGGGTAAACAGCCAAATTGTCCAGAGCAGGCTAAAGCCCGAGACTGCCAACGCCCCCGCCCGCCCCTGCTGGGCAGATACCTTGGGCAAGAAGGCGATCGCAGCCGCCCCAAAGATCGGTAACCAAATCAGAACACTCAGCATTTTTGTTGGAAGGGTAAGGGTCGTCGAAGGGATCAGCGGTTAGAAAACAAATGGTCGGGCTATCAAAACGCTGAAAATGCAGCGGTGAAAATCCTCGGCAAGTACTGCCAGCTCATCACCACGCTAATCACCGCCACACAAATCGAAATCGTCAGCACATAGAACTGAAACCGCCCGGTGTTGTTGTATTTCAGGGTTTCACCACTCACCAGTGAGGCCAGTCCGACAAAGTTGACCAGCCCATCGACCAAGTAGCGATCCAGCCAATCCGTAATTTGCGAGAGGACCGCCACCCCCAGCACCACCGTGCCCTTGTAAATTCGGGGGGTGTAGAAATCAAAGGCCAGCAAATCGCGAACCCCAACAGGAACGATATTGGCTGGGTTCTCAACCTGACGTCCCACATACAGCAAGGCCCCGATCCCAAATCCAGCCGCACTTGCGCCAGTGATTGCCAACGCCAGATCGGCATTGAGCATGGCCCAGTTGGGCAATAGATCAACTGCGCTCAAAATCAACGGCATGTGTAAGGTGAATCCCGCCATCAGCGCCATCGGTACCACCATTAACCAAATGGGTTCGGGTGAGCGAATGGTCATTTGATTCGGCTGACCAGCAAACATCAAACCAAACATGCGCGCCAAACTAAACGCCACAATCCAGTTGACAGCCAGGACGATCGCCACGAGCAATACCCGCTGATCGCTCCACAACCCAGAGACGAGCTTGAGCATGGCCCAAAATCCACCCAAGGGCGGCAAAGCAACGATTCCCCAAACCCCGATCAAGAAAGAGAGTCCCGTGATTGGACGCCGTCCCCATAGACCACCCATCAGCGTGATGTCCTGGGTGATCACATTGATGATCACTGAGCCTGTCCCCATCACCAGTGCTGCCATGGCCACGGCATAGGTCAACACCAGCAGCAATGCCGCTTCCGGCTGCTGAGCACCCACCGCCACAAACACTAGGCCCATGTAGGCACTCGATAGATAAGACAACACGCGCTTCACATCAATCTGGGCCACGGCAATCAGCGACCCGCCTAAAGCCGTAATCGACCCAATCGCAATCATGGTGGACAAGGTGACGGGAGATAAAGCCAACACCGGCTCTAGTTCCACCAAGATCCAGGCCCCAGTGGCGACCACCACCGCATTCCGCAAAATCGTGCTGGGTAATGGCCCTTCCATGGCTTCATCCAGCCACAGGTGTAGGGGAAACTGAGCGCATTTGCTCATGGGGCCAGCGATCAAGCCGATGCCAATCAGGGTGATTAGGGTTGGATCCACCTCAGCGGTTTGCGCCCAGGCGGCCAGTTCTCGAAAGTCCCAGGTGTGGGCCAAGGGATAGATTGCCAACACCGCCATCAGCAGCACCAAATCGCCAATGCGCTTGGTTAAAAAGGCATCCCGCGCCCCGGTCACCACCAGGGATTGGTTGTACCAGAATCCCACCAGTAGATAGGTGCCTAGGGTCAAAATCTCCAGCAGCATGTAGGCAAAGAAGAGGGAATTGCACAGCACCAGCGCGTTCATGCCCGCTTCAAACAGGGCCATAAAGGCAAAGAAGCGG
Organism: Leptolyngbya sp. RL_3_1; assembly: GCA_012032425.1. Taxonomy (GTDB): domain Bacteria; phylum Cyanobacteriota; class Cyanobacteriia; order Phormidesmidales; family Phormidesmidaceae; genus PCC-6406. The sequence continues at coordinate 13,656 of JAAUQE010000031.1, read as the reverse complement.
CCCCAACCCCAGTCCATTTCTAAGTAGCCGATCGCGTAAATCTGAGCAGTCAGGTTCAAGGCCGTAATCAAAACCACCGCGCCGAGGGTGATGGCAGAGACCTCTAGGGGCACTGTTAAGTTCAAGTCCGCCACCTGTAGCCAGGGGGCAAAGAAGAACTGCGGAGACGACTGGCGACTCCACAGCGCCTGAAAGGCGAGCAAGCTGTGGACCAAAGCCAGCAGGGTGGCGGCCACATTGACGTAGCCAGCAGGGCGAGGACCGGTGCGGCGAATCAGCCCTGGCGACCAGGGGATCGTGAGCAAGATCCCAATTAGGGGATAAATGGGGATCAACCAACTGGTTTCGGTAATCATGGTGGGCGGGGTGCAGTCAGAGAACGGTGGGCAGCCAGAACCCATCTCCGGGGCGGTTTCTGGGTGTTAGTCTATGGAAAACTATTTCTAATAGACTGAAGTCTATACTTCAAACAGTGTACCGTTCTGAGCGGCTCAGAGTCTAGACCGATATGGGTTCAAGTAAATTCGAATCTCGTGTTTCATTGATAATGAACCTTTATCGATGTGCCGGTTGGGGGTCAGTTTTCTGAATGCAGCGTCACTCAGGAGCACCTGTGGGTAACACAGAAAATTGAGATGCCGTGTCCCTACTGGAAGATTGCGGTGTTAATGGATTTCTGATCCTCAGCCGGACCAGCGATGGGTTGCGTCTGTTGCAGTGGACTCTGGCTTGAGGACTTCAGTACGCCTGATCTGTTGATCCCGCTAAAAAGCAGTATCCTCATCACTATAGAGAGATTCGGTGCACCTATCGCTTTTAGTCTGATTGACGGAGCAAAAGTTCTCAGTCGGGTTTATGGAGCCAGCTTTTCTCTTCAGGTTTACGGAGCAAACGTATGGATTTTTGGCGCGATCGCTGCCAGTTCGCCGTTTAGGCAAAGTCGTAAAATCAAACGCTCACTGCGACTATGTGGTGCAGGTGGATGACAGCCATGATGTCACCACCCCGCCGCCCCCTGAAGACTATGGGTTTGGACAATTTGTCGCCCTAGAAGATGGCGATCGCCATTGGGCCGTTGGGCTGATCTACAACTCCCAACTGGTGAATCCAATGTTTCTGAACAATGGGCCGCGCCTATCGAGCGAGCCCGACCCGATGTTTACCCCTGACCTAATCAGCGAAACCCGCACCTTACTGGGCGTGGTCTTGGTCGGCACTCTGGAGCAGGCCGATGGCGGGGCCTACGGCAACCATGGTATCCCGAAGGTGGTGGTGCCGGTGAATACGCCAGTCTATGGGCTGTCTGCCGAAACGATTCACCGCTTTCACCGCACGATTGACGCTCAACCGCAGTTCCGCTACTACAGCTACTTACTCAAGTCTGGGGGGCTGTTTGCCTCACAACTCACCCAGCAGGTGCTGGCAGAACTAATCGAGAGTCAATTGTTTAACGGGGCTGATCAGCGCGTTCTAGAGGTGCTGTGCAAAGAACTCTCGTGGAAAAACACCATGGCTGCCATGGGTTAACGCCATCGCCATCACCAACACCCAATAAAAAACCGACAGGACTCCCGTGTGCCCGTCGGTCTGTGTGTGTTCCCTGTAGATGACTCGGCTAGAGTTGAGTCCCCCTAAGTATGGTCAACTCCTTAGCTCACTCCCGCGATCCTTGTCACTCCTTATGGTGACAAGAATCACATTCTGTAATCATTAAATCTACTAAGTAGTGGCGGATACGTTGGAATCCAACGCTGCGATTTTGGCAACCGGGGAGGGTTAGAATTCAGAGGGTTTCACGGAGCATTGACCATGGCAGCGCCCTTCTCCCCAGCAGAGATCGCCTCTGAAGGGATTAAATCTGAGGAATATGAGGAAATTGTGCGCCGCTTAGGCCGTCACCCCAATCGGGCAGAGCTGGGCATGTTTGGGGTGATGTGGTCAGAGCACTGCTGCTACAAAAATTCTCGCCCCTTGCTGAAGCAGTTTCCCACCACGGGCGATCGCATTCTCGTCGGCCCTGGGGAAAATGCCGGGGTGGTGGATGTCGGCGACGGCTTGCAGTTGGCCTTCAAGATCGAATCCCACAATCACCCCTCAGCGGTGGAGCCCTTTCAAGGGGCCGCAACCGGGGTTGGGGGCATTCTCCGCGATATTTTCACCATGGGGGCACGGCCCATCGCCGTGCTCAATGCCCTGCGATTCGGCAACCTCGAAGACCCCAACACCCGCCGAATTTTTGCTGGGGTCGTGTCTGGTATCTCCCATTACGGCAACTGTTTTGGCGTCCCTACCGTGGGCGGTGAGGTTTACTTTGACGCCACCTACAGCGGCAACCCATTGGTGAATGCCATGGCCATGGGGTTGATGGAGACCCCAGAAATTGTCAAATCGGGGGCGTCCGGCATCGGCAACCCCGTGCTGTACGTGGGCTCGACCACCGGTCGAGACGGCATGGGCGGGGCCAGCTTTGCCAGTGCCGAACTCAGCGATGCCTCCATGGACGATCGCCCCGCCGTCCAAGTGGGGGATCCTTTTCTGGAAAAATCCTTAGTGGAAGCCTGTTTAGAAGCCTTTAAAACCGGTGCGGTGGTGGCCGCTCAAGATATGGGCGCTGCCGGTATTACCTGCTCCACCTCCGAGATGGCCGCCAATGGCGGGGTGGGGATTGATCTGGACCTGGATAAAATCCCGGTGCGGGAAACCGGGATGGTGCCCTACGAATACCTCTTGTCCGAGTCCCAGGAGCGGATGCTGTTTGTGGCGGTGAAAGGCCGCGAACAAGAGCTGATCGATATTTTTGAAAAGTGGGGGCTGCAAGCCGTCGTGGCCGGGACGGTGATTGCCGAACCGATCGTGCGGATTCATTTCCAGGGGGCGATCGCGCCGAGATTCCGGCTACGGCCTTGGCCGATGACACCCCCCTGTATCATCGGGAGCTGCTCACCGACCTGCCCGACTATGTGCAGCAGGCCCGCAAATGGTCAGAAGCAGCCCTGCCCACCGGTTCGACCCAAGGATTGGGGGAGGGAAGCAAAGTACAGCCCTGGGAAACCGTCTTACTGACCCTGTTGGACAGCCCCACCATTGCCTCCAAAGCCTGGATCTATCGCCAATATGATCACCAGGTGCAAAACAATACGGTGATGCTCCCTGGCGGAGCCGATGCGGCGGTGGTGCGGTTGCGGCCCCTCGAAGGTCCGCAAGCGGCCCAGCAGGTCAATACCCGCAAAGGCATTGCCGCCACCGTTGATTGCAATGCCCGCTATGTCTATCTCGACCCTTACGAAGGGGCCAAGGCTGCTGTGGCCGAGGCGGCCCGCAACCTCAGTTGCGTGGGGGCAGAGCCCTTAGCGGTGACCGATAACCTCAACTTTGGTAGCCCCGAGAAGCCCGTTGGCTATTGGCAACTGGCGGAAGCCTGTCGCGGCCTCGCCGACGGCTGCCGTGCCTTTGACACCCCGGTGACCGGTGGCAATGTCTCGCTCTATAACGAAACCCTCGACAGCAATGGGCGACCCACCCCGATTTACCCGACCCCGGTCGTGGGCATGGTCGGGCTGGTGGCGGATATCGGCCAAGTGTGTGGCCAGGGCTGGCGACAGTCGGGGGATGCGATTTACCTCTTGGGGCTGACCCCGGCGCAAGGGTTAGCGACCCCAGATACGGTCACCCTGGGGGCATCAGAATATTTGGCGGTGGTTCACCAGACGGTGGCGGGTCGTCCCCCCTTGGTGGATGAGGCTTTAGAAAAAGCCGTGCAAAAAGCTTGCCGCGAGGGTATTCGCCAGGGTTGGGTCCACTCAGCCCATGACAGCGCCGAGGGGGGCCTAGCAGTCGCCTTGGCCGAAGCCTGCATCAGTGGCCAGCTTGGGGCAACCCTCCAGATCTCGGTGGAGCCAACCCCCGACCTGCGCTGGGATCGGCTGCTGTTTGGGGAGGGGGGAGCCCGCATTCTGGTGTCGGTACCAACCCAGGCGATCGCCCCCTGGGAAAGCTATTTAGCGGCAGCGCTGGGGGATCGCTGGCAGCGATTGGGCCAAGTCAGTGAAGACCGTCACCTCACCCTGGGCCTGACTTCAGGGGAGTCTCTGATCACCACGCCCATAGATCGGTTGGAACAGGCATGGGGGCAGGCGCTGGAGCGTCGTCTTAACCCTAAGTAGGACCGGGCGGCTCAAGTGATCGCACTATTGCTGAACCCAGGGGTGCTTAAAGGCAAGGGCGGTAGGAAGTCCCTCTTGGTGGTGGGATGAAACGCAGTGTAGCCCAACATCCACCAGCATTTTGCTGGATGCTGCCAGATATCAAACCCTAGTACTCGGCGGCTTAAACAGCCTTAGCCTTGAACAAGGGGCTTAAGCCCCTTGTCTTGCCTTGGGTTTGTAATGGTTGGGTTAATTCCGCCCTTGAGTCCTAGGTTCGTCCTATCATCTTGAGAATAAAGTGACCTTGAGTCCTGGGAAGCTTCCATGCCCCCCTACCGCATCAAAACCATGGGCCGCCACGAGCTGGACTGGGCCATTGACTGGGCTGCCGCCGAAGGCTGGAACCCTGGCCTGCACGACGGTGACTGCTTTTACGCCGCCGATCCCCAGGGTTTTTTAGTAGGGGTATTGGGGGATGAGGCGATCGCCTCCCTCTCTGTCGTCAAATATGATGACAACTTTGGTTTCCTGGGGTTTTATATCGTCAAACCTGAGTTCCGGGGGCAGGGCTATGGCTTTCCGCTCTGGCAGGCGGGGCTGGCCTATTTGCAAGGCTGCAACATTGGCCTGGATGGGGTGGTGGCGCAGCAAGCCAATTACCTCAAGTCGGGCTTCCAACTGGCTTACCGCAATATTCGCTACCAAGGTGTCAGCCCTGACTCAGTTGCGGCCCCATTGCCAGCGGAGATTGTGCCGCTATCCGCTTTGCCGATCGCTGCGGTCATTTCCTATGACCGCTCCTTTTCCCCGCCGATCGCACTACCTTTCTCACCCGTTGGCTGGCTCAACCCGAGAGTCACAGCTTCGGGCTGATGGCCGCTGGTGAGCTGGCAGGATACGGTGTGATCCGCCGCTGCCGAGCCGGGTTCAAAATTGGGCCTTTGTTTGCCGATAGCCCTGATTTTGCCGCAGCCTTATTTCATCCGCTGATCGCCCAGGTGCCAGCAGGGCAGGCGTTTTACTTGGATGTGCCCGAGGTGAATGGGGCGGCGATCGCCCTGGCCGAGCAGCACGATATGACCCGTGTTTTTGAAACCGCCCGCATGTATACTCAAGCGCCACCCAGCTTGCCTTTGGAAGGCATCTTCGGCGTCACAACCTTTGAGCTGGGCTAGGTAATGGTGCGTCACCTTCCCCAGAGGCGGGAACCTTGGGCAACTCAGGGGCTAGGGACAACCCCGACTGTAGCCGGGTCCAGGTGCCATAGAGCCACTCATCAGAGTCGAGCCCGGTAAAGGCAATACCCTGGGTCTCCCCCAGCAGCAGCACCATCGGAAATCGTCCGCCAATCATCAAGGGTGGCAATAATGTTGATAGGGGCAGGCGGGTTTTCGCGCCTTGGTTCCGGCGATAGGTCACCCGATCAGCGGTGATCACCAAACGCTGGGGTTGGAAGATTTGGACCAGTTGCACCAGCACCAGCAATAGGGCGATCGCCGCCTCGGCCAAATCGGGCCAGTCGGGGGTGAGGTCCCACTGTCTGACCGCCGCACTCAGCATCAGTCGCGTCGCTTCCTGATCGTGGTAGGCCAAGGCTGAGCCATGGAGCAGCGCCCCAAAATTCTCCATCACTTCCGTCATCAGCAGCACAAATACCAAAAAGCCCACTGACTCGCACAGGCGCTGCGCCACTAATTTGAAGCTGGCATGGGACCACTGCGTCTGTAGTTGCCAACCCTGAGCGGTTTGCTGGGCCTTGACGGTCGGGACTTCCCGACGATGATACCGCTCGGCCAGTTGGAACTGGGGCAGACTGACGGCATAGGGGCTGTTGCCCACACTGCCAACAAATTTCACTGGGGTTCCCGGCAATGCGGCGGCCATGGTCTGGGCATGGCGCAGCGCCACTCGCGGGTTCGACTCCTCATACATGCGCAGTTGGCTGTGGTCTTGCAGGTAAAGGGTGACCCGCCACCGTTCGGCCACTGCTGACTGAAACGCACCGCCTAAAATTGCTGTCCGGGCAATCCAGATCTGGAGAATGCGATCGGGGTGAAACTGACGATGAATAATGGTTTGCCCTGGGGTAGACAGGCGATAGAGACAGGTCTGGGGTCGAATGGTCAGCGAAACTTGGGTGCGCTGACGGCGACTTAAATATTGCCAGCGCGCCCACTGGTAATCGCACGCCCAAATCCCGATCAGAGCAATCAAAATGGCCGCTTCGTAAGCCCGCAAGTAAAAAATAATCAGCGACAGGCCGCAAACAGCAGGAACAGTGCCCCCACCTGCATCGGTCCCACTGCGGTGGGTTGGCCCACCAGCTCTGACCAGATTAGCTTCAAAAAACTGTGGTAAAGGGTATCAAAGATACGTTTGACCTGTAGCAGCGGCCACAGGAATAAGGTCAGACTACGATTCTCAGCCGAGCCCAATTGATTCTGTAGCCTCACCCGTGCGGTCACGCACCAACCTCAATGCCACCCCGGCCTTGGCCTTGGCCGGTCAGCAGCGGTGTGGCTCCCAACTAGCGACAATGGCCCTTAGTGCCAGTAGCTTACCCGCCATTTAGCCATCCGTAACAGGTCGATCAGGCTCAATCAGGGTTGTTCGTTGGGGCTACCCGCTGCCAAGGCCAGCCCAGACAAATGCCGTAAAACAGAGCCATCGTGACCAGCAGGGTGATCACGCCAATTAAATCGAGACCGGCATCGGTCCGTTGCAGCACCGTCGGAAACGGTGCTGGCGCATCGGGCGATCGCAACACCAGGAACATCAAGGCTAATCTCGCTATGCAGATTCCCAAGAAAAGCTCAATGCCTTGATTCTCCAGTACTATCCAGGCCACAAAACCAGCCAGGGCGATCACACTCGCAAAGACCAAAATATTGGGGGGTTGGCCGATTTGGGATGACAGCCCTTGGATTAAGGCCATGACAATCGCGAGCCGAGTCGGCTTGTGAATCAATAGCCCCAGCCCTTGCAAAAGATAGGCATAGACCAACCCCTGAAATAGGGCGATCGCCGGAATCGCGATCAGCGCCGGAATCAAAAACTGAAACCAGTCTTGAGCCACAAAGGTGACCTGATAGCGGCCCGGACTCAGCAGCGCTAATGCCCCAATCGCCAGCAGCCCCAGCCCCAACCACACCAGAGCCCCTTTGCCAATTTGAGTCCAACGAATGGTTTGATCGGCTCGAATCAGGGTCAGAAACGAACGTCGATGAATATTGCGAAAGGCTAGCCAGAGACCCAATACCATCAAGGCACTGATCACTGGACTAAAAATGCTGAACCCGAAGGGATTATGGATCAGCGCATTGATGCCCACCTGGGTATCGATCCCCATCACCACCATGGCGATAATAACCGGCAGCATGGCGATCAGCATTACCCCAATAGTGAGGCCAAAACAAATGACCATGGTCAGGCCATAACGACCCAGGCCATTTTTGCCTTGTCGGGCTGCTGCTAGAAAGCGGTTCGACACAAGGATCCCCCAGGTTTACCAAAGGCAAGCATCAGGCCCTCGTTTCAAGAGCAGGGACCCTGGTTGACTAACCAAAGTTTTCACCCTCACCTCCAACCTCCCAGCAGGCGTATAGCTTCTGGCATAGCTGCGCTAATGCGAAGCGTTTCCAGCGAAGATGGGTAACCGATCGCCCCCTCTTGTGCCCTCTCCCACAGGGAGAGGGCTAGGGTGTAGAGCTGTGCTCTTCCCGCAGGGTGGGCTTTTCGGGACTCTGGGGATAGGTTGTGTCAGTCAATCAGGCAGGGACCTGTTTACCCAGAGAGAACTACACCGGGGCCGTGCCCCATTACAAATTGGTTTGGAAAATACCCTTGAGTAAGTCCTGCACATTCTCAGGGTTGCCCGCCTGCACCGTCGATTCTCGCAAGGCCGCAATCTCCTGAAGTTCGGCTTCGTTGACTTGGCCATAGGCGATCGGGTAAATCCGAATGTCGCTATAGGCTAGGAGATTTTCCACATCCCCAAAGCTATAGCCTCGGTTAGCATCGCCATCCGTCAGCAGCAGCAGGTAAAACAACCCCTCTGGATCCTGCTGGCGCTGTTTCATCAGCTCCGCTAAGCCCACCAGGGTCGCGTCGTACATCGCCGTACTGCCATCGGCCACCAGGGTATCGATCGCCGCCAGAAAGCGCTGATGCTGGAGCTGATCGAAGGGTTGTAGGGGCACGCGGGAAACAGCGTTATCGCCAAAGGTGACCAATCCCACATAGTTACCGGCATTAATGTTGGAACTGGCAATTTTCAGCCCTTCCTTCACCGCTGCCAACGGTTCCCCATCCATCGAGCCACTGGTATCCACCACTGTCATTAGGTACACGGTGCGGCCCCCGTCCTTGCGGGCCTTCCAGTAAGATTGCGCTGCCGTCAGCACCTCACCTGAGGGAGTTGGGGGCTGGTCGGCGCTCTGCAAGTAGGGCGTGGTTTCAAACCCTTGGGCAGTCGCCAACTGTTGCATGGCTGGGGAAGCGGCAAACTCACCAAAGGCGGTTAAGGCAGCGGCTTGATCCGGCGAGTTCCAGCCAAAACCCACCAATGGGTTGTTGTGGGCAATGCCAAAGGGCACAAACGCCACCGACTCAAACCCCGGTAGCTGAATCAGGCTTTGATAATTCTGATACTCCAAGGGAAATGCCTGGAGCTTGTCAGGATCGCGAATGAAGATTTCCTGCAAATCTAGCGTCGTCGTCGTGGTAATCAGCACCTGCTGCTGGAAGGCGCTAAACACCGAATTCACCTCAGGGGATTCGAGATCTGCCAGGGTCAGCGCCCCGCCGCTCCCTTGGTGGCCCGCCGCCCGCCAAAACAGGCTGTAGAGCAGATTCAGCGAGGTGGAACTGGTGTAAGGGTTGGGGTACCCGGCAGTGAGCTGACCCGAAATCATCGCGTCAATGACTTGATCAAAGCTGACGTTGCCCCCCAACTGGTCATAGGCCGCTTTTTGCATCACAAACCCAGCGGTGTTGGGCACCAGCCGCTCAACCACCGGAGTGATCGGTACTTCCTGGGTTTTAAGCATCTCGACCCAGAGATCGTTAGAAGGGGAGTAGCCCGCCGGTTGCACCGTGCCCGCCGCCAATAGTCGCGCTGCCGTACCGGAGGGGATTTTGCGAATCCCCACTTGAATCAATTGCCCCGAGGAAGTCGTGACCCGTTGCTGATTAAAGGCCTCTGCCACCTCCACCAGCCAGCGCTCATTTTGCTTGTCAATGTTGGCCTTTTCCGAAGAGCTGAAAATTTCGAGATAGACCCCATCTCCGCTAGGATTCGCGGCATATAGTGGGAAGTCTTCAAGGTCGGGCAACGGCTCACTAATGCTGTCGGTGGCATAGCCCTGGGCTACCTGATCAGGAATGAACTCCTCACTCATCTCGATACCGGGCAGGACTTGATCGAGCAGGACTGTTTCGGCTACTTCGGTCGAGTCGATATTGCCAATGCCGCCCCCGCCAAAACAGCCCCACAGTAAGGTCAGACTCAGCCCCATTGCCAACCAGGCCAAGAAGCGCTGGTGGTGGCGAGAAAACCAGGAGCGGAGGGTCGTTCTGAACGGGTTAGGCACGGTCATTGTTAGAGGCTTTAAGGGTGGTTTTGTTGGTGTCAATCAGAAGCTGGAGGCGATCGGGCAGGCTGGTGTCGATAGCGGCATCGCTGGTGAGTTGCGCCAGCACAATCTGATCGCGAAGTTTCTGGAGCTGATCGTGGGTGGCTTGGAGGCGATCGCTGCTCTCTTGCAAATGTTGCTGCGTTAGCCTCCGGTATTGCTCCGTCTGCACCTGCTTGCGGGCGGCCACACTATTCGCCACCTGGGCCGCCAGCCCTTCGACGGTATATAGGGTTTCCATCAGGTCCGGCACGAGCAGGGGGTCGTGCTCAGCAATTTGCGCCGCCGCCTGTTGACTGGCCGTCGCCCATTGGTAGGCGCGAATCCATTCGTCGGGCTGACCGCCAGACAAGGTGCGGGCCGAAATCCCATCCAATCGTTCTAGCATCACCTCGGGCTCCAAGAGATTATGGGTGACCGGTAGGCGATCGCGGCGAAATTGCTGGAACCAAATCGCTAGCATGACGAGGGCGATCGCCCCCCCAGCAACAATTCCGATTACTTTAAATCCGGTAAATACGATCAGGGCCAGATATCCCAGCCCAGTCCCGGCGAGTAAAAATTGAGTCTGGGGATAGCGAAAGGCACTGCGCCAGCGGATATCCATGGAGCCTCTAGAGCATCTGCCTGTAATATACCCGTTGGACCGTCGGTTACCCGTTCGATGCGTCGATCAGTAGACCTGCACCCCAGGTTGAAAGATCCATGAGACATCCCAGCAAGCCTAACGGAATTCACTGACCTGATTGACTGAGAAAGCCTTACCCAAAACCTTGAAAAGCCCACCCTGCGGGAAGAGCACAGCTCTACACCCTAGCCCTCTCCCACGGGGAGAGGGAACAAGAGGGGGTGATCGGCTCCCCTCTCCCGCCGGGAGAGGCGATGTTCTGAGCTTGTCGAAGGAGGTTGGGGGTGAGGGGAAACAACTTTTATCAGTCAACCAGTTCACTCAACTTTAGCGGGTTGCGTAGCCCCTGGCCTAACCCATAGAAAACCGCTAAACAGAGCCAAGCCAGCAGGTTGATGCGGCCATCGTAAAGGGTGACGTCAAAGAGTGAAAATACCATCACCGCTGCAAACGTGAGCGCGTATCCCTTGATCAAAGATAAGGGATACGCGCCCCCTTGATAGCGATGCCATTGCCCCATTGCCCGATAGCAAATCAAGCCAACCGCGAGCGTCAGGCCGAGGGTGACGAGCATGCCGCTCTCCGCCGCTAACGACAGCCAGAGATTGTGGGCATGGGGAATCTCGGTATAGCCCGGTACGCTGCCATCGTAAAGCAACTTATAGCTGCCTAATCCTTGGCCCCACCAAGGATTGGCGTGGAAATGCCGCAGCGCCAAACGCCAGACGTAGATCCGGGGATCTTGGGTCACCCACGCGCCAGAAACTGGGCGATCGCCAATCCCAAACGTCAGCACGCTGGCAATGATTGCGCCCACCAGTCCGAATCCCAGCCAGCGAATCCAGCGTTGAATTTTAAATAGGAAGGCGCAGCTTAAAAACAGCACCACCGCAATCAAGTAGCCGTTGCGGGAGCCGGAGCAGTACAGGGCCAGCAAAAGACTCGCGACGCTGAGCCCTAAGGCCGCCATCCTCAAGACCGGCGATTGGGCCAGACGGCCCAGGGCGCTGGCAGAACGGGGAGGGTGGCTGGGGGAGCGCTCCAGCGTCAGCCCCAGCAGTCCCAGCGTCAACCCCAGCACCATTACCGCATAGTTGGCCAGGGTGTTGGGGGAGTCAAACGGCCCATAGGCCCTAGGATCAGAGGCCAAGCCGGTATACAGCCAGTCCCAGGGCGGCAACGCCACCAGCAAACTCGGAAACGCTGCCGGATCCAGCCGCTTCAGCCCATATTCAACCCCAGCGCTTAGAAAGGCTGGGATTGCCCCCACCACTAACACCCAGGCCCACTGCTCCAGCAGTGGCCAGGGGCGTGGGTGGGCGATCAGGAAACTGGCGATCGCTGACCAAACCCAAAAGTAAGGCAGAAAGTTGAAGAGCTGGAGCGAAGCCTCCCCCAGATAGTCAGCCTGCATCGTGCTGCCGATCAGCAGCAGCGTGACCCAGAGCCAGCCAGCGCGATAGAACCGCTGCCAGACGGCTTTAGGTCTCTGCACTAAGCAGAAACCCAGAAACACAATCATGCCGCCCAAGCTAGCCACCATCACATAGGGCAGCATTCCCAAGCAAACCAGAAAAAGCCTTTCTAAAAAGGGGCCTAATGAATCCTGTTGTTCTGAAGCCGACCGCTCAAGATTAGCCATGCACACGTAAGCGCTGAGTACCCAGAGATGAACTTTGGACAGGGTTTAGTAAGCCCCGTCGCCCCGGATCACCACCCAGATCGTTTTTAACAGAATGTAGATGTCTAGCCAAACCGACCAATTCCGCACGTAATAGGCATCCAGATTAACCCGTTCACCGTAGGTCACATCGCTGCGGCCCGAGACTTGCCAAAGCCCGGTAATTCCTGGCAAAACCCGTTTGTACAGTTCAAAAATATCCGCATAGTAATGAATCTCTTCATCCACAATCGGGCGTGGCCCCACCAAACTCATCTCCCCACACAAGACATTCCACAGTTGCGGCAGTTCATCTAAGCTAGTTCGCCTCAGGAAATGACCAATTCGGGTAATCCGTGGATCCTGCTTGAGCTTATGATCCCGTTCCCATTCCTGGCGATGGTGGGGATTTTGAGCAAAAAGTCTGCTAGCACCTGATCACCATCGATCACCATCGAGCGAAACTTCCAAGCGGTAAAAGGCCGAGCATTTTGCCCCAGTCGCTGCTGCCCGTAGAAAATCGGACCAGGGGAATCTAGCCCCACTAATAGCGCGATCAAACCCATAATCGGCAACGTCAGCAGGCCCACCAGCAGGGTCAGGGCGCGGTCCAAAATTGCCTTGGTCAGGCGCGGCCCCGGTAGTAATAGCCGTTGGCGAATTTCCAGGCCCAACATGCCGCCCAAATCTTTGGTGCTCACCCACAGACTGGCAAACCCAAACAGGTCAGGCACCATCAGCAGATGGGGAAACGTATGGGCATAGCGTTCCAAAATGGTCAGCAGTTGCTCCCGAGGCACACCGGGCATCGCCACAATGGCGTGACTCACCCCCAGTTCCCGAGCCATGTAGGGGGCCAGCGACAATTTCCCCATCACGGGGACCCCTTCGATATCGAGCTGCTTCGTAGGGTCGTCATCTAAGATGGCGATCGGCTTTAACCCCAGGGCCGGTTGCCGCTGCAAGGCCCGCACCACCATCTCGCCGGTTTTCCCCGCCCCCAGCACCAATACCGGGTAGCCCCACCAGGGTTGTCGGGCACAGAGTTGCCTTAACACAACCCGCCCCAGCCAGACAAAGACAATCGACAGTCCCCAGGCCATCACAAAAACCCCTCGGGAATAGGTGATGCCCTCTCGCAGCAGGAAAATAATCGCCCCGAGGGACAGATATAGCGCCGTCGTGGTAATGCCCAGTCGCCGCAGCTCATCGACTGGGCTGATTCCCACCCGATAAAGCCCAGCGGCACCGTAGGCCAGCAGCATCCCGCCCACTAAAGGCGATAGCTGCCAATATAACCACGGCGAAAACTGCCCATCAAAACCAGGCGAACATAGACACTCGTGATACCCGCCACCATTAAAGCCACCCCATCCACCATTAGGAGCAGCCCGACCGTAGAGAGAGACCTTAACGTGAATATTGTGATCGGCAGTAGCACTGGGCTCAGTGCCCGTGGCAAAGAAAACATCGCGTTACCAGCATTGCCGTCTCTACTCTAGGGCATCTCCACGCTGAAACCGCATCCAGGCATCTTCAACAAACCTTGGAACTCGCTTTGAAAACGCTGCACAGAAAAGCGTTCGGCAT
>JAAUQE010000030.1 GCA_012032425.1 Leptolyngbya sp. RL_3_1 | reverse complement strand
CCAAGTGAGCACTATATTGCGGGTGGACGGCGGCCGTGGAGCACAGGTTATTGGGAATTCCGGCAAGAGTATATTGCCCAGGCACTGTACGATGCAGCCCTGCTGGGAGCGTTTCAGCGGGGCGAACCGTTGCCGCAAGGGTATGGTTATCGCCTGGACGAGCGGGTAGTGGAGTATCCGTGGCTGTTAACGCGGCTTGGTGTTCAACCGCGTGCGCTGCTGGATGCGGGCGCCACCGCCAGTTATGGTTTCCTGCTCGACCGTCTGCTCACAACTCCGGGGCAGTACGTCGCCTACAGCCTAACGCTGGACAGCGAGGTTTTGGCGCGGCCGGGTGTGTCAAACGTGCGCGGTGATCTGCGCCAGCTCGCGATTAGGGATCAGAGCGTAGACGCCATTATTTGCATTTCCACGATCGAGCACGTGGGGCTGGATAACCAGCAGGTTTACGGCGCGGGCGCTGCCTTTCAGGAAGGCACGCCGCGCGCATACCGAGAGGTGATGCGCGAGTTTGCGCGCGTCCTGGCGCCGGGAGGGCGAGTGTTCGTGACCGTGCCCTTTGGCGAGTATCGGAATCATGGGTGGTTGCAAGTGTTCGATCAGGCGATGGTTGACGACCTGGCGCAATCCAGCGGCTGGGAAATTCGGGGCGAGGCATACTTCCGTTACTGGGCGGAAGGGTGGCAAGTGAGCACGGCGGCGGAGTGCGCGACATGCCAGTATTACGACATCCACGCCCAGCCGGACCATGACCCAGATTTTGCGGCGGCGGCAGCGCAACTGGGCGTTTCGGAAGCGGCCCTCAAGACTGCCCTCGGGGTCCCGGAAACGCCCCCTGAACTGGATGAAAATGGTCGTCCCGTGGGCGATCACCCACCCCGCCCTGACTTTGCCGCAGCGGCAGCGCAACTGGGGGTTTCGGAAGATGCTCTGCTCGATGCACTGCATCCTGAAGGTCGCCCTCAACGAGGGGAAGGTTAGCCTCGAACTAAGCCTCCGGCTGGGAAACAGGGGCGTAGGGGGCGATCTCGAATCCACTATTGGCAGGGATTGCCCCTACGGATTATCACTGCCATCCACCCGCCAAGACCCTAATGAAGTTACCTGCACAACATCTGTGCCGATGGGCTGGGCTTCATTTCCGCCAGCCACAGGGCGTCTAAAGTTACGGAGCCTTTAAACCAACCTGGGTCGGTTAAGACGGTGACGATCAGAGCTTACTGATCCGGGCCTGATAAGCTTCGGCGCTGCTGCCATCTACTGCGGTGGGGATGCGCTCGTTGTTATAGCGAGACTGGAGATTGCTGACCCGATTATCAGGATTGGGGTGGGTACTGAGGAATTCTGGCGGTGAACCGCCCTCCCCCAGCTTTTGCATAAAGGTGATAAAGCCCTGCTGGTCATAACCGGCTGCGCCCATATTGTCGAAGCCCAGGTTGTCGGCTTCGATCTCCGCCGCGCGGCTGTTGGGCAGTTCTAGGGCCAGTTGTACCCCCAGACCGACAAGGGCATCTTGATTGATCCCCAGCGCTCCAGCAATGCCACTGATGGCCGCTTGGTCCCGCATCCGGTTCACCACGTGGCGACCGACGACATGGCCAATCTCGTGGGCCATTACCCCGGCTAGTTCTGCCTCAGTCTCGGCCTCACGAATCAAACCGGTATTGACGTAGGCAAACCCGCCTGCGGTGGCAAAGGCGTTGACGCTGTCGTCGTCAACGATTTGAAAAGTGTATTGAAAATCGTCATCGGGGGGACGATTGCTGGTGGCGGCAAGGCGATTGCCAATCGACTGAATATAGCTGACCATATCGGGATTACGGGTGTAGATGGGCACCTGTTGCCGAATGGAGGCATCAATGCGGCGGCCCAAATCTACTTCCCCAGCGTCCCCCATGTTGGAGAGCTGAATGTATTGAATGCCGCCAAAGATCAGGTCTAATAGGCCCGCTTCAGAGGGCTTGGGGGTGACGGCGATTAGTCCCGCCGCCATAGTCAGGGCAATCGCCCCGTAGAGCCAGCGCCTCCCCGTGCGCCGCACTTGGTTCCAAAGTTGCATAACCTTTTCCCTTTAGCTCAATCCAAATAATTACCTGATTCCCCTTCCCAGGTCAGGCCCGAACATCCCTAGGATGCCCCGTTATCCCCCGTGACGTAAAAAACGGACATAAGTTGCCGCCACGGATGCTTAAATACTTAACGAACTTAACGATCGCGAATCGTAAACGGCTATTCTCAAGCTGGCCCATCCCTAGGAGTTAACAGACATGGCACTATTAGACGCAAAAGGGCGGCTGTTTGGCAAAATCAGTCTGCTCGACATCGGGGCCGCTCTGGTGATTTTGATGGTGATTGTGGGGGTGTTTTTCTTCCCCGGCACCGCTGGATCCGTGGCCCAAGTAGGGGTAGAGACCCAGCCGATTGAGGTAGATGTGATCGTCCGGGGCTTGACGGTTTCCGATCCAGAAGCGCTCTACCAAACCCTGAAAACCTCCGGCACGACTAACATCATCATTCGCAATCAGCCCTACGGTCAGGTGGCGATTAAGGATGTGCAAAAGCTGCCCCGCAGTCAGGCCGTCCCCCAGCCAGATGGAAGCGTTAAGTCGCTGCCTGATCCCCGTCCAGAGCTGGACTACACCATTGATATGTTGATCACCCTAGCGGGGGAGGCTCAGATTACGGAGAGTGGGCCGGTATTGGGCAATAGCAAGGTAAAGATTGGCAACCAAATCCAGATCGAAGGGGAGCTGTACGACTTCTATACCAGTACTGTTGGGGTACGCATCTTAGAGGATGAGGGCTAGGTTTGCCTAAAGGTTTTGCTGTAGGGGCGCAAGGCTTGCGCGCTCACAGCAGGATGATTACGATGTCACCTTTTAATTTCTTTTGGAATCTATGACGATCGCACCCGCATCCTTGGATTGGAACCGTCTAGCTGATCAGGCCCTCGCGGGGGCTTGTCTGAGTCGAGCCGAGGCCCATGGCGTCTTAACCGCCCCAGACGACGAGCTGCTGGCTCAGCTTCATGGGGCCTATCGGGTGCGGCGTCATTACTGGGGTAACCGGGTGCGGCTGCATTTTTTGCTGAATGCCCAGAGCGGACTCTGCCCTGAGGATTGTCATTATTGCTCCCAGTCAAAGATTTCGACAGCGGAGATTGAGAAATACCCGCTGATGGCCCAGGAGTCGGTATTGGCAGCGGCGGAACGGGCCTATACCCTCAAGGCGGGCACCTTTTGCATGGTGATTTCGGGGCGATCGCCCGCCGAACCCACCTTTCAAAAGGTTTTAGACCTGGTGCAATCGGTCAAAGCCCGCTACCCAATGAAGATTTGCGCTTGTCTGGGGCTGTTGAATGAGGGCCAAACCCAGCGGTTAGCAGCGGCAGGGGTGGATCGGGTGAACCACAACCTCAACACCGCCGAAGACCACCACGACCAGATTTGCACCACCCACCGCTTTCAAGACCGGGTGGATACGGTGGCGGCGGTGCAGGCGGCAGGGCTGACCACCTGCTCCGGCGGCATCTTGGGCATGGGCGAATCCCATGATGACGTGATTGACTTGGCGCTGTCCTTGCGGAAAATGAACGTTACCAGCGTGCCGCTGAACTTTTTGATCCCCATTGAGGGCACCCCATTTGCAGGGGTCGATACGCTGAATCCGCGCCAGTGCCTACGCATCCTCTGTCTGTTCCGCTTTCTACTGCCGTCCCAGGAGATTCGGATTGCAGGGGGCAGAGAGGTGCATTTGCGATCGCTTCAACCCCTAGGTCTCTATGCCGCCAACTCCATCTTTGTGGGCGATTACCTAACCACACCGGGGCAAGCCGCCCTGACCGATTACGACATGATTCGCGATGCCGGGTTTGTGCTGGAAGCGCCCGATGGTTCACCCTTGTCAGAGCCTGCCGAGACCGATGCCCTCGCCCCCGTAGCCTGACCAGAAGGGACAGACCTACTCGCTGGCGGAGTTTACGTGACCAGTCCAGTTTCTAGCGCCCTTGCCCCTTAGGCACCCCGGCCCTCAACCCTAGGGCTAGCCTTGATCCGCTCAGTACTAGGCCCCCGAAACCAGGATGCCGCCCACCACGATCAGCCCTGCCCCTAAAAACAACTGCCCTGGATTCATCTGCTGCCATTCTGCAAAAATCAGCAGCGCTAACCCTGAGGTGATCAGGGTATTCATGTTGTAGAGGGGCACAAGTTTGGCTAGGGGGGCTTGATATTTCAGCAGCCCCAGCACCACCCCACCCGTCCCCAATCCCCAAAAAACGCCCTGCATCGCCGAGTAACCCACAGCAGTGAGCGAGGGGATCGAACCGGGTAGGAGCAGGTTGAATAGCACGCCCGTGGCACTCACCGCGATGCCAATGCAGAACAGATGTCCGCCCACCGACATACCTGCGTTTGTGCTGCTTTTGGCAAAAACGCTCGAAATCCCATAAAACAGCGCTGGCAACAGCCCCCCGACCAGCAACCCCAGCAGTTTTGAAGACATCTTGACCGCCACCCTAATCTGTTCAGAGCTGACCCTAACCGATTTGGCTCGGTTTTGGCTCGACTGGGACTCAATGGGACTCAATAGGGGTCGGTTGCGGTCGAGCCAGCGACAGGGATCGCTAATTCTTAGGCTGGACGAAAGATTAGGGGCACGATTTCAAGGTTTCCCCTGGAATTTTGCACTACAGTTTCGATTACATGTGGTTACAGCATAGGTGAGTCCTGATGGCCATCTCCGATTTGATTCGGCAGGCACAGCGGTGGTTGCGCAAAACCCCTGAACGAGCCCTCGATCAGGCCTATGAGGCTGCTCGGATGATTGTGGCGATCGAAGACGAGCATTTCGATGGCAACCCAATCTCGTCCCAATATGGCAACTATGGTCTGAGCGCTCAGACCTACTTTCAAGGGGAACTCAAAAAGTATCTCAACCTGATGACGGTGCGGATGACGGAGTTTCGGACCAGTAGCGCCATGCTCCGGGTTTCAGATCCGAAGATGATCGAAATCCAGGTCAGCAATGCCCAGGCCGATGAGTTCTCCCTAAACCTGATTGATAAACCCGCGATCTTTTTTCGTAAGCTGCGGTTTGTCGATGAGGTGTTGAGCCGATATCGCCCCAGCAATGCCCCCCCCGCGACGGTGATGATGATTAAGGAACCGGGGACAGCGACGCCCATAACCGAGGCGGGGGCCAATGGCCAGGGACAGAACAACCGGGCCTTAGCTCCCTTTGCTGTGGAAACCGACGGTCCTCGGGCGGCGGCATTGTCAGATCGCGCCAACATCTTGCCCCGATCAATCCTGCGAACTGTGGATCGGATTCGCCAAGACTTAGACCCCGAGGCGGAAGCGCAGGTGATGCAAAACTTCCGCTCCTCTCGCGGTAAAACCACCATTGCGGTGAAGTTCCTGCTGCTGCTGGTGATTATTCCGCTGCTGGCCCAGCAGTTTAGCAAAAACTTTTTGTTTGGCCCCATAGTGGACTACGCAAGGGCTCAAACCCATGCCGAAGTGTTTTTAAACCTCGAAATGGAGGAAGAGGCCCTCCATGAGCTCCAGCAATTTGAAGAGCGGCTGCGATTTGAGGTGCTAATTGGCACGGCGGAGCCCATGTCGGAGCAACGCATTGAGCAAACCGTGCGCACCAAAGCCACGGAAATTGAGGCCAACTATCAAAGGCGCAGCGCTGATGCCATTAAAAACGTGTTTTCCGACCTCGTGGGAGCCGCTGGTTTTGCCCTACTGCTGGTGGTGCGACGGCGCGAGGTGGCGGCCCTCAAGGGCTTTATGGATGAGATTGTCTATGGCCTCAGCGACAGTGCCAAGGCGTTTATTATCATTCTGTTTACGGATGTGTTTGTGGGGTTCCACTCGCCCCACGGCTGGGAAGTGTTGCTAGAGGGCTTATCGCGGCACCTGGGTTTTGCCGCTAATCGGAACTTTATCTTTCTGTTTATCGCCACTTTCCCGGTGATCCTAGACACGGTGTTTAAGTACTGGATTTTCCGTTATCTCAACCGGATTTCTCCCTCGGCGGTGGCGACGTACAAAACCATGAACGAGTGATTTCCCAAGGCAGTGGATAATGTAGCACTGGCCACTTTGCTAAAGACACCTAGGATCGTTCTGATCCTCAGCACAGAAGCCAAGTGGCTCGCAGTCTTGTCCTCAACGGACTGGCGACTGCTATACGGTGGGAATCAGGACCATATCCACTCATGTACGATTGCATCATTGTCGGGGCAGGCCCGCCGGCAGTACGGCGGCCTATCACTTGGCTAAACAGGGGCATTCGGTGCTGCTGTTAGACAAAGCGCCCCTGGGTCGCTACAAAGCTTGTAGTGGGGCTGTGTCTCCCAAAATTGGCCAGTGGTTTGATTTTGATTTGACCCCGGCGGTAGATCGCTCGCTTCGCCAGATTCGCTACACCTGGAAGCTGGGGGATGAGATCTGCTCAGAAATCAAGACAACTGACCCGATTTGGGTGCTTAAACGGGAGGTGTTTGATCGGTTTTTGGTGCAGCAGGCCGAGGCTCGGGGCGCTGAGGTCAAGGCTGAAACCCCAGTCACGGGGGTTGAGTGGGCGGGCGATCGCTGGCAGGTCTGCACCCCTGGCGGCAGCTTTGAAAGCCAGTATCTGGTGGCTGCTGACGGGGCCAATGGCCCCACCGCTGGCTGGCTGGGGTTTAAGCCCCACAAAACCCGGCCGGCAGCGACCTTAGAAATTGCCACTGATCACCCAGTGGATGAAAACTGCGCCCTCAATTTTGAGTTTGGCCTGGTCAGAAATGCCTGTCTCTGGAGCGTCCCCCAGCGTCAGGGCTATAGCCTCGGCGCAGTCCTGTTTTTGGGTAAAAATAGTCAAGACTTGCAACCTGGCCTAGCCGCCTATGCCGCTGGCTTAGGGCTGGGGCATTATCCCCAAACCTTCCATGCCCAGCCGCTGCAACTGTGGAATGGCGATCGCCCCCTGCACCGTGAGCGGGCTCTGGTGGTGGGTGAGGCGGCAGCCCTAGTCGATCCTTTGAGCATCGAAGGGGATCCGCCCCGGCATTTTTAGTGGTGCTAAAGCCGCTGCCGCTATCCACAGCGCCTTAGCAGGCAATGGGGAAGCGCTGCCCCAATACACCCGCATCCTTCAAGCGGAATGGGGCACTGACATGCAATGGGCGCAGCGCATCGCCAGCGTCTTTTTTCGGGTCCCTGGCTTGGGCTATCGGGTGGGCATCAAGCGCCCCTCGGCCACGGAGCGCCTCGGACAAGTCTTGGCTGGGGAGGTTCGCTATAGTGACATTGCTAACCGGGTGCTCAAGCGGCTTTCGACCGGGTTCATGACGGGTCGTCAGTCTAATTGAGGTTCCTGCCGAAGCCAGATATTTCTATTTCCAGAGGCTGTCTAAGCGCTAATCAAAGGCTTGGATTGAGCCTTAAAGTTGGCCTTGACAAGGGCATCGACCGCAGCATCTGGATCTTGGACACGGAAACTTTTCCCCATGCGAACTAGGGTTCTTTTATTATGGCGATCTCGAATGACAGCAATGATTGGAACCTTGGCATCATCAATATTCTCACCCTGGATACGTTGAATGACCTGCTTGAGATTTTGACGTTCTTCGATCTTGTTCGCAGCTATAGCATCCAACTCAACCATCACTAATTGAACATCCTCAATCGGTTCAGCATCTTCAATAATCAGCTGCATTTGATCGTCTCTTCTGTCTGGCTTTCCCCAAATCACTAGGCGGGCATCTTGCACAATATGATGACCTATACGTTCATAAGAACGAGGAAAGACAACACCTTCAACACTGCCAGTTAGATCTTCAAGCCCGACAATAGCCATGCGATCTCCCTTCTTAGTAATGATGGGTTTTACAGAAGAAAGTAGAGCAATTAGACTCACGACTCCTTTCTTATCGCGGTAGTCAGATAGATCACCCAAATTGATGGGAGCCAGAATCCGGGCTGGTTTTTGCACTGACTTGAGGGGATGGTCGGAGATATAAAAGCCCAGCAGTTCCTTCTCCTGGCGCAGCTTTTCCTGGGGGTCAAAATCGGGCACGAGGGGAGCCTTGGGGGCATTTTCATGGCCGCTGGTTGGGGGCGCATCACTGCTGCCGCCGCCCAGCATATCCAACAGGTTACCTTGGCCGATCGCCCGATCCTTAGCTCGGCCTTGAGCCCAGTCAATCAGCAGTTCCATATCCTTCATGGACTGATGGCGGTTGGGCTCAAAAGCGTCAAAGGCTCCAGAGAGGATCAACGCTTCTAAAGCCCGCCGGTTGACCGCATGGAGATCGACGCGATCGCACAGATCCGCTAAGGACTGGAAGGGTCCCTCCTCCGTTCGGCTAGCGATCAGGCATTCAATCGCTCCTTGCCCCACATTCCGCACCGCCCCCAGGCCAAACAAAATCCGCTTACCCTCGGGGGTAAAGTCCACCAGGGACTTATTCACATCGGGGGGCAGCACTTCAATGCCCATGGCGATGCAGTTGGCGATGTAGCTCTGCACCTTGTCTTGATCGCCACTGTTGGCGGTTAGCAGCGCCGCCATGTACTCCACCGGATAGTGGGCCTTGAGGTAGGCAGTCTGGAAGGTAACAAACCCGTAGGCGGTGGAGTGGGATTTGTTGAAGCAGTTGGAGGCGACTAAACCGTTAGCCAGCAAAAAATTGTGGTCCCGCTCCACCCCAATGTCATAGACGGGTTGAATACCTAAGGATTGACGACTAACAATTTTGACCATTTGCTCACTCTTTTTAAGATCAAATAGCAGAGGCATCAAACCAGAAAATAGTTGCGGGTTCAAAATCATGCCTACAACAATGAAAACTGTCATCGCCATCAGCATGAGATAGAAAATCGCAAACTGAGGAGAGCGGAGTACAAATCGGAACTCCTTCCTCGGATTAGAGCGTGTTGCCGAAGTATTCACCGCATACTCATAAGCATCCAAGCTATTGGTTCTGAGAATGCCTTCTATTTCTGCTGATCGAAAAATAAAACGCATTTGGAATCGGCGATACGTGACCTCAATAAAGGCAAATGCTGAAACCACAACTACTGACATTAAAACAATAAACACATTACCACTCTGGATGCCGATGGCAGTGAGCCCTGACCACAAGGCTAAGCACCAAGATTTAATGTTAAGTCCATTTTGGTCAAACCTGGCGATGTTTGCCTGAACAATATCGATTTCTTTTAGGCAAGTTTCAAGCTTTAAATTCATCAGAGCCTCTATTAGGGATAGCTGTAGCTACAGCTATAGCGTTTGTAAATTGGTCGATCGCACTCACCATACCTTCAGAATACGATTCCAGAACAGTGGCAGAAACATGTAGATCGGCTAGAGCTTGAGTAAAGACTTCTTCTTCGACATACGGTGCTTCAAGAGTATGGATAGCCATAATTGCTTTTTCAAGCTGAGGCTTATAATCGTCTAGATATCGTTTCAGTCGAGTAAACGATGATTGTGAAATAACCTGCGTCATAATTTCAATCTCCTTTCCAGATTCGCGATTTAAGGATCTTTTGGACAGGAAGGAGGCGAGTTATTTTGAAGCATTGGATTTTGGTCCTTATTTAAGCAGCCGTGCTCATAGCGTCAACTCTTTGAGTCACAATCTGGGTGAGAATTTTTAATATGATGTCAGCCTCAAGCTTGCTGCTGTATTCCTGAGAAGATTCCAGCCTTAGGGTAGGACGCTCTTCTTCTAGACCCGTTACCAGCCCTCGCGAGAAGGTCCAGACATCGGCGATGGTGTAACACCCAAAAATAACCTGGGGATCTTGTCCATCCAGTTCCCAATTCAGCCGAGCTGCCGCTAGCATTGCGCCATAAAGTTGGTATTGAGGACTCTTAGCCTCAATACCGCGCTTAGCTTCTACGACAACCAAGTAAGGGGCTTCAAGATCACCGATCACCCCTTTCCCTAAAACCCCATCAGCTACGCCAGTAATCTCAAAGCTAGGATATTTCCCCCGCAATGGCACCTGTGCCCAGGCTCTGATCGTACTTTGCTCGGCCAGCATCAGGAGGGGATAAATCGCTCGTGCCCAGACCGTGGCTTCGTTCATCAACTGAGGACGATCTTGGCGCAGGCGATCGCGCAAATCTGCCACTTGCCGCTGTACAGAAGTAGGTAGCGTAACGCCACTCACGTCAGTCCAGGGATAAGGCTGCATACCCGCATCCTGGATCGTCACCAGCGTTTTAAGCTGTGCCAGCGTTAAGTTAGAGCATGAAAGTTGAACTGGGGACATGATCTCTTCTCCAACTATGCATATTGCAATACGGCTAGATGGGGAGCCTCGGCTTTTTTTAACTCTAGCCCTTGCTCAAAAATGTCGTTGATACTGTGCATCTCTCCGGCCTCTGTCATGAACTTGTGGTCAGCCGTGGCGCGATGGTGCGACCATCGTCAAGCCGGTATTCAAAGAGTTCTTGACGGCCCCGATCGTGCCATTGGGCGATGGGCTGAGTGTAGATAAAGCCATTGGCATCGACGCTGTACACCTGACAATCAATTTGTTCCTCTACAATCTGGCCAATTTTGAGCGGGCCATATTCCACTGTTAGCAGTTCGGTATCGTAACTTAGGCAATACTCCGCAAACTTGACCATTTGGTCCCAGAGCACCTCGACCACCTTTTTGGGCACCCCCTTCTCCATGGAGCCCGCAATGAACTGCCCTTTATGCTTCTCCATTTCGGAGACCTTCTTCTTACCCATGGCCCGCCGCAGCAGGTCCGCTTGACCGAGGGAATAGCCCGCCATGTCCTGGGCGATTTTCATGATCTGCTCTTGGTAGACCATGATCCCGTAGGTTTCGGTCAGGATTGGTTCTAAGATTTTGTCGGCGAAATCAATCTTTTCGCGGCCATGCTTCCGGTCAATGAATTTGGGAATCAGTCCCGCATCTAGTGGTCCGGGTCGATAGAGGGCCAGCACTGAGGAGATGTCCTCTAGACCAGAGGGCTTCAGGTCCCGCACAATCTGGCGCATCCCCGAAGACTCCAGTTGGAACACCCCAGCGAGGTCACCTTTTTCTAAGAGCTTAAAGGTGGCGGGATCATCCATGGGTAGGTTGTCGAGGTCAATCACCTCGCCGCTGTCCGCCTCGACCATTTCCACAGTCCGTTGGAGCATCGTGAGGTTTTTCAGCCCCAAAAAGTCCATTTTTAGCAGCCCCAGGGCTTCTACATCCTCCATGTAGTACTGGGTAATCACCTGCCCCTCATTGTTGCGCTGCAACGGCACAATCTCATCCAGGGGATCTTTGGAAATCACCACCCC
Organism: Leptolyngbya sp. RL_3_1; assembly: GCA_012032425.1. Classification (GTDB taxonomy): domain Bacteria; phylum Cyanobacteriota; class Cyanobacteriia; order Phormidesmidales; family Phormidesmidaceae; genus PCC-6406. Next base: position 11,879 of record JAAUQE010000030.1, on the reverse strand, counting down.
CGCCGCATGGACCCCAAAGGTTTTGTTCATCCCCTCAATCCGCATGGCCATATCGAGCCACTTTTGGGTTTGGGGATCCTTGTCGTACTTTTCTTTGAACTCTGGAGCGGGGGTGTCGTCCGAGATCATCACCTTCAGCTTGGCAGGCTTACCCCGCGAGACGGGGATCAGCTTGGCCATGCGATCGGATTCCGCATAGGGAATGTCCAGCACTCGCGCCACGTCCTTCAGCACTGCCTTCGAGGTCATGCGGTTGAAGGTAATGATCTGGGCCACCCGTTCCTTGCCATATTTTTCGGTGACATAGTCGATCACCTCGTCCCGCCGTTGGATGCAAAAGTCCGTATCAATATCCGGCATGGATTTGCGTTCGGGATTGAGAAAGCGCTCGAATAGCAACCCATGGTGAACCGGGTCGATATTGGTGATGCCCATGGCGTAGGCCACCAGGGAACCCGCCGCTGACCCCCGCCCTGGTCCCACCGGGATATTGTTTTCCCGCGCAAACCGAATGTAGTCCCACACCACCAAGAAGTAGGTGGGAAACCCCATCTGGATCATCATGGCGATTTCGTATTCGAGGCGATCGCGGTATTCCTGACTAATCGCCTCGTAGCTGGCCACCTTCATGCGCTGCACCAGCCCGTCACGGGCCACATGGGCCATGTAGTCTTCTGCGCCGCTAAATGCCTCAGGGATGGGGAAGTCGGGAATGCGGGGCTGGCCCAAGATGCCGGTGTAGTCCTCAATCTTGTCGGCGATTTCGAGGGTGGTGGCGATCGATTCCTCAATGAGGTCGTCGGGCAGGTGATCGCGAAACAACTGCCGCATCTCGTCGGCGGATTTGAGATACTCCGTGCCGCTATAGCGCAGCCGCTTGTCTTCGGTGATCAGCTTACCGGTTTGGATGCAGAGCAGGGCATCGTGGGCTTCCACATCGTTGCAGGAGATGAAGTGGGAGTCGTTGGTGCAGATGATTTTAATATCCAGCTCTCGGGCGATCTTGACAATTTCTACATTCACAATCCGGTCCTCAGGGGAGCCGTGATCTTGAATTTCGAGGTAGTAATCGTCGCCAAAGCGGTCCTTGTACCATTGGGCCACCCGGCGGGCGATCTCCGGGCGCTTTTGTAAAATCGCCTGGGGCACTTCTCCCCCCAGACAGGCGCTGGTGACGATCAGCCCCTCGTGGTACTGCTCCAGTAGGTCTTTGTTAATGCAGGGGCGGGAGAAAATGCCGGACCCCTGCATCCCCTCCAGGTGGGAAATGGTGGTGAGCTTCACCAGGTTTTTGTAGCCCTGAGTGTTTTTGGCCAGGACCACCTGGTGATAGCGGGGGATTCGGACCCGCTTACCGGCGCTGTTGAATTTCTGCTCAATCGCGCCGTTAACGATATACATCTCATTGCCGATGATCGGCTTGATGCCCGCCCCTTTGCACACCTTGATCAGCTCGATCGCCCCATACATGACGCCATGGTCGGTGAGGGCGATCGCGGGCATCCCCAACTCCACCGCCCGATTTACCAAGGCGGGCAGTTGACTGGCCCCATCCAAAAGGCTGTAGTCACTGTGGATATGCAGGCCGACGAAGGACATAACGCTGTACCTTTATGAGTACAAATTTATCACTTCGCACAGTCCTGCCGAGTTGATCACGGCCCGCGCTGCTGGAAGCTGCCCATAGGTTAGCCGATCTAAAGCGCCATATCTAGATATATTTTGAGCGAATTCCAAAAACAAACGCCATATCTAGATGCAAACCCGATTTACCTTGCTCCCCTCCACCCCTCAAACCCCTCACCCCATCGCCCCTCCACCCCTTCACTCCCCAAACCTTCCAAAAAGGCTAATGGGGCTCAGTCTTCCGCAGACCAAACCCCATTAACGTGGGATATGCAAAGTAGTGAATCTAGTGATAGAACGACAACAAATAAGGGGACAGTGGACAGATTTAAAACTAGGGGGTTTACGGACCTGATGTCGCGAAATTTGGTTTAATCCCAATGGGCTGACCGGAGTCAACTGCCCCTTACTATCGCGATCAAGCAATGTGTATTTTGGTTTCGGACTAACCCATAAGCTCGCCCCTTGAGGAGGTTTAAGATAGGCTTATGTGCTTATTTAGTTTTCCTGAACTGATTACTAAGATATCACCCGCTTTTAGGCGGCGCTAGGGGTGTTTACGCAAGTTCACGGCTATTGATAGAACTTGGTTTTATGAACAATACTCTCACCCCGATCTCTCCAAAACCCCTAGCGGTTGAGCTGATTACGGTACTTCCAGGCCTGATTCAAAATTTGTCCCCAGGTGCGTTGCACTCGCTTCGGGGTACAGCCCAGGAGTTCGGATAATTGCGCGGAGTCCAATGGTTCCTCGCCAGTGGTCAGGCGATCGCGCTTCAGCACCAAAAGGTCCTTCTGCAAAGGGGCCAGGGTACCGAGAAAATCGTCCCACTGCTGGGAAGACAGACCGAGGTTGTGCTCTAGGTCAATCCCGAGCCATTGGTGAACCAACTCCCAGTTGTGGACCTGGGCAAATTTTTCCACATGGTACTTAAACCGCTGCTGTAAATAGTCGCGTTCACGAGCCGTGAGCCCTAAAATCTCATCAATTTCAGAGGCCGGGAGATCTTGCAGACGCAGGGTGAAGTAATCGACGCAGTCCTGCTGGTCTTGATCTTCCAGGTAATGGACGAGCTCTTGGATGACCCGATCGCGCAGCACCCGGTCGGTGGGATCCACTGCCTCGGTAATCATCTGCTCTCGCACCTGCTTCATCGCCGCCGACCGGGCGTGGGATTCGGTCTCTTCGGTTTTGGGCGACTCCATGGCGAGATCCATATCGACACAGGTCTCTGCCGGTTGCCTGCGGGCAAAGGTCTGGGCGCGCAGCACAATGATTTGCTGGTTAATGGCACCGGGAATGGTGATGCGCCGCTTGGCGTACTGCTCGGTAAAGGTCATGTACTCGGCCAGTTCCAGCCGGGTGCGGGGGGTGTAATCAGCAGCCACGGCATTTTCTCGCCGAAAGGCCTTCAAAACCTCGATATAAAAGCCTTGCAAAAAGTCTTCGAGCAGGGTGTAGCGACCCTCAAATCCCATATGGGCATGGCGAGGGGCAACATACCGATAGGCGATCGCGCTCAGGGTGCTGTGCAGTTCCACCCGGCCCCGCCGAGACCCCGCTGTGAAATAGTGCAAGCACTTATTGATCCGGTGACGAGCCAAGGACCGTTGCCATTGCTCCACCTCCCCAGTGGCCTGGATCCGACGGCTCATCCGACAAATCCGATCCACCTCTTGGGCAAAGCGCAACGCCACAGCGTCTGTGCTGCTGGCATTGGCGGGCAGCACTGCGACCAATTCTGAGGTCAGCCACTTCACAAACGTTGCAGCAGGCTCAGGAGCGTCGTTATCGGGTTCGAGGGGTTGGGGTGACCTGGAGAGGGATTGGAGGTGACCTGGAGAGGGGAGGAGGGCTCAACCGGGTGAGGGCCACCGCCGCCCGCGCTGACTGGAGCCTGATTAGACTCCCATGGGGAAGCAGAGTGGGTAACCGAGAGAAAGGTGGTAGTGCGGTTCATGGGGTTTGGTGATGCACAGGACATGGAATCACTGGGCACTGCCCGAGTGGACTCCTCGAAAGTAACTACACTCTAGCCAGCGGCCCAAAACCGTAGACGGTTGGATGTGGCACTCTTTAGGGCCGTGCCTTGCAAACCTCAGAATACCGTTCACCGCCCTGATTGACGGGTGGGCTATGAAAGCGCTCAGCGCCTTGCCCTGCAAGGATTCTTAGGGGTAGAGTGCCCAATTTTCTCGCCACAGACGTCACTGGCGACTATGCCACTTTTGTGGACAGTTGAGAGAGTGGCGGCCAACATGCGGAATCATGGCCGCCCTGTCTGAATCCCTGCGACCGGTACGCTATTCTCCAGCAACTTCCTTAAGGGGCAAGGGCACTAGAAACTGGAATGGTCACGTGAATTCCGCCATCGGGTACGGAGCCACGATTGCAGTGGCTGATTGGCTTGCCGGTCCCTTAATAAGCCAGCAGCGGCTCCGACTGCTCTGTAGAGAGCACCGCCCCTTGCTCTACTGCCGTTTCCCACCCCAGGCCCTGGCGAATCACGGTGGGGGCGTCATTTTCCGCCAAGGCCACAATCGTGGAGGGGTCGTAGCGCAGAGGCAGATCGTCATCGATAATCACGTCCACCTGGGCTTCCAGTTGATCAAACAGGTCAAACTTATTGGGGACCTGGCTGGCAGACCGGGACGGAGCCTGGAGCAAAGAGAGGGCTGAAGTCGAAATAATCGGATTGTTTAAGGCCGCCAACAGCGCTTGGCAAATGGCATCATCTGGCACCCGAATCCCAGTGGTGCGCCGCTTGGGGTTCATCACTAAGCGGGGCACCTGCTTCGTGGCGGGTAACAGGAAGGTGTAAGGACCGGGAATCAGCCGCCGAATCAGCCGGTAAGCCGGGTCGCTCACCCTGGCATAGTCCGCAATATTGGAGAGGGAGGAGCAAAGAAAGGTGAGGGGTTTGTCATTGGCCAACTGCTTGAGTTGGCGGACCCGCTGCACAGCGGCCTTAGCCTGCAAGTCACAGCCCAGGGCATAAACCGTATCGGTGGGATAGAGCATCACGGCCCCCTGCCTCAGCGCCGTCTGGATCGCCTCAATCTTGCGTTTCTGGGGATTTTTAGGATGGATTTTATAACGCGTAGCCATAGGATTGCCTTGCCGATGGACCTTACTGGTGCGGTTCAAGCGCGCATTGAGACTTAGAAGTCATCATCATCATGGAAGATAGTCGTCATCGACCCATGGTTTCGCATGAAAACGTTAGCTTTTTTGGACTGCCCCACCGGGCTGTCGGGGGATATGTGCCTGGGGGCTTTGGTGAGTGGGGGGGTTCCCCTGACTCATTTAGAACAACAGTTGGCCCAATTGGCCCTGGTGGAACCCTATCAACTATCGGCAGAAATCGTCCATCGCAATGGCATCGCCGCCACTCAGGTCCATGTCCACATCCCCGCTGCCGACGGTCACGCCCATCCCCCCGTGCGGCATCTGGCAGAGATTGAGCAGTTGATCAGCGCCGCGCCGCTAGCAGCGCCCGTCAAAGACTGGAGCCTGAATATTTTCCAATGTCTGGCGGCAGCGGAGGGGGCCGTCCATGGCATGGATCCAGCCCTGGTCCATTTTCATGAGGTGGGGGCCACTGACGCCATCATTGATATTGTCGGCACCTGTATCGGCTTGCACTGGTTGGGGATAGATGCCCTGTATTGCTCGCCATTACCGATGGGTAATGGCACCGTCCGCGCCGCCCATGGTCGCTTACCGGTACCGGCACCGGCAGTGCTGAAGCTGATGGAAATGGCCCAAGCCCCGATTTATGGCTCTGGGCTACAGGGTGAGCTGGTGACCCCAACCGGAGCGGCGATCGCCACCACCCTCGCCCGGCAGTTTGGCCCGCCCCCTGCGATGACCCTGCGCAAGGTGGGCTTGGGGCGGGCAGCCAGGACCTAGCTTTACCCAATATCCTCAGACTCTGGTTAGGGGAAGCCAGGACCGAAGCCTTTTCCCATCAAAGCGCTACGGCTCAACCCCATCGGCATAGCCCTGCTGCCAGCAGTCAAACCAGTAAGCCAGTGTCCCTCGCCTCGGTCCAATCGTCATCACTAGAAACCGTCACTGTATTAGAAACCCAGGTGGATGATCTCTCTCCCCAGGCGATCGGTTATCTCTACGATCGCCTCCTAGAGATTGGTGCCCTAGATGTCTTTACCCAGGGGCTGACTATGAAAAAGTCGCGTCCCGGCCACCTGATTACGGTGATTGCCCAGCCAGAGCAGGCCCCGGCTTGTGAACAAATCATCTTTCAAGAAACCACCACCCTCGGCATCCGTCGCCAATTGCAACAGCGGGTGGCGCTACGGCGAGAGCGGCAAAGGGTGGCCACTCCCTGGGGCAACATCCACATCAAAGTCGCATTTGACCCCCGCACGGATCAGGTGATCAATGCCCATCCCGAATATGAGGACTGTGCCGATTTGGCTCGTCAGCACCAACTGCCCTGGCGCACCGTCCACCATCAAGCCCTCTGCCAGTGGCAGGCGCAGCAGCCTGAAATTCAACCTTAATTCAAAGCATTCCTTAAAATCAGGAAGCCGTTAAACGCCGAACGACCATGACCTTACCCACGCCGTTAGTCCCTGTGGATTGGTTGATGAATCACCCGCTGGAACCGGTGATCTTGGACTGCCGCTTTGCCTTGGCAGATCCAGAGCAGGGGCGTTGCGCCTATGAGCAGGGCCATCTCCCTGGTGCCCACTATCTAGATCTGAATCGGGATCTGTCCAGTCCCGTCCAAACCCATGGTGGGCGTCATCCCTTACCCGTCGTTGAAACCTTGGCGGCCAAGTTCGGTCGCTGCGGCATTGATTCCCAGCGATCGACCCCAGTGGTGATCTATGACGATTTTCGTGGGGCCTTTGCCGCCCGCTGCTGGTGGCTCTTGTGCTATTACGGCCACGCGCCGGTGGCGGTATTGCAAGGGGGGATAGCGGCCTGGACAGCATTAGGTCAGCCCTTGACAACGGAAGTTCCGCCGCCGAAAACCGCGACCTTCACGCCCCAAATCCAAGCGGATTGGGTGCTGGACTATGGTCAAGTGCAAGCGAGACAAGGGCAAGGGGTGCTGGTGGATGCGCGATCGCCCCAACGCTTTCGCGGGGAACAGGAACCCATTGATCCCGTTGCAGGCGCTATTCCAGGAGCCGTGAACTCCTGCTGGCAGGATGTCGTGGATGAGCAGGGGCAGTTTTTGGCCCCAGCGGCGCTAGCGGACCATTGGTCTACCCTCACAGACCCAGAGCCGGTGATGTACTGTGGCTCCGGCGTCACTGCCTGCGTCAATCTGCTGTCACGGGCAGCGGCGGGCTATCCTATGGCGCAACTATACGTGGGCGGCTGGAGTGACTGGTGTTCTTACCTGGATTCAGATTCGGATCGGCGCTAGTGGTCTGTCAGCTTTTAATTTGTGATTGATGTAGGCTGGGCCAAAGCAGTGAAACTCAGCACAGGTGACGGTTTTGCTGGGTCACGCTGACCCAGCCTACCAATTGCAGCTTGACGCTGCACTAGTACTCAAGGGCGGAATTAACCCAAACATTACAAACCCCAGGCAAGGGGCTTAAGCCCCTTGTTCAAGGCTAAGGCTATTTATGCCGTCGAGTACTAGAGATTGGCCTGATTTAAACCTTTGGCAGGTTCTAAACCCAGATCTGGGCATCAGACCTAAGCACATTCCTAAGCCTCAACGGGGACCAAGTCATCAACCGGCAATTCCAGACAGTAGCCCGCACCATAGACGGTCTTGATGAACTTGGGATGGCGGGGATCGGGCTCTAGCTTGGTGCGCAAATGCCGCACATGGACGCGAATGGTCTCAATGTCATCGTTGGGATCGTAGCCCCACACCTCTTTGAGGATTTCGCTGGGGGAAACGGTTTGGCCATGGCGCTGTAGTAAGCAGTGCAGCAGCTCAAATTCTAAATGGGTCAACTTGACCGTGCCGTCAAACCAAACGGCCTCAAACCGCTCCGGCACCAGGGTCAAAGGCCCGTAGCTCAAAATTTCGCTGTGCTTAGCCGCTTGGGGAATGCGATCGGTACGTCGCAGCAAGGCCCGCACTCGCGCCAGCATCTCTTCTAGCTCGAAGGGCTTAGTGAGGTAGTCATCAGCCCCGGCGTTAAAGCCATCGACCTTATCTTGGGTTTGGCCCAGGGCCGTCAACATCAGTACCGGAATATCAGCGGTGCGACTGTCGCGCCGAATGCGCTGACACACCGTTAGACCATCGACTCTTGGCAGCATCAGGTCCAACATAATCAGGTCGGGCAACAGTTGCACTGCCAGGGCTTGCCCCTTCACACCGTCACCGGCCTGACTCACATCGTAGCCAGCCATCTCTAAGTTGACTGCGACCAACTCTGCAATGGAGGGGTCATCATCGATTACCAGTATGCGAGGCATCATTAATAGGGATACAGACTCAGATTTGATAACGGCTGCGTTTAGGTAAGGCGATCTATATGTTGCAAAGATCGTTAACAATGACGACCCAAGTATAAGCTTTATATCTGATTATTTCAGTGGGGCTAGCGCTTTTGAGAGAACTTAATATTTTTCTCTAGATTGAGCAGGCTAATCCAGCCCCAAAAATGGTAAGAAAAGGCTGCTTTATTCGCTTCATCCGGTTTCCCGGCTGGGCTGCTGGTGCCGTTGCGAGTGGTTTTTGGCTATGGCCTGTTTTTGGCGCACTTTTCGGATCTGACGACGCCCACCATCCCTTCGTGAACGGGCGGTTATTCTACTAAAGGCATTGCCGCATTAGGTCTTACGCTGCGGGGAGACGGTGGCGCGGATCTCGCTGCCCTGTCCGCAAACCTGGCTCAAGCTCTTGCTGCTGGCGCGATCGCATCCGTTCCCGTTATGTATCTCAAGGCCCTACAACTGAGGCATTTCCGTAACTATGGGGAGCAGGCGGTCGCGTTCACAGCCCCCAAAACTATCGTGCTGGGAGATAACGCCCAAGGAAAGTCGAACTTGCTGGAGTCGGTGGAGCTATTGGCAACGCTCCGCTCCCATCGCTGTCACCGCGATCGCGACTTGATCCAAACCGGGGAACCGCTGGGGCGCATTGCCGCCACGGTGGAACGGGCGGTAGGGCTTTCGGAACTGGCTTTAATGCTGCGCCAAGGGGGCCGCCGCACCGCCATTCGCAATGGCGAAAAGCTGCGGCGTCAAGGAGATTTTTTGGGGGCGCTGAATGCGGTGCAGTTTTCCAGCCTGGATTTGGAACTGGTGCGGGGCGGGCCAGGGGAACGTCGCACCTGGCTGGATACGCTGCTGATGCAACTGGAGCCGATCTATATCCATATTTTGGGGCAATACGCCCAGGCGCTCAAACAGCGCAATGCGCTACTGCGCCAAGCCAAGGGACACCCTGACCCCACCCAACTGGCCCTATGGGATGCCCAACTGGCCGCCCTCGGCACCCGCGTGATGCGACGGCGATCGCGGGGGCTGGCCCGTCTCGTCCCCATCGCCCAAGAGTGGCATCAAGCCATCAGCGGCCAGACAGAACTGTTGACCCTGCAATACCGGCCCAATGTACCCATGGATAGCGATGATCCGACGGCGATTCAAGGGGCCTTTTTGGAAAAGATTCAGCAGCGGGCGATCGCCGAGCAGCAGCAGCACACCTCCTTGGTCGGCCCCCATCGAGATGACATTGAGTTCACCATTAACGACACCCCAGCTCGGCAATATGGCTCCCAGGGACAGCAGCGCACCCTGGTGTTGGCGCTCAAGCTGGCTGAATTGAAGTTAATTGAGTCAGTCGTGGGAGAGCCTCCCCTACTGCTATTAGATGATGTGCTGGCAGAGCTGGATCTCAACCGTCAGAATCAACTGCTGGAGGCGATTCAGGATCGGTTTCAAACAGTGATTACCACCACCCATCTGGGGGCTTTTGAATCCCAATGGCTCAAGGCCTCACAGGTGTTGACGGTCAAAGCCGGAACCTTAGTCCAATGCTGAATTCAGAATTTAAAATTCAAAACTTCCCCTGCCCATCACCCATCCACCCTCACACCTCTCTACCCCATCCCCTCCTCCCCCTCCAATGAAATGCGACTGGATGTCTAGACCCAGTCAGCATTCTGTGTCGTCTAGACCCACGCCCCAGACCGTTGGCATTACACTTATTGAGGCTAGTTTTCAATAACCTGACGCTTTAAAGGGCAGTCGCGATCGCTATGGATCCGTCGATGATTCTGCAGTTAGACCAATTGACTAAGGGTTTTCCCAATCAAACGATTCCAGCCGTGAATGGGATCAGCCTCACCCTCGCAAAGGGGGATCTACTGGGTCTTTTAGGGCCTTCTGGCTGTGGTAAAACGACGTTGTTACGACTGATCGCCGGATTTGAACGCCCCCAATCTGGCACCATCACCCTGGCGGATCGCCCGGTCTGCAATTCCCATCACTGGACGCCCCCCGAACATCGCGGGGTCGGGTGGTGTTTCAAGACTATGCTCTGTTCCCCCACCTAACGGTGTTGGGCAATGTCACCTTTGGCCTCAAAACCGCCACCCAGCGTCATCGATTCCCGCCCCATCAGCGTCAAGCGGAGGCCCAGCGGGCGATCGCCCTCGTCGGCTTGGCCGGGTTTGAAGCCCGCTACCCCCATGAACTGTCGGGGGGGCAACAACAGCGGGTGGCCCTGGCCCGCGCCCTCGCCCCACGCCCCAGCTTGGTCTTGCTAGATGAACCCTTTAGCAACTTGGATGTGCAGGTGCGTCTCTATCTGCGTCAGGAAGTGCGAGACATTCTCAAAGGGGTCGGGGCCTCTGGGGTCTTCGTCACCCACGACCAAGAAGAAGCCCTGTCCATTTCCGATCGTTTGGCGGTGATGCGCCAAGGTCAGCTAGAGCAACTGGATGCGCCAGAGCGGATTTATCGGCAACCCGCCACCCGATTTGTGGCGGAATTTGTCACCCAGGCCAACTTTATCCCCGCAGAGCGCGTGGGCAATCGCTGGCATACCGCCCTGGGACTGCTGCCGGTTGCGCCCGGAGAGGATCACCTATCGGCAGGGGAAATGATGATTCGCCAAGAGGATCTGCAGTTACACGGAGACGAACGGGGGCCATTGACTGTGCGCGATCGCCAGTTTCTGGGGCGAGAATATCGATACACCCTCACCACCGCCACCGGACAACTCCTCCAGGCCCGCACGCCGATTGACACCTGCCTCCAGCCAGGAGCAGCGGTCACCGTGACCCTAGCCCCTGGCTGGAGACAGCGGGTCTTTGCCCCTAGCGCTGAGCGTCCGACTCATCCGATCCGCGACCTGGCGACATTGACTTAATAGGGCCGCCCCATCGCCAGCCGAACGTCCGGTTCGATCTCTAAACCCTTTGCCCATCAACCCGAACGCTAAGGGTGTAAAGGGGAGAAGTACTGAAACTAGAGGGCTTTGGCCAAGGCTTTAAAAATGCGCCTTTTCTCTAAAGCTTTGATAAACCTCCGGGGCTCAATCCTGTTGGCGGTCAGATGCTGGGAAAAGTGAGTCTAGAAGCACCTTATGGAATGGCAAATATCATGCGAGTCCACACCAGCCAAAGTATAGTTACCCTCGGCTCTTATTTAAAACTCGGTCTATCCCTGGTTATCCTCTACGTCATCTTTTCCCAGGCATTTAAATATTGGCAGCAAGATTCCAGCGTTCAGCAACTTCAGCAGCTGATCGAAACCGAGACGGTACAACCTCAAGAGTAATTATGCGAACATCGCTGCTCCCCTGCTTCATTGCCGGGGCTCGCAGTTCTGTCACGACCCGTGGCCACTGCTGCTCGTGGAGTTTTAGTGCAGGCATGTCCTCTGGATCTCGCCGATGCGTCATTGGTGAGATTGGCTGAGCATCTGGGCTACGGCAGGATTCTTTCCGCTGATCAACGGAATTTCAATGCTTAGGACAAGCGGATAAATAGCGTACCGCTTCACCAGGGCGCACAGCCTTGCGCCCCTACAGCAGAATTTTTTGTGCCTGGTATGTTTTTTGATTGCGGATCCCTTACCGTTGGAAAAATACCCCGCCCTTTCAAAATCTGCTGTTCTAAATTTGTCCCCCACCCAGGGTTTTAGGTTTGCCCCTCACGGGTTGCAACAGCGCTGTAACCAGACTGGCGACTGCTATAGATTCCGCTCAGGGGACTGGGTAAACTTCGGGAGTGCAGTGCTCTGGAAACCCTTCGGAATATCCCTATGGCGATCGCCCCCTCCCCCTCCGCGTTTATCG
>JAAUQE010000210.1 GCA_012032425.1 Leptolyngbya sp. RL_3_1 | reverse complement strand
GGGTGCCCGGATCAGCAAAAAGGTGGCGCTTTCTTCCATTCCAGCAGATTGAAATCATTGAAGCTGTGGAATAGATTGTCGCCCGCGCTGGTGCCGCCGGTGATGGCGTAGTCATCACCCGTTTGGTTGACCTGGGTTTGGGTGCCATCGGGGGCCGCGATGATCGACTGGCCATAAGCAGGAACGGCCCAAAGGACCATTCCCAGACTGGCCAGTCCAGGCAGAAACAAAGGGTTAAAACCCATGATGATTGAGCTACTCCGGTGTCTCGGTCTCAACAGCGAGATTTTCAGGAACCGTACAGCAATCAGATAGGGGTTGGGCAGTCACATCCGCCAGACCCACGGACTCTAGCAGGTGATGCCAAGCCGATACGAGGGCAGGATCACCGGTATTCTCTCGCCGTAAGGTCACAAGGGTGGTGAGGAGGTCGTACCAGACCCCAGCTTCCCCGAGGGCGATGGCGCGTTCGAGGGTGGCGGTTTCGGAGCCATTGCCCAGATTAGGTGGCGGCGCAACCCGCTGTACCGTGAAGCCCACATGCCGGTTTTTAGCTGCATCCGTGCGATCGCACTGGATGACAAAAATCAGGTCTCGCCATTCCCCAATTTCTAGCGGCTCAAAATCCGTGCCTGCCAGAGGGAAGCCAACGATACCGGCAGGCACATCGGTATAGGTCATAAGGGTTTCCTGGATCGGCACCCCATCCTCCCCCATGATTTCAGCCCTTAATTCCCCAGGGCGGCTGGGCGTTAACCTATAAGGCAGGTACATCCAGATCGTGGGGTAAGGCTCTAGGGTGCTGCCGTAGAGGGCATCAGCACCGTAAGTAATCTCCTCAATCAGAGCCTGGGTAAGGGTATTGTAGGCCGGGGTGAGGGCAGTGATATGCGGCGCAGACACATCCAGAATGGCAGGGCAGCCCTCGTCTGTGCTAACCCCTCGACTGGCAGCGCCCCGTCGTTCTCGCGGGCTACCCACATCGGGTGGGGTCGGCGGTCGGAAGGGGATTTCTCGAAGGTTTTCGAGAGATTGACCGTCTAAAGCTTGGGCTAGGGCCTGCATCGGGGGGCGGGGCGATGCAGGGGCGGCACTGGCCAGGGCTGGCCCAGATAGGCCCACCATCAGCAACTCGGCTAAACTCAGCCCAATTGCTGTGGTCACCGGTCGGTGCGTTTGGGCTGACTTCGATGCAGTTGTCCGATGCTCAAATCGACTCATCATTCCACGGGTCTAGAGACGGCAACGTTAACATTCCGGCACTCGCCAGCATTATAGCGATCGCAGTGGGCACCACCGGTACCCATAGTCCTAATACCAGCAAAATCAAGCTGCTTCCGCACAATACGACCGCGATTCCCAGTAGCTTGGGTCCCCACAGGCGGCGATCTTTGCCCCGCCCCAGCCCCAGCAAAAGTAGACTGATGCCGGTCCAAGCCGTCACCCAGAGGCTATTGCCCCAGACCGGGAGGGGGCGGATCCAGGGACGACCCTCCAGCACTCCACTCACTAGGTGACTGACCATCTGAGCCTGGACGATCACCCCTGCCACGCTCTGGTCCACACGCTGGGCAAAACTATCGGGGGTGAAATGGCGATCGGTGCCCTCCTGATCGACCCCGATCAGGACGATCCGATCCCGGATGTCTTCGGGATGCACCTCACCGGTCAACACCGCTTGGGCGGTGACCTGGGGAATCGCCTCAATGGGGAGCCGATAGTTCAACACCATTTGATAGCCGGTGGCATCAAACCGGTGATAACCACCGCTGTGGGCGGTGAGCCGAGGGACGCGGCGGCCATCTAGTACCAAATCATCGGCCTCTGTAAAGGCAATGGTCTTTCCGGCATCATTCAAATAATGCAGGGCTAGCAGGGCGCTGAGGCTGTAAGCTGCCGTGCAGGGAGAGGCGGGGGGCGGAGTTTGGACTAGGAGCTGTCGCCGCAAAACTTGATCATTGTCCACCACCACATCAGCAAAGCCCATTTGCTCAGCCGGGGCTAGGGTCGGGGGCGCAATGCCCACATCTCCGAGGCTGCTCATTTTGCAAACCCCATACACCTCAGGGTGCTGACGCCAATAGTCCGTCAAGTCGCCATGGCCCTCCCCTTGGGGAATATCGCGATAGAGATCGAGGCCAATCAAGCGGGGTTGATGGGCATTGAGGGTCTGTAATAATTGCAGCACCGTGCGATCGCTGAGGGGATATTCCCCCAAGGCTTGAAAGTCGGCTTCGGTCACCCGCACCACCAACACCCGAGAGTCGGCGGATTCGGGAGGGCGCAGACGCATGAAAACATCCAGGGCCTTGAGTTCAAAGGGTTGCAAAACCCCCAGTAGCTGCAATCCGATGATCAACGCAGCGGTCAGTAGCGTACTGATCCCGCCGTAGAGCCATTGGCGACGGCGACGGGCGGCGGCTTGGCGGGCACGCTCATAGCCGATCGGCCCCCGTTGCGGGACCTGAATCTCCCCTTGGCGGTAAACCAATTCATAAACGGGAACCGATCCCAGCCCTCGCAGGGTGTATTCTCCCTGAAAATACAGTTCAAACCCCTTGATTTGGGCATTGCGCACCAGTACAGCGGTCATTTCTGAGAGCAGGGTGCGTTCCCCTTCCCCGAGCCCCACCAGCCGCGCCGCGTAGTCCACTTCTTGGCCAATGTAGTCGTTGCCATCCTGGAGGGGCGAACCCGTATGCAGGGCAATTTTGACCTGGAGACCACCGAGGGGCGTTGGGATGGGATCTTGCACATGGCTAAGTTGCAGGGCGATCGCCCATTTGGCGGCCATGATGGCGTCGTCAAACCCCAAAAAATAGCCATCGCCTTCGGTATTCACCACCCATCCGCCGTAGGCGGGCAGGCTATCCTCCACCCGCTGCCGATGGGGATTCAAGATGTGGGTTAAATAATGCTGGTTACGGGCGGTGACGTCACTCCCAGGCAGATGGTTTTTGACCTCAGTGGATGCCACCAAATCGGTAAAAACCAGCGTAATGGGGGCAGAGGACATAGTGACGCGACGCAGCAGCAACGTGAAGCGATCTGAGCGGTGTGGCCCCAGACTCAAGGAATGGCCTCAGGCCCGACCTTCTCGATGTACGTGACTTATTTACACGAGCCACATCGTCAATCAGGATAACCCCACCTTTCCCGCACGCATTACACTGGACGTAGATGTAACAGAATGTAAACATGGCCGCCGCCCCCTCAGAAAAGCGCTCAAGAAAACGCTCAGAAAAGTCCGTTGTCGTGGTGGGTGGCGGCATCGGCGGGCTGACCGCCGCCGCCCTGCTGGCCCACCAAGGCTATGGGGTCACGGTCTTTGACCAAGCCCAAGTGCCCGGAGGCTGCGCCTCTACCTTTAAACGCCGGGGCTTTACCTTCGATGTGGGGGCCACCCAGGTGGCGGGCTTGGAGCCAGGAGGCATCCACCATCAAATTTTCACCACCCTCGATATTCCCTTGCCGGAGAGCACCCCCTGCGACCCCGCCTGCGCGGTCTATCTGCCCGGAGAAACCGAGCCGATCTCAATCTGGCGGGATCCCGATCGCTGGCGGGCGGAACGGCAGCGGCAATTCCCCGGTAGCGAGCCCTTCTGGCAGCTTTTGCAAACCCTGTTTCAGGCCAGTTGGCGCTTCCAGGGGCGGCAGCCGGTGTTGCCCCCCCGCAATCTCTGGGATCTGGGGCAGTTGGTGTCGGCCCTGCGGCCCGACACCTTAATTACCGCCCCCTTTACCTTTTCTACCGTCGGGCAGATCCTCAAGCTGTTTGGCCTGTATGGCGATGGTCAAAGACCGGCCTGCGGCCATCGCCGCCTCAAAACCTTCTTAGATCTGCAGCTGAAGCTCTACTCCCAGGTAGATGCCGACGAAACCGCCCTGCTCTATGCCGCCACCGCCCTCGGGGTTTCCCAGGCTCCCATAGGGTTGTCCCATCTCGAAGGCAGTATGCAGGTGCTGAGCGATCGCCTCGTCGCCGCCCTCCAGCGGGATGGGGCAAGCTGCTGCTGGGCCACACCGTGGAGCGGATTCACCTCTACCAGGGCAACCCACTGGGGTGACGGTGCGTAACCCTAAAACCGGCCAGATCTGGACTGAGCCCGCCGATCAGGTGGTGGCGAATGTGACCGTGCAAAACCTAGTGACGCTGCTGGGGGAGCAAGTCCCGCCCAGCTATCAGCGCCGGGTGCAAACCTTGCCCGCTGCCTCCGGGGCCTTCGTTGGTGTATCTGGGGGTCGAGCAGGCCGCCATCCCCGCAGACTGCCCGCCCCATCTGCAGTTTCTCTATGACTATGACGGCCCCATTGGCGAAAACAATTCCCTGTTTGTGTCGGTGAGTCGCCCTGGGGATGGGCGGGCTCCCCAGGGGCGGGCGACGATTGTGGCTTCGTCCTTTGTGGACCTCAAGGATTGGGGAGAATCAGCCGATTATCCGGCCCGCAAGCAACGCTACACCGACGCGGCGATCGCCCGCCTCGGGCAATTCTTTGACCTGCGTCCTGACCATATCATTCATGTGGAAGCCGGAACGCCCCGCACCTTCGAGCGGTTTACGGGACGCGATCGCGGGGCGGTCGGAGGCTTGGGGATGCGGGTGAATAGCTTTGGCCCTTTCGGCTTCGCTAACCGCACCCCGATCCCAGGGCTCTGGCTGGTGGGAGACTGCACCCATCCCGGCGAGGGCACAGCGGGGGTGAGTTATTCGGCCCTGACCGTGGTGCGACAGATGACGGCGGGTGGCGATTAACCCCAGCCCACAGCACCCGTTTCCCCAAGCCTTGAGAAGACGTTAGGGGGCTAGCTTACAAATAATATCCCCGCAGACCGAGTTTCGACTCCGCTCAACTCTCGATGCTGGCAGGTTGAGCGAAGTCGTTCGTGCAGCGTCTCCGGCGGAGAAAACCGGATTGATCGGGTCCGTTATTTAGCCGCCTATCCCTTACGGTTACTGTTAACGGTGATTTAGCCTGGTGAGGCAGGCCCGGTCTGAGATCACCTACCCTAGAAACAGGTCGCCGCAACCCGTCAATCAGGCGCTATGACATCAGCCGCCACCATCCCGACTCGACTCCCCTTTTTGGCCGAAATTTGCTGGCAGGTCACGGATATCTACCAGCTCACCCCGTTGGAAATGCTGCGCTGCTATGAACGCGGCTGGTGCTATCGCAGTGGCCCGCTAGAAGCTGAAGAGCAAACGCTTATCGATCGCCTGGTTCAGCAGTATGGGTCCTGGTTAGGTCACGTGTTCACTCAAGATCAGCATCAAAAGATTTTGGCCATCCTGGGTCAGCTCAAGGGGTCGTTTCTGCGGGACTGTCAGGTGTACTTTGGGGGCGGTACGCTGTTAGCGCTGCTGTACGACGAGTATCGATTGAGCCAAGATATTGATTTTTTGTGTTCCAGCCAAGCTGGGTATCAGCAGCTTAGAAATGCCCTCTTCAAGCAGCAATACCGGGCGCTGTTTGAAGATCCTGCCCAGCTAGATCTGCCCCGCGAGATTCAGGCCAACCAATATGGGATTCGATTCCCGGTGGTGATGGCGGGTAGCACCATCCGCTTTGAAATTATTTATGAGGGTAGAATTAAGCTCGCCCCGCCCGAACAGCCCCCGTGGTGCCCGGTTGCCTGCCTCAGCGCGGTAGACCGGATTGCGGAGAAGCTTTTGGCCAATAGCGATCGCTGGCCAGACCGTTCTGTGTTCTCTCGCGACCTGATCGACTTAGCTGTCGTGCGACGACATCAGCCCATCCCAACCGCCGCCCTGACCAAAGCTGAATCGGCCTACGGGGTGATTGAACCGTTAAAGCAGGCTACTCCTAGCGTTTCAGCAAGGGCCAGACTATCGCGATCGCTGCTACGATGCCCTGTCTATTACCCATCCTCGGCGCATTATTGACGGGTTAGACCAGCTCGCTTCAGATTTTGGCTTAGCACCGACCCATCGCAGCTACCGGGAGCGATCTGAGCAATCCTCAGATGCCTAGCCCGGACTCAGGTTGGGTAGAAATGGGAGGCATGGGTTGAATCGCGTGGCTGCTGCCGGTCGGCTGGCCGGGGGTGAATAGGCGCTGGGCGGTGAGAAGTAGATATTTTGGGAAGGGACAAAGGCCGCGATCGATGGGGAGAAACCATGGCAGGGCGAAACCGACTCACCGGCATACCTCGCTCCCAGGCTCTGCCGGGTGAGCGGCCCTTGCGGCTCTGCCGCCGATAGTGGCGGCAGAGTCTCCTGTAGCTGTGCCCCGCCAGAGTCTGGGCACCACAGATGGCTGGCGACTTCTCAGTTGGCAGCTTGACGTTGACTCAGCCATCGCTGAAATGATTTCTGGCTTTCTCCTGAGGGCTGACCCAGAATCAGATTTTTGACACTGATATCTTCATCAAGCTGGTTCCAGTGAATCCCGGCACCATTGCCAATAAATCGCCAATCCTGGCGCTCTTCAGCAGATCCCTGCAACAGTCGCGGATACCATGTGATCGGTACAGCAATTGTCCGGCCATCTACAAGATCCACTGACAAAGTATCACCCGTTATCTCAACTGACTGAATGGTGGGAATATCTTTTAGGTCAATTACCGAAGAAGTCATTCCAGCCCTCTAATAATTTCTCTTGATTCTCTTCGACCAATCTTTGAATACGGTTAATTTCTTTACGACTAAACCCCTTATTACTTTGGAGTCGAACTGGTGTTAGCCAGAATTTGGCCTCCGCCCGGTCACGCTCAATATGCACATGGGGTGGTTCGTCGCGATCGCCGGCGTAGCAAAAGAACCGATATGGCCCAATCGTCAACAGTGTAGGCATCTGGGCGGTCTTTGCAGCGATTCATCCTGAGCAATTGGCCCAGGCTCTAGGTCAGCCCTGGACGAAACGAGGGCCAGACGTTCGGGGTGCGCCTGTCGAAACCCATAACCCGGCGTTATGGCCCAAGTAATGGGCTTGCTCCCTGAGGGAGCCGCTTCGCGAACGACTCCGCTCAGCCCGAACGGTTCCGAAAAATCATTTCTTAAAAGCATAGCGGATTGGGTGCATCCCCAAATT
>JAAUQE010000029.1 GCA_012032425.1 Leptolyngbya sp. RL_3_1 | reverse complement strand
GCGATGACAAACTATAGGATCTTTTTCTGCACACATAAGAGCGATGTCTAGCTTCTTGGTGCCATCCAAGATCCTTTTGATGCCCTGCTTGAAGTTTTCAGTACTAGCAATACGTTCATAAAGAGCTTTCCCATGTACATAACAGCTCTCAAGACGTGGTCTGGCACCCAACTCTTGCCCTAAAAAGACATATCTGATGCCATATCTTTGCAGGATAGACTTAAGCGGCTTTTGCTTGAAATGGGGTGTATGGCGACTGTAGGGCATGGAGCGAACATCCGCCAACGCATTTATGCCATGACCTTTTAGTAAGGCAACGAATTTGTCAATATCGTGATTTGAATGGCCAATTGTATAGAGCTGATTTGACATGTTTTCAAGTAAGTTTTCACCTTTCAAGAGCTGTTCGCCAAAAAAACATGAATTTTGATGCTATGTGGCATGTGGATCAGAACCAGATATTTTTAGATTCAGGGCGTCCTATCTTGGCCGTAAGCTTGCCAAGCCAAGTCAATTAGCCCCTCTAAAATCGCCACTGCCAGCACCGCATTACCCTTGCGTCCATCAATGCGAATGTGGGGCACCATCGAATCTTGCAGGCGAGCCTTCAACACATCCATATCTAAGAACCCAGCGGGGGTAGCCACCACCAAGGCCGGTCTCACCTGATCCGCCTCAATCATGTCTACGAGGGAGGCTAACGCCGTCTGGGATTCGCCAATCACAAAAATCCCTTCAGGATAGCGCTGGGCCAGGGTTTCGATCCCCCAAGCAGCGCGGGTCTTGTCCTTTTGGGGCCGGGTCAGGGCATCCATGCTGCAATAGACCGGGTTGGCAAAGGTGTTTTGGATGGTGGGGGCGATGCCCACCTGAACCATCGGTACATCCACAATGATCGTGGTGCGGGCCGCTAAGGCCGCTGCCCCCGACTGCAATGCCTGGGGCGAAAACCGGGTTAAGGAGGCATATTCAAAGTCGGCACTGGCATAGATCACACGGCGGATCAGCTCCATACTCTGACGGCACAAAGGCGTGATTACCGATTTCACTATCGATCACCCTGAGACTCTCTGCATCCGTTACATGCCATTCCATAGGGTGCCTACCGTACTTTCGGGGGGACGATTATCGTGCCTTACAGTATACCGGCAAGGTATTCAGGAACCACTCACCGCGATCGCCCCATCGCTGCGGCGATCGCAACCTCCCTGCAATGCCCCTGTCCCTGGGTCGATATGAATCATCTGGGCATGGCCCATTTTCTCGGTCCAATCCGGCGCGACTTTCACCGCATGTCCCCGCCGCTGCAACTCAGCTCGAATGCTGGCGGGAATGCGTCCTTCTAGGGTGAGGCCGCTGCTGCTGTCGCCCCAGGTGCGGCCCCACAACCAGCGGGGCAGATCGATCGCCGTTTGGGGATCAAGCCCGTAGTCTAGGATGCGGGTTAAGAGGGCCAACTGGGTTTGGGGCTGGCCCTCGCCCCCCATGGTGCCCAGCACCCACTGAGGCCGATTGTGGGTCAAGACCATCCCCGGCATCAATGTATGGAAGCTGCGCTTGCCCGGTGCTAAGCAATTACTCTGCTCAGGAGCCAGCGAAAAGAAAGCGCCTCGGTTTTGCAACACAAACCCCGTCCCCGGCACCATCACCGCTGAGCCAAAGTCAAAGTACAAGCTCTGAATCACCGAGACCGCATTGCCTGCCTGATCCACCACGGCGGTGTAGACCGTATCCCCCCCGATCACCGCTGCGCTTAACGGTTGCGTTTGGTGCAGATCAATCTGGGGCCGACCGCGATCGCCATAGGCTTTAGAAATCAATCGCTCGGTGGGAATCGGGGCAAAGTCTGGGTCCGTCAGCCAGCGATCGCGATCGGCAAAGGCGAGCTTGGTTGCCTCCACCAGCAGATGGTAATAGTCGGCGGTGCCATGGCCAATCCTTTGCAGATCAAAGCCTTCGATCAGGTTCAGGGCTTGCAGCACGGTAAAGCCTTGGCTGTTGGGGGGCAGTTGCCAAACCGTATGGCCCCGATAGGTGGTGGAGATCGGCTCCACCCAGTCAGAGTGGTGGGCGGCTAGGTCTGAGGCTGTTAACAGTCCGCCCACGGTGTTGAGATACCGATCAATGCGTTCCGCCAATTCCCCTTGATAAAGGGATTGGGCTCCCGCTCGGGCCAGGGTTGCCAGCGTGGCCGCCAGGTCAGGATTGGTGAGGATTTGGCCCGGTTCAGGGATGTGCCCATTCGGTAAAAACGGATTTCCCGCAGTTGCATATTCAGTCAGGTAAGCCAGATCCTGGCGGGTCCAGTAGGCTTGGGAGCCCGTGGCAGGGTAGCCGGTGGTGGCAAGGGCGATCGCCGGTTGCAATAGATCGGCCCAAGGCAACTGCCCCAACCGTTCATGGGCTACCCCCCAAGCATCCACCGCCCCCGGCACCGTCATCGCCGCTAGCGGTCCCCGTTGGGGAATCGTGGCAAAACCTTGGTTGCGATAAAAATCAAGGGTGGCCTGTTGAGCAGCGCGACCGGACCCATTCAACCCCTGGAGCTGTTGACTGGCGGCATCATAAATCAGCCAAAAAGCGTCGCCCCCGAGCCCGGTCATGTGGGGATAAACCACCGCTAGGGCGGCTTGGGTGGCGATCGCCGCATCGATTGCATTGCCCCCTGCCCGCAGGATCTCAGCCCCCGCTGCTGAGGCTAAATGATGGGGACAAACCACCATGCCAGTGTTGAGGATTTCACTCATGGGCTGTTCTTACTCATCCCCCGCCCGCAGATAATCGCTTCAAACCGTTCATAAAACAACAGGGACCTAGCAATGCCAAGCCCCCAACGGATTAAATCTATTGCTGAGTCTTAGCCGAGGCGATAGCCAAAGCCGCGCACTGTTTTCAGGTACTCTGGCTTGCTGGGATCCGCTTCCAGCTTTTCCCGGAGCCAGCGGATATGCACATCAACGGTCTTGTTATCTCCCATAAAGTCGTGACCCCAGACTTGATCAATGATCTGATCCCGAGACCAAACTCGGCGAGGCTGACTCATAAAAAGCTCTAAGATCCGAAATTCTTTAGGGGAAAGATTCAGCTCTTCATTGCTGAGGAACACCCGACATTCTTTGGGATTCAGCACAATTTCTTGGAAGCGTAGCACCGGATCCGGTTCGGTGGCGGCCCCTTGGTGACGGCGCAGCAGGGCTCGGCAACGGGCCACCAACTCTCGCATCCCAAAGGGCTTGGGCAAGTAGTCATCTGCCCCAATTTCTAAACCCACCACTCGGTCGGTCTCGGTGCCCTTAGCGCTGAGCATCAAAATCGGCACATCCATACCCTGGTGGCGGACCAAGCGGCAGAGGTCCAGGCCGTTCATACCGGGCAGCATTAAATCTAGAATCACCAAGCTGATGTTAGGGGCTGGCTTG
The DNA here is from genome assembly GCA_012032425.1 of Leptolyngbya sp. RL_3_1. Lineage (GTDB taxonomy): Bacteria > Cyanobacteriota > Cyanobacteriia > Phormidesmidales > Phormidesmidaceae > PCC-6406. Next base: position 19,998 of record JAAUQE010000029.1, on the reverse strand, counting down.
CGAGCGGCGGCAGCGGTGCCCCCCAGCATTTCCAGCGCGGTCAGCCCATCCCCTGCGACGACGACATCAAAGCCCTCGTCAGCGAGTGCTAAGCCAATCGTTTCCCGAATCAGCGCTTCGTCCTCAACAATCAGGACTTTTCCTAAGCCCACACGAACGCTTTGCTTTTGGATCGCCGACAACGCTAAAGACGTCATACCACAGGGTTGATCAGTTACAGAAGGATCCTAGCAGGCTCAGCCCAAATCCCAAACCGTAGACCATCTCAGTCAATGCCTTTGGGTGCTAGGTCCTGGCGAAGATTTTCTTGAGTCTTTCTTAGCGACTGTGGGTGAAGCTTTTAAAGCATTGGGCCATTACGCCGGAACAACCACAAAGTTCACCAATTTACCCGGCACCACAATGATTTTTTTCACCGTTTTACCTGCGATATAGCGCTGGGCTAACTCTGATTCCCGCGCGTACTGCTCTAGGGCGGCTTTGTCGGAATCGGCGGGGACGGTGATGGTGCCTCGGGTCTTACCCATAATTTGGATCACCAGGTTGATTTCGTCGGCCACGAGAGCCGATTCATCTAAAACTGGCCAGGGCTGGGTGTGAATGGATGCGGTTTGCTCTCCTTGCCCTGATTGCTGCCCTGCTAACCCATGCCAAAGCTCCTCGGCCATGTGGGGGGCGAAGGGGGCGAGCAATTTCACCAGGGTGGTAATGCCTTCGTGGTAGACCGGGGAGTCGGTACAGGTGGCATCGGTGAGGGCGTTGCTGAGCTTCATCAATTCCGACACGGCGGTGTTGAACTGATAGTCCCCTTCAATGTCTTCGCTGATTTCTTTGATGGCGATGTGGATGGCGCGGCGGAGATCTTTTTCGGGTTTGGATAGTCATTTTGGGAGGGCGCACGGCTGTGCGCCCCTACCGGACCAGATTCAACGAAGCCCGTTACCAACCGCCAGACCCGGTTCAAAAACCGGTATTGCCCTTCCACATCAGCGTCATCCCATTCCAAATCCTTCTCAGGGGGGGCTTTGAACAGGATGAACATGCGGGCGGTGTCGGCCCCATATTTAGACAGCACGTCCTGAGGGGCGACGCCGTTGTATTTGGATTTGGACATCTTCTCGTAGAAGACCTCTAGGGGATCGCCGGTTTCCGGATCCACGGGCTGGTCGGCGTCGGCAATGTCGGGAATGGGAATGTACTTGCCGGTCTTGGGATTTTTGTAGGTGATGTTTTGCACCATGCCCTGGGTGAGCAAGCGGCTGAAGGGCTCGTCGCAGGTGAGGAGGCCGCGATCGCGCAGCACCTTCGTAAAGAACCGCGAATACAATAGATGCAAGATGGCGTGCTCGATCCCACCCACGTACTGATCTACGGGCAACCAGTCATTCACCTTATCGAAATCAAAGATGGCCTGGTCATTGCGGGCATCGGCATACCGCAGGAAATACCAGGACGAATCAATGAAGGTATCCATGGTGTCCGTCTCCCGCTTAGCGGGCTCCCCACAGGTGGGGCAGGGGACATTTACCCAATCTTCCAATTGCGATAGGGGAGACGCGCCGCGACCGCTGAATTCCACATTTTCCGGCAGCTCCACCGGTAATTGGTCATCGGGTACGGGTACGGTGCCGCAACTGGGGCAGTGAATCACCGGAATCGGCACCCCCCAGTAGCGCTGCCGGGAAATCAACCAGTCCCGCAGTCGGTAGTTGACTTGGCCCTGGCCTTTGCCTTGTGCCTCTAACCACTGAATCGCCTGGGCCACGCTCTGGCCTTCCCCTTTACCCGCTGGGATGCCGTTGAGGGGACCGGAGTTGACCATCACCCCATCTCCGGGCCAAGCCTCGGCCATGGTGTCGCCGCTGAGGGTTTCGCCGACGATCTGCACCACCACCTGGATGGGGAGGCCATATTTGCGGGCAAACTCGAAGTCCCGCTGGTCGTGGGCGGGGACGGCCATGATCGCGCCGGTGCCGTAGCCCATCAACACGTAGTCGGCAATCCAGATGGGGATTTTGGCCCCATTCACCGGATTGATCGCATAGCTGCCGGTCCAGACGCCACTTTTGGCTTTGGTGTCGTCGGTGCGATCGATGTCGCTCTTGGCGGCGGCGAGTTTCTGGTAGTTTTCAACGCTGGCCACATGATCCGGCGCGGTCAGTTTTTCGACGAGGGGATGCTCGGGGGAGAGCACCATGAAGGTGGCCCCCCAGAGGGTATCGGGGCGGGTGGTAAACACCGGCAGTTCATCCCCGGCTTCGGTGGTAAACACTACCCGCGCCCCGGTGGATTTGCCAATCCAGTTCTCTTGCATCACCCGCACTCGCTCCGGCCAGCCGGGGAGCTGGTCGAGGTCCTGCAACAGCTCTTCGGCGTAGTCGGTAATTTTTAAAAACCACTGGCGTAGCAGCTTGCGCTCCACCTTGGCCCCGGACCGCCAGGAGCGCCCTTCGCTGTCCACCTGCTCGTTAGCGAGGACGGTCTGATCGATCGGGTCCCAGTTGACGGCGGCTTCTTTTTGATAGGCCAGTCCCGCTTTCAAAAACTGAATGAAGCTCCACTGGGTCCATTTGTAATAGTCGGGGGCGCAGGTGGCGACTTCTCGATCCCAGTCGTAGGAGAGGCCCAACTGCTGGAGCTGGGCTTTCATTTGCGCGATGTTTTGTTGGGTCCACTGGGCGGGGTGGATGCCGCGATCGATGGCGGCGTTCTCGGCGGGCAGGCCAAAGGCGTCCCATCCCATGGGGTGTAGGACGCGATAGCCCTGCATCCGGCGCACCCGAGCCACCACATCGGTGATGGTGTAGTTACGGACGTGGCCCATGTGCAGGTTCCCGGAGGGATAGGGGAACATGGAGAGGGCGTAAAACTTGGGTTTGCCAGGATCTTCGGAGGCGCGATCTAGCCCCTGGTCGGCCCAGGTTTGTTGCCATTTCGCCTCAATCTCTGCGGGGGTGTATTTCTGTCCTTGGGGGGCCGCCACAGTTGCTACTCCAAATCTGCATTACTTAGTCCTGCACTATGCTGCCACAAGGGGCGCGATCGTAGCGCTGATTGACCGACCAAGCCTTGAAAGGGACGATTAACCTTAAGCTTGAAAAGTTTGCCACCGCAGAATTCGTGGCAGGCATCATTAACGCGCTTGGCCTGGTTGACTAGACCGACGAGCAGATGAACCGGCCTGCGGATTGCCACTCGAACGGTGCTACGCAATTACCGATGCCGAGGGGGCGATCGCGGCAACAGACCCGCCCAAAATGGTGTCGATGCGCCAAAAACTCCATCTATATACGGACCCATGGAGCTGATTAAGGGTCAGTATATTTCCGACCGTCTTTGAATTCATCTCCTTCAACCCTAGTGTTTAACACCATTCTCTGAACAAGATTTCAGAACAAAAAAAGCCTAAAAGCTATGACGGAAGGCATTTTGGGGCTGTACAGGGTCAGCGGACTTGGACATTTATGGTGTATCTCAACGACACCCAACAAGGTGGGGAAACAACCTTTCAAAAACTTGGTCAAACCTTTAGGCCAACCAGAGGACAGGGGATTATCTGGCACAGCCTTAATCCCGATGGCAGCCCCAATCCGAATACCCTGCATCAAGCTAAGCCTGTGCAGTCAGGGGAGAAAACCATCATCACAAAATGGTTTCGGGAACGTCCCACTTGCGTGAAAACAGCGCGTCAGGGGTGAGCATGGTAGGGCCAAGGGCAACGCATATGTCTCTGGCGTTTTCCTGTTTGTTTGCGTGGGTGTTCAGCCGGACTGCATATCAGGACTGCATATCAGGATGTTGAGCGATGAAGTCCAGCAAAATGGTTCGATGGGGAGCGCCCAGGGGACGCACCTGCTGAGCTTTTTCTGAATAGCGCTCCCCTTGGCGAATCTCCGCCATAGACCATAGCCCCAGATCCCAGCCTTCAGTCAGGGTCAACGCGTCTACCGCGACGGTCAGGGGGCCATAAAAGATATTGCGAATCACGTGGTCATAGCAGCGACGGTCAAACAGCTTCAGCCAAGGGGGGGTATAGCCGATTTCTTCATGTAGCTCCCGCCACACCGCGATTTCTGGGGTTTCCCCTGGGTCCAGGTGCCCGCCAAAAAAGGCCCAGCAACCGGGGTAGATGATCGTCGGGATATCGTCCCGCAGTTGTAGCAGAAACTGATTGTCCTGGAAGAGGAGGGCGATCGCACCTCCACCGGCTCAGTGTTGACGGGCTCAGACTGGGTTTCAGGCACTGGCAGATCCATTGCAGACTCAGTTCTGGAGATAAGTGCGGAAGAAATCGATTTGGAGTTGGGCCGCCGTGCGCTGCAAGCTCAGGTCAAAAATGCTGTGACCCACCCCCTCAAACTCATAGAGGGTGACCGGCACCCCGTTTGCCTCAATCACATCATGAAAATTGCGGGCCACATCCACCTGCAAAAAATCCCCAGATCCATGGAAAATCAGCGTCGGCGTCTCCACCCGGTCGGCACCGTACAGGGGCGAGATGTATTGATACGTTTCTGGCGCTTCCATGGGGGTCAGGCCGGTCAGGTAGGAGAGTAGTGACGAGTAGCCCAACTGCCATTCTGTAAAGGCATCTAGCAGCGAACATTGAGGATTGGCCGCTGCAAATACATCAGGGAAGCGGGTGATCGCCTGGGCAGTGTAGTAGCCGCCATAGGAGCAGCCCGTCACCCCCAATTGGCCAGCGGTGGTCCAGCCCTGACCCACCAGTTGGCTGGCAATATCGACCCCTTCGATGATGTCTACTTGGCCAAAATTCGCGCCGTCGGCCTGGAGGCGGTAAAACTCAGGCCCAAACCCTTCTCGACCGGCCAGCGGCACCGACAGGACCGAAATGCCGAAATTGGGCAGCAGGTTAAAGGGCATTTCCACCTCAATGGCAAATTCATTGACCATGGAAAACCCCGGTCCGCCCTGCTGCCAAAACACGATCGGGCTTTGCTCGGGTGGGAAGGGCGCGCCCGCCGGTTGGATCAAAAAGCCTTGGCGGACCCCGTTGCGGGTCTCAAAGCTGACCGGATTGACCTGCACCCGGTTCACCGCAGCGACTTCAGCGTTGATATCGGTGAGCTGCACCGGTGGGCTACTGCCGTCTAAGGGCATGGAAAACAGCTCGGGGACCTGGGTGATGGAAGAAAAGGCGAAGATGATCGATTGGCGATCGCGACTAATGCTCCAGCTACTGGGGTCAACCGTGCCATCGGGAATAGGCAGCGATCGCAGCTCGGATGTCGCCAAGTCATAGACCGACAAAGCACGATTGGTGCCCACCGTCGCATGAAACAGCAGCGTGTCTTCATCAATGAATTCCCCATAGCTTTCCAACGGACCATCCAGGGCGGGCTCGTCAATGGTGGCCAGCAGCGTGCCATCCAGATCAAACACTCGGTAATAGGCCCGCTGGGGAAATAGATAAGTGGGATATTCACGCCCCTCCACCTGACCGGGCTCGTAGTACTTAACCAGCACCCGCTCCCCATCCGGGCTAATTTCGACCCCAGCCATGATGTGGCCGTCGTCATTGGCCCGCAGATCCAGCTGGAGCGGTTCGGACTGGGTGAGGTCATAGACCTTCACCGCACTGTCTTCTAGGAAGATATTTTCCTCCGGGGGAGTGCGCCCCAGGGCATCTTGGTTAACGGGGTCCGCTAGATTCGGGCTAAAGGGGGTGCGCTCCGCCAGCTTGCCCTCCTCAACGGAAGAGGTCACAAACGCCACCTGCTGACCGTCGGCTGACCAAGAGGGGGGCTGGAGGTTGCGCTCTGAGGGAATGCGGGCCACTTCGATGCGCCCGAGGGAGGTCAGGGACACCAGGTAGATCACGTCCTCGGCTTCTTCATAGACCCGCAGGGCAAAGCCCGAAAAGTCGGGGGCTGCCCCCCAGAATTTCCCCCGCTTCCTCCTCGGTGGGGTACACCACCGTGTGGGAGACGATCCCGGTAACGCGATTGATCGAGACAATCTCCCAGGGACCGAAAAAGCTCTCTTGGACAAACCGAATCGTATTGTTGTCGAGCCACTCAATCGGCAGGGTGGGGCTAAACACCTCGTACTCCAGGGCCAGGGATTCTTCCAGCTCACCGGTCCGCAGGTTAAAAAGCTGCACCCGCCAATCGGACTGGCTGAGGCGATCGAGGGTAGCTATGACCAAGTAATCACCGTTGGGGCTAACGCTGCTCAGAATCAGCGGGATACGAGCCGTTTGCAGAATATCCAGAGTGGCTTGCTCCCCTTCACTGAGGGTCGGCAGGTCTTCAAAAAAGTCAAAGCCCAGCTTGATAATTTCGGCGGAGGCAGCAAAGGTAAAAGTGGCGACCAGTCCTAAGGCCCCCAAGGTGATTTGGGTGAATCGACGCCCTGGAATACTGAGGGCCGAACGCAAGCGGGTCATGGGCAATGAAGTCCTGTAAAGGCGTCAAGACGGCGGGGCAAGACGGGATGGCTGAAAAAATTGGGTGGGTGGGCCATTTTGATGTCGGCACTGAGAACCGCTCTGATATCTACCACAGAATCAAAATGACGCGCAGCTTGAGCCGGACTGGCGATCGCACCCCCTCGTGGTATGGCCAATGTCGCCAAGCTGGCGGCATTGGCGACGCCAGAAAGCCTCTGGATACAGACTGGGAGTCTTCAAGCCTGCCGGAGGTTTTCTGGTCCCAGTTATATTGAGGCAACTTATGATAGGCCGAATTATTCCCTGACAGCATCCATTTCCCTCGGCAGCGGCTTTCCTCTGGCTGAGGGGGACAGGTGACCCATGGTTGTTTACAATTGGCAACAGAGTTCCAGTCCCATTCCCCACGGCCCGATATTTGCAATGACGCTATCCGCCGCCTTTTCCAATGCTGCTTCCAATTATTTCAGCCGTCGGTCCTGGCAAAGTGGGTTAGGGGATTTAGTCTTGCTGGCCCTCGTGAGTGGCCCGCCGGCTGCCCCTTTTCTGGCCGCGTCTGGTCTGCCCGGACTGACTCAGATCGCCGCTATTATTTACGCTATGGGCTTCAATGTCTGTCCTCAACCCGAGTTGGGACTGCCGTTGGCAGCGCCCCACATCATGGCGGTCTGTATGCGCTGCTATGGCACGGTGATGGGGTTGGTGATGATGCGGCTGCTCTATCGCCGTGACCAGGGCCAAGCCGCCTACTGGCTCGATCAATATGGATTAGTGGGGTTTGGCATTACTTTTGCCCTCTGCATGATCTATCCCGCAGAGCTGGCCTTGCAGGGCTTTAACTGGTGGCCCATTGATCACGTCCGGATGACGCTGTTCGGTTGGTTGGCGGGGCTGGGTTTGGGCGCTTACCTGATGCCCCTGCTGCACTATCGTGATCCAGCCTCGATCACAGAATCCTTACCCTAGTCGCTACGGGTCTGGGAAGATCACCCAGTAAAGTGGAAAATTGTCAGCAGCCCTTTGGAGATCTCCCAAAACCCGTGAAACTTTTTGTCTATCACACCCCTGAAGAAGTTCCTGATGGGGCCTCCCCCGACTGTGCGATCGCCATCGACGTGCTGCGGGCCACCTCAACCATGGCTGCCGCTTTTAAGGTGGGGGTCACAGCCATTCACGTCTTTAGTGACTTAGCGCTGCTCCGGCAAGCCGGGGAAACGTATCCCCCAGCCGAGCGTCTCTTGGCCGGGGAGCGCGGCGGGGCCAAGGTGGAGGGCTTTGACCTCGGCAACTCTCCCCTGGATCACACGGTGGAGCGATCTTCCCAGCGTCGCCTGTTTATGACCACCACCAACGGCACCCGTTGTTTAGAGCGCATTCAACATGCGCCGATGGTGCTGACGGCGGCCCTCACCACCCGCCAAGCGGTGGTCGATTTTTTGCTCAAGCGCGCCCCTGAGACCGTCTGGCTGGTGGGATCCGGCTGGGAGGGCACCTATTCTCTCGAAGATACGGTCTGTGCGGGGGCCATCATTGAGCGGCTAGCGACGCAACTTGGTCAGGATCTGAAGACATTGACCGGCAATGATTCGGCGATCGCCGCCGTTAGCCTCTATCAGCAGTGGCAGGACCAGCTTCTGGAGCTGCTGCGTCTCGCTAGCCACGGCCAGCGACTGCTGCGCCTAGATCAGGATGCCGATTTAGCCTACTGCGCCCAATTGGATGTGTTGGATTTAGTGCCGATTCAATCGACCCCAGGGGTATTGGTATTGTCCTAGGGGATTTGCGGGGATGAGGGTGGATGGGTGTGAGGGTGGATGGGTGGAGAGTTTTGAATTCTGAATTCAGAAGCTAGGGGCGCAGTTTTCGCGTCCGATGCAGGATGCTCTCAGGGTCTGCTCAGATCAGTCCCTTATTCTCAGCATCGTAGAGACTTCGGGTTCATCCAGGGGAGAAAAGCAGTGGCCGTTGATTACGACATGGTAGTGATTGGAGGGGGCTCGGCAGGTCTCGTTGCCGCCAGTGCCGGTGCCCAGCTCAATGCCAAGGTGGCTTTGATTGAAAAAGAACCCCGCCTGGGAGGAGACTGCCTCCATTACGGCTGTGTCCCCAGTAAATCCCTGATCCACGCCGGACGCGTCGCCCACGACATCAGAAACTCGGCCCGTTACGGTATCGAGTCCACCATCCAAGACATTCGCTTAAAAGAGGCTTTGGGCTATGTTCATCGGGTGATTGACACCATCCAGGTCCACGATTCTACCGAGCGGTTTGAATCCCTGGGGGTGGAGGTGATCTATGGGGATGGCCAGTTTATCGACGGCAAAACCTTCGAGGTCAACGGTCGCCAGCTCAAGTCCCGCACCTTTGTCGTCGCCACGGGGGGTCGCCCTGGGCTGCCGCCGATTTCTGGCCTGCGGGAGGTGGGCTACCTCACCAATGTGAATGTGTTTGCCATGGAGACGCAGCCCGCCTCCTTAGCGGTGATCGGGGCGGGTCCGATCGGCTGTGAGCTGGGACAAGCCTTTTCCCGGTTGGGCAGCGCGGTGACCATCCTGGCCAGCCGCGACCAGATTATGCCGAAGGAAGAGGCCGAAGCCGCCAAAGTGGTGCAAGACCAACTGGAGGCCGAAGGGATTCGCGTCCTCACCAATACCCGTGCCCAATCAGCAACGATGCGGGAGGGCAAGAAGGTGCTGGTGACCAGCAGTGGGGAAGTGGTGGTGGATGAAATTCTCGTCGCCGCCGGTCGGGTCCCCAATGTGGAGGGCCTGAACCTGGAGGCGGCTGGGGTGCAGGTGGGTAAGGAAGGGGTGATCGTCAACACCAAACTGCAAACCACCAACCCGCGCATCTACGCGGCTGGCGACATTATTGGCGGCTACCAATTCACCCATGTGGCCGGTTATGAAGCGGCGGTGGTGTTGCAAAACGCCCTGTTTTTCCCCACGAAGAAGGCCGACTACCGGGTGATCCCCTGGGCGACCTTCACCGAGCCAGAGCTATCGCGGGTGGGCTTCACCGAAGCAGAGGCCCGCAGCCGCTATGGAGATGATGTGGCGGTGTTAAAACACAACTTCGACCATGTGGATCGGGCTTTGGCGGAGGATGCTGGGGTGGGTTTTGCCAAGTTCATTACCCGCAAAAATGGGGAGATTCTGGGGGCGCATATGGTGGGTCCCTCGGCGGGGGAGCTGATCCATGAGGTGGTGCTGGCGATGAGCTATAAGCTCAAGATCGATGCCCTCAAAATCATTCACGTTTATCCCACTCTGTCTGAAATCAATCCTAAGACAGCGCTACAACTGACGAAACAGAAGTACGCCCAAAATGACCGCCTCCAAGGTATTTTGCGGGGCTTCTTTAGCTTGCGGCGATCGCTGGGGCGTTAGTACCGGCTAGTTCAAGTACCCGTGCTATTTCTGAGCGCAAGGGTGCTTGAGGGGCAAGTGCTTAAGGGGCAAGGGTCATATGAATTCCGCCATCGAGTCCTAGCCTTTAGATGTGCTCGTTAAAGGATGTGGGGAATTACACTAAAAGATAATCTCTATTTCCTGCCAAATGGTCGTCAACTCCTTACGCTGGACAACCCGAGATCTTGAGGCCATGCCCGACGATGGGGGTTGGAAGCGCCATGAAATTGTTGATGGAGTCTTGCTGGTGACCCGTGCTCCCCATATTCGTCATCAAGGTGCCGCCGGAAAGCTACAACTTCGGTTAGGAAACTGGTCAGAAGCAACGGGTTTGGGCAGTGTTTTCCAAGCCCCAGGGGTGATTTTTACCCCAACCGATGCGGTCATTCCCGATGTGGTTTGGATCAGCCAAGAACGCCTAGCCAATGGTGTGGATGAGGCTGGCCATTTGATCGTTGCCCCAGAATTAGTCGTGGAAATTCTTTCACCGGGTGACCTTAACGAACAACGGGATAGGGAAGTCAAGCTCAAACTTTACTCCCTCCATGGCGTGCAAGAGTACTGGATTGTCAGTTGGCAGCGACAAACCATCGAGATCTACCGTCGGGTCGAGGCGCAATTGCAGCTTGCCCAAACGCTCTTGGGGGGTGATCGCCTGTCCTCGCCCCTATTGCCGGGATTTAACACCCCTGTGGGGCAAATTTTCTAGGGTGCGTCACCAAATTTTGGCCATCGGCAAGCAGAATCCCGACAACTCTGGATCCCCGTTTACCTGACCTGGATTCTCCAGGACTGCGGGGTCTTGATCGGGGCGGTAAACATAGACCGTGCGGCTTTTGCGATCGATCAGCCAGCCCAAAGACACACCGTTGTCGATGTATTCCTGCATCTTGGCTTTCAGCCCCGTCAAGGTGTCACTGGCCGATCGCAGTTCAATCACAAAATCGGGGCAAATTGGCGCAAACGAGGCCTTTTCCGCCTCGGTGAGGGTATTCCATTTGTCGGTCTTAATCCAGGCGGCATCGGGGGAGCGGGTGGCTCCGTTGGGCAGCGTAAACCCAGCGCTAGAGTCAAAGCCGAGCCCCGTCCCATCCTGCTCAGTCCATACCCAAAGATAAGCAGCCAGATTAAAGTTACGGTTTCCGGTGTCCGCAAAAGCCGGTGGCATAATCACCACGTCTCCATTCGCCGTCCGTTCGATGCGGAGGTCGCGATTGGCTTGGCAAAAGGCATAAAATTCCTCGCGGCTCATGGGGGCGATCGCCGGTAATGAGACCGTCATCGGCGCTGTTTCAGATTGGATCAGAAGGGTGGTGACCATAGCCGAATTGCCCTATGCCAAAACGTGCAGATGCCTTTAATTTTAGTGCGTCACTCCCCTAGGTGCGAACCCGACCGCTATCCTAGAAAAGCTGTGCCCAGACCCTGAGCCCGATGGAACCCATTCATGTGATCGGCGGTGGCCTCGCCGGAACCGAAGCCACCTGGCAAATTGCCCAGGCGGGGGTGCCGGTGGTGCTCCATGAAATGCGACCTGAGCGGAAATCGCCCGCCCACCACAGTGAGCATTTAGCCGAGCTGGTATGCAGCAACTCCTTTGGGGCACAGGCCAGCGATCGCGCCGCCGGACTCCTCCACGAAGAACTGCGGCAACTGGGGTCCGTGGTGATTGGCAAAGCCGACTACCATCAAGTGCCCGCAGGCGGGGCGCTGGCCGTGGACCGAGGGCATTTCAGCGCCGACTTGACCAGCACCCTGGCCCAGCACCCGTTGATCGAACTGCGCCGGGAAGAAGTGCAAACTATTCCCGCCGATGGGATTGCCGTGATCACCACCGGCCCCCTCACCAGTGACGCCCTCTCCCTGGCGTTGCAAGATTTCACCGGCCAAGCCTACATGAGCTTCTTTGATGCGGCCAGCCCGATCATCGTCGGTGAGAGCATTAATCGCGAGATTGCCTTTATGGCCTCCCGCTACGATCGCGGCGAAGCCGCCTACCTGAATTGCCCCTTGAATCGGGAGCAGTATCTACACTTTTGGCAGCAGCTCTGCGCCGCTGAACAGGCGGAACTCAAAGACTTTGAGCGGGAGACGGCTAAGTTTTTGAAGCGTGCCTACCGATCGAAGAGATGGCCCGCCGGGGGGAAGACACCATGCGCTATGGCCCGATGAAGCCAGTGGGGCTCTTTGATGCCCGCTTCGGTCACTTTAAAGACCCCGATAACAAAGACAAGAAACCCTACGCCGTGGTGCAACTGCGCCAAGAGGACAAGGCGGGGAATCTCTGGAATATGGTGGGCTTCCAGACCAACCTGCGTTGGGGGGAGCAAAAGCGCGTCTTTCAATTGATTCCAGGGTTGGAGCAGGCGGAATTTGTGCGCATGGGGGTGATGCACCGCAACACCTTTATTAACTCCCCCGAACTGCTTGGCCCCACCCTGCAATTTCACCAGCGCCCGACCCTGCTGGCGGCGGGGCAACTGGTGGGTACCGAAGGCTATACCGCAGCGGCGGCTGGCGGCTGGTTGGCGGGCACCAATGCGGCGCGGGTGGCCCTGGGCAGACCCCCGGTAACCTTACCGGTGACCACGATGATGGGCGCGTTGTTTGATTTCATCAGCACCGCCGAGCCCAAGCACTTTCAGCCCATGCCGCCCAATTTTGGGATTATCCCGGCCCTAGCTCACCGCATCCGCAATAAGCGGGAGCGGTATGGCCACTACCGCGATCGCAGCCTCGCGGATTTAGGTACCTGGATCCGCCAACAGGGTTCGTCGGTGCCCGATGCAATGAAATCAGCAGGCAGTAGGGCTGTCCCTTGCGAAGCCCGGTGAATGGGGTCTAAGGATGATGAAATCAGGAGGGCTTTGCCCGTGCATAGGGCCTTGCCCGTACAAAGCAGGCAGAAGGATGAAAAAGATGAATGGGATGCTGATTTGAGCCAGTAAGATTTTTCCTATTCCGGTTTTGCCTTCTGCCTTTTGCCTTTCTGTCCAGCCTGTTAATTGAGAAGATTCGCTGAACTATGAGAAAACCGTTTTTTCGTCCTCTGTTATTGAGCTTGCTGCTAGTTGCCGCCTGCAACACGGCGGCCCCTCAGCTAGAGGAATTTGCTTCGGAGGCCGGTAACTTTACGATTCAAACCCCGATCGCACTGACTGAAAATCGCCAATCGGTTGAGACCGCCGTCGGCCCCATTGAAATCCATACCTTCACTGCCGAAGATCGCAACGCCGCCTACGTGGTGGCCTACTCTGACTACCCCGCCGAAATGGTGGCCCAAACCGATCCCGACACCCTCCTCAGCGGCAGCCGAGACGGGGCAGTACAAAATGTAGGGGGCACCCTAATCAGCGAGGATACGATTGATCTCAATGGCAATCCCGGTCTGGCTTTGGTGATTGACGCTCAGACCGAAACTGGGGAAGAGGCGACAGTCAATGCCCACCTCTACCTGTTTGAAAATCGCCTTTACCAGGTGTTAGTGGTAGTGCCTAAGGATGAAGCAGACAAGGTAGATGTGGAGGGCTTTTTAGGCTCCTTCCAGGTGCAGTAATTGCAGCATGGTTGCGCCCTTAGGGACAAGCGGGTACATAGCGTACCGCCTCACCAGGGCGCAAGCCATAGCCTGGGGCTACCTCAGCAACTTGTGTGACTGGCAATTTTTTGATTGTGGATCCCTTAGGGGTTGCAGGAGAGCAGGGTTGCAGGAGAGGGGGAAAGCATATTCCCCAGTGGTTCGTTACTCGGCTAATGTCGCCTGGAGCACTGCCTCCGCAGCCCGAAAGCCAACCAGGACAGCGGTGCCATCTTTCACAAAGAGAGGCCGCTTCAGCAACATCGCATCTTGGGCAAAGGCGTCAATCCATTGGGTATCGGACCAGGTCTTTTTAGCTTCTCCTAGGGCTCGATAGGACAGACCAGAGGTGTTGCGCATGGGCTTAGACCCCAAAGCGGTCACCCAATCCTCAATCATCTCGCGGTCAGGGGGAGCGGTTTTGGTGTCGATAAAGTCATAGACGATGCCGTGGCGCTCTAGCCAAGCCATTGCTTTTTTGCAGGTGCCGCAGTTGGGAATGCCATAAACCTGAAGGGCCATTATTTTCCTCGAAGAGTGTGCAGAGATATTCTCCCCCAGGACATCTTGGAGAAAGCAATGAATATCCGTATTTCTGCTCTATTTCAACGGGCCACCCATTGAAACCAGCTCCCGTTCTGATTCAGGGGGGTTGGTGGGACCTGATTGGGGCCGATCGCCCTTGCTGTCCCCACCCAGGTAGCGATCGCTCAACTGCTTCACCACCACATAGAGAATCGGCACCACAAATAGGCTCAAGAAGGTGGCCACAAACATCCCGCCAAACACCGCCGTCCCCAAAGACTGACGGCTCCCCGCTCCGGCCCCGTGGCAATCATCAGCGGGAAAATACTGCTGAGGGTGGAGATCGCCGTCATCAAAATCGGTCGCATCCGCTGCTCCGCTGCATTAAACGCGGCTTTGACAATGGATTGCCCTTCTTCTCGCAATTGGTTGGCAAACTCCACAATCAAAATCGAGTTTTTGCTGGCCAAACCAATCAGCATCACCAGACCAATTTGGCAGTAAATATCGTTGGGCAGCCCCCGCAGGGTTTGAGCCAGGAGCGCCCCCAGCACCGCTAAGGGCACCGCAAACAGAATGATCACCGGGTCGATGAAGCTTTCGTACTGGGCGGCCAGCACCAAAAAAACGAACATTAGCCCCAATCCAAAAATGATCGGGGCCTGGTTGCCCGACTCCAGCTCTTCTAAGGAACTGCCCGACCACTCGTAACCCATACTGGGGGGCAGCACCTGGGCCGACACGGTTTCCATTGCCCTCAAGGCATCTCCAGAACTCACCCCAGGGGCAGGCCCACCGCTAATGTCGATGGAGCGATAGAGGTTGTAGTGGTTAATCACCTGAGCCCCAATGGTGGGGGTAAGGGTGACCAGGTTACCCAGGGGAATCATCACATCCCGCTGCGATCGCACATACAGCTTGGCAATATCCTCGGGATTAGACCGGAATTGCTCATCGGCTTGCACATAGACCCGGTAGGTGCGCTGCCCTTGAATGAAATCATTCACATAGCGCGAGCCCATATAGGTCTGGAGGGTGCCGAAGATATCGTCGATACTCACATCTAGAGCCTTGGCGCGATCGCGATCCACCTCAATCAAAAACTGTGGCGTGGCTGCCGAATAGGTGCTAAACACCCCCTGTAGGTCTGGGTTCTGGTTGGCAGCCCCTAATATTTCTCCCAGTTTTTGGATCAAGGTATCTAGGCTGAGGTTGCCCTGGCGATCTTGCAGTTGATATTGAAATCCCCCAAACTGCCCCAATCCTTGGATGGAGGGGGGATTCACCGGAAATACCCGCGCCTCAGTAATTTGCGACACTTGCCCCCAGAGCTGGCCAATCAGGGCCTGGGCCGATTGCCCCGACCCCCGCTCGGACCAAGGCTGTAGGGTCGTGAAAATCACGCCGTTATTGACGGTGTCGCTACCAAACCCAAAGCCCCCCACCGCAAAGGTAGCGCGCACCCCCGGCAGCTCCAGCAAAATATCTTCGACTTTGTCCATGACATCGCTGGTGTAGTTCAGGGAAACCCCTTCAGGGGACTGCACCAAGGTGATGAAATAGCCCTGGTCTTCATCGGGCAAAAAGGCGGAGGGGACCGATTGGTAGAGCCAGCCCGTGGCAAATAGCAGCGCGACAAAGGCGGCCAACACCAGCACCCTGGCCCGATTCAAGGCGTCCAAACTGGCTCGGTAGCGCTCCCGAATCCAATCTAGCCAGCGGTTAAAGCGGCCAAAGATCGCCCCGAGCCAGCCGCCCATGGGCGGCTGAGCCCGCAGCAAGAGCCCCGATAGGGTGGGGGTCAGGGTCAAGGCATTAAAGGTGGAGAGGGCGATCGCAAAGGCAATGGTCAGGGCAAATTGCTGATACAGCGCCCCTGTTGTTCCCGGAAAAAAGGCCACGGGAATAAACACCGCCATCAACACCAGAGAAGTGGCAACCACCGCCCCCGTCAGGGACTGCATCGCCTCGATTGCGGCCCGCACCGGCGGTCGCCCCTCCGCTTGAATTTTGCGAGAAATGTCTTCTACCACCACAATCGCATCATCCACCACCATGCCTGTAGCCAGGGTGAGACCAAACAGGGTGAGGCTATTGATCGAGAAGCCAAAAATTTTGACAATGGCAAAGGTGCCGATCAGGGCAACGGGGATCGTGACTGCCGGAATAATCGTGGTGCGCCAGTCCTGGAGAAAGATGAAAATCACCAGCACCACCAATCCCACAGCCTGCATCAGGGTCCAGATCACCTCCGAGAGAGACTGCTCGACATACTCGGTGGTGTCAAAGCCGATGCCGTACTCCACCCCAGGGGGAAACTGGCTGGCCAAGTCAGCCATTGCTGTCTTCACCCCCTGAGCCACCTGTAGCGCATTACTCCCCGGCAACTGAAAAATCCCTAGACCCACCGCCTCCTGACCCCGGAATCGCAGAAAAGAGCTATAGGCTTCGGCCCCCAGTTCCACCCGGCCCACATCCTGAAGCTTCACTAGGGTGCCGCTGTCATCAGTTTTCAGCACCAGATCCTCAAAGTCTTCTAGATTTTGGAAGCGACTCACCGCCCGCAGGTCAATTTGGTAGCGCTGGCCTGCGCTGGAAGGGGGTTGCCCCAGTTGCCCCGCCCCCACCTGAATGTTTTGCTCTCGCAAGGCATCCACCACATCCTGGTCGGTGAGGTTGCGGCTGGCCATGCGCTGGGGGTCGAGCCAGAGGCGCACCGCATAGGTGCGCTCCCCAAAGATGATCACATTGCCGACCCCCTGCACCCGCCGCAGGGCATCAACGATGTAGAGATCGGCGTAGTTACTCAGAAAAATATTGTCGTAGCTGTCGTCCTCGGCATAGAGGCTCATGGCCAGCAGGATATTGCTGGACTCTTTACTGACGGTGACCCCTTGCTGGAGCACCGGCTCTGGCAACTGGGGCTCCGCTAAAGACACCCGGTTTTGAATGTCCACGGCGGCAATATCCTTGTCCCGCCCGCCCTCAAAGGTGGCGGTAATGCTGCTGACCCCGTTGTTGGTGCTGCTGGAGGTCATGTAGCGCATGCCCTCCACCCCATTAATTTGCCGTTCCAGCAGACTGGTGACGGTTTTCTCAACGGTCTCGGCATCGGCCCCCACATAGGCAGCCCGCACCGTCACCTGGATGGGACTGATATCGGGGAACTGGGCCACCGCTAGGGTCGGGATGCTAATCACCCCAACCAGCAACATGATGAGGGCGCAAACGATCGTCAGAACTGGACGTTTGATGAAAAAGTTGACCACGGTGGGAGGGGGCTAGGGGGGTGGGGAGATGGGGAGGCGAGGATGAATGGGTGGTGTAGGGGCGCAAGGCTTGCGCCCTCCGGTCTGGGGTGAGTTTTGAGTTTTGAGTTTTGAGTTTGAATTCAAAGCTGCCTGTCAACCCACCTCACCAATCACTCAGAACCTGGCTCAGCGGTCGCCCCATCGGTTTGGGCAAAATCGGGGTGCCGTCCTGGAGGTTTAGAATCCCGGAGACCACGATGGTTTCGCCGGGGCTGATCCCTTCGATCACATGGTAGCGATCGCCCTGAATCGCCCCCAACTCCACGGGCCGCAGTCTAGCCACCTGCTCCGGCGCAGGCATTCCTGGCGGCAGGCTTTCGGGGGGCGGCAGTTCGTCCGGTTCACCGGCTTCCGCCACGTACAAAAAGGTTTGCCCCCCCAGGCGAGTGACGGCACTGGTGGGCACCAATACTCCTGGCTCCTGGGACCAAATAATTCGGGCTTGCACCTGTTGGGCATCTTGCAAGCGGCCAATGCCATTGGTAAATCGAGCCTTGACCAGCACTGTCTGGGTATCGGCATCCGCTTGGGGGGAGATAAAGGTAATGCTGCCGGTGCTCAGCACCTCGTCGCTGCCGCCCTGGAGGATTTCGACCGGGAGCCCGAGGGTCAATTCTGAACGCTGCCCGAGGGGAATATTCAAATCCAGCTCTAGGCTGGCATTCTCAGTAATGGACGTGATTAAGGTGCCGGGGGCCACATAGTCCCCTAGCTTGATCGGCAGGTCACCGACGATGCCCGCGATCGGGGCAAAGACGGTGCGATCTTGCAAATCTTGCTCAGCCCCAGCGCGGGCCGCTTCCGCCTGACCGAGGCTGGCGCGGGCCTGGGCCACACCGGAGCGCGCCGCCGCAATCTCCTCAACCCCCGAGTTCAAAGCGGCTCGGGCGACATCTAGGTCGCGGCGGGCAAGGTCTAAATCCTGAACGGAGAGCGCCCCGGCTTCAACCAGGGTGACCGCCCGTTCATATTCCTTTTGTTCTAAATCCAGATCGGCCTCCAATTCCAAGCGCCGGGTTTCCAGGGCGCGCAACTGGGACTGGGCGGTATTCTGAGCGGCTTGGGCAGCACTGACGCTGGCTTGGGCTGAGGTCAATCCCGACTGGCTCTGTTCTGGGCTAATCAACAAAATCGGGGTGCCAGGGGTGACGCGATCGCCCGCTGAGACATACACCTGCACCACCCGGCCCGACACCTCCGGCTGTAGCGCCACCGCCGATTGCGCTTCTAGACGACCAATAAACTCAGAGCTGTTTTGCACCTGTCCCGTCTGCACGGTTTCTAGGGTGACCGCTACCCCTGGCGGCATTCCCGCCATCGGCGGACCACCGAGGCGAGGGGCGATCAGCCGCCACCCCACAAAACCACCGCCTAGCACCAAGATGCCAATGCTACCGGCCAGCAGCCAGCGGGATAGACCGGAGCGGCGATCGCTCGGGGTGGCAATGGGCAACGCTTCTGATGGGGGTGCATCAGTCGAAGTCATAGGAGTAACACTGAGCCAAAAAGAAAGAACTGTTGCGATGGCAGCTCAAGGTAGGAACAGAGCTTTAGCGCCATATACTATGGCACCTTACTATATTTTTTTTGAATCAACTACTGTCTCATCCCGTTTCTTTTGGCGATTGCTGCCAGCCGGTTCAAGCGACGCGGGCGCGAGGGACCTTGCCGGATGGCATAAGTTCTAACACCTCTATGAGGGGGCCTACTGTTTATACACATCTCTGAATTAAGCGACATGGACTGTGATCCCCCGCTGTCGCCGCCCCCTTATCAAGGGGGCTATTCACGCTTTGGACTGAGATGCCCCCCTTGACAAGGGGGGGTGGGGGGATCACAGTCCATGAATCCACTTAGCCGTTTACTTGTGTATAAGCGGTAGATGAGGGGCAGGGGGCATTAAGGGCAAGGGGGCTGGAAGCCGGAATAGGCTCAGGTTTCCTCGGTTTCTTCAGTTGGGGCAACCTTGTCTTCGGGCTTACTGAGCTGAGTCACGTACACCTCGACATCCCGCTGAATCAGCTCCTCAATCGTTTGGGCAAAGCTACTGAAAGCTTGGGAATGGGTGGGGTATGCATTATATTCGCCACTGAGCTGTGAATATTGCCATCCTTGAGTCTTGAGGGATTCCACCGTCCGGCGGTAGTGATTCCAGCGCTCACCATAGTGAAAAAACTCTTCCACTGCGGCGCTAACGGCCACCACGCTTCCCATCCCAATGGTTAGGTATTTCTTGATCACCTGGAGATGCTCATTCTCGAACTCAAATCCGATCAGTACGGGAACCAAAACCCCCAGCACAATCGCCGTCAGGCGCAGGCGGTAGTGCTGTTTTTGACAGTGACTGGCTTTTTTTCCATCCAGAGCACCTGATCGAGCCAGCGAGAGCCCAGGAAATGGCGCTGGATGTCATTCAGCTCCATTTGATCAAAGAGCCGCTGAAAGTCTTGCTTGAGAAATTCAGTGTAAGTATCCTGCTTTGCCATCTCGATGCTCCCCAACCCAACGTCATCAGGAATTTTACTGCTTCTGACTCTGTACGATTTCTATAAGAGTAGAGCACTTTTAAAAAAATTGTCCTGACACTTACACTAGATTACAGAATGGTATGAGTGATGGATAATTGATGATATTTTGAGAAATGTTCTCAAAGAATTTGAATGTTAACAAAATATATGATCGACTTCATAATATAGTTAACATTCTGTGATGGGGTTTAACTGAGACCTACTTTAAATTACTACTTGTATCGTTTAAAGATTG
>JAAUQE010000209.1 GCA_012032425.1 Leptolyngbya sp. RL_3_1 | reverse complement strand
AAGAGGGTGATGCGATCGCCATCCCCCAGCAAAATGAACGAGTCGTTGGGATGGCCGGAGCGGAAGGTGCCGTGGGTGGCCAGGTGAATGATGGTGTGATCTCCCAAACGCGGCTCAATGGCTTGACGGTTAAAGCCCGCGCTAAAAAACGCCACCGTGCCCGGTAGATTCGCCTGCAAGTTTTCTACTTCTTGCTGGGCAAAGGGCAACCCGTTGAAACGCCGTTCTTCTCCCGCCACGTCGATGACCAGATCTTGGGCCGGGAACGCCCCCGCCAGAATACTCAGCGGAGCAGCTTCGGCTTGGGAAAAATCGGTCAAGGAAGCGGCGGTGATGTGGTTGATGGTGAAGCGATCGGTGAGCCATTGCTCCCCATCGTGCAGCGCCGCTAGGGGAATGTAGCGCAGTTGACCGTCAGCGGCGTAGAGAATGGTTTCGGCTCCGGCGGCTTCGAGATCCGAGATCAAGGGAGCGATTAGCCAGTCGTAAAGCTGCTGGCCGTTGGGGCGGGGGTCGCTGGTGCGATCGGTGATGTCAGCACGGAAGGCGGCGATGACGCGATTCAGTTCCACTCGATCGAGGGGGACGGTGTGGCGGGTGAGGCCGGTGGTGGTGACCAGGACGAGTTCGAGGCGATCGTCCAGAATCAGCGGGTAGAGCAGGGCGGCGTTACCGGCTTGCTGGAGGTTATCTTGCAGTTTGGCCAGTTGTTCGGGGTTGAGGTTTTGGCCGCGAGCATTGCGTTGCAGTTGGGCAACTGGTTCGGTGACTTCACCGCTGGCGAAGAAGGTTTGCAGATCGGTGTCGGTTTCTAGGGCGGCGTAGAAGCGATCTAGAATTTCCTGTTCAGCGGGCCAGAAGGCGATGCCGTCTTCGGTATCGTCGGTGCCGCGCACGTTGCGGAGTTCGTAGTCGTCGAGTTCTTGCAGTTTCAGCAGGTCGAGGATTTCTTGGGCTTCGAGGACGCGATCGGCTTGCAGCAGCAGTTCGGCTAGCAATCGGTAGTCGGCGGCGATGGTGTCGGTGAAGGTTTGTTGGAGGTCAGGGTCGAGTTGGCGAATTTCGCCGCGTATGGATTCGCGGATATCGACGCTGGCTTTGAGGAAGGTGATGGCGAGTTCGGGTTGGTTTTGGCGATTGAGGAGAATGCCGATATTTTTGAGTGAGAGGGCTTCTTCAGCGCGGGTACCGAGTGCGTTGAAAAGAGCGACGGCTTGGCCGTACTGCTCTAGGGCGCGACTCAGCTTGACCCAGGTTAAGTAAGCATTGCCCAAATTGCCCAGGGCACGGCTTTCGCCAGCGCGATCACCAATCTCGCGGGCGATCGCCAGCCGTTGTTCATAGAAGTCAATGGTGCGCTCATACTGGCTCAGACTGAAGTAAACATTGCCCAAGCTGCCCAGGGCGTTGCCTTCCCCGGCCCGGTCGCCAATGTCGCGGGCGATCTCTAGGTGTTGTTCAAAGAAGTTAATGGCGCTTTCATACTGGCCCAGATTTCTGTATGCAATGCCCAAACCAGTTAGCGCCCTCCCTTCTCCATCACGATCACCAACCTCGCGAGCAATTTCTAAAGATTGTTGTTGAAAATCAATGGCCCGTTCATATTGACCTAGGTTGCTATAAACATTGCCCAAATTGCCTAGGGAGCGGCCTTCCCCACCTCGATCATCAATGGCCCGGAAGAGTGTCAACGCCTGCTCAAGGGAGCTAATAGCTTGCTCGTATTGACCCAGATTGCGGTAAGCGATTCCCAAGTTGCCTAGGGCAGCACCTTCTAAAAAACGATCCTCAAGTTCGCGAATGAAAGGTAACAACTGCTCGAAAATCTCAACGGCTTGACGGTATTGCCCCAAATCGATGTATGCAGTCCCTAAGCTGTTCAGTGCGTCTGCTTCCTCAGCACGATTGCTAGTTTCACGGAAGATCTCAAGACTTTGCTCAAACAGATCAATTGCAAGCTCGTATTGACTTTGCTGACCGTAAATATCACCTAAATTTCTGAGCACTCCCCCTACATTGTTCAATGCCCTTACTTCCCAATCACGATCACCAATTCCGCGGACAATCTTTAGGTATTCTTCGAAGAAGTCAATAGCTTGCTCATACTGCTCAAGGCTGGCATAAGCAAGACCCAGATTCCCTAAGGCGCGACCTTCTCTAGCTTTGTCACCAATTGCGCGGGCAATCTCAAGACTTTGTTCGAAGAAGCCAATAGCTTGCTCATACTGCTCTAGGCTGTCGTAAGCAAGGCCCAGATTCCCCAGAGCGCGGCTTTCACCAGTCCGATCATCAAGCTCACGGGCAATCTCAAGACTTTGTTCATGAAGGTCAATGGCGTGTTCTACTGCCCTAGGCTGGCGTAGGCAAGGCCCAGATTCCCCTGATTGATGCCTTCTCCAACCCGGTTGCCAACCTCGCGGGCAATGGCAATAGCCTCTTCATAAAGATCAATTGCTTGCTCATATTGGCCCAGATCATCGTAAGCAAGGGCCAAATTCCCCAAGGCGCGGCCTTCTTCAGTGCGATCTCCAGTCTCACGGGCGATGGTAATAGCCTCTTCATAAAGACCAATGGCCTGCTCATATCGGCCCAGGTTGCTGTAAGCTGCACCCAGAAAATTCAGAATGAATCCCTCGCCTTCACGACTACCCGCAGTACGGTAGATGTCTAAAGCTTGCTCCCAAGCAGTAATAGCCTCTCGAAATTGACTGCTGTCGAATGCTTCCAGCCCTTGTTGCCAGAGGCGCTCTATTTCACTTTGGCGGTTATTCGCTTGGGCCAAAACCTGCGGCAGTTCCGCCACTAAAGGCAACGGCTCCAACCTTTGCCTTTCGCCTTCCAGCGGGTCAAGATCCCAGGGTTCTGGGGTCGCAATTAGAGGTCGCGTGTCACCGCGCCAAAGAACCCTGGGATCTGGGAGTCTCACCCGATCGCGCCGCCCGCAACGGTTGCAAACCACCTGCGAGTTGCGTCACGGGCACCAGCAGGGCAGAGAGGGCAGCAAACCTGAGCAACCGAGTAGGGCGGACCATGGGCAGACTCCAGCGGCGGGGGACGGAATAATCAATGCAAAGTGATCAATTCAATTTTGAATTCTCGGGCTTACTGCTCTATAACGCTGGACATCCCGAACTTATTCACCATTGCCGCTGTCAAAACCAGAAGGCTCAGGATCGCCCGAGGGCAAAGCGATCGAAAAGCACCACCTCACTGTCCGGCGCGCGGGTATCGAAATAGTAGCTGCGGACTTCCCCCTGACCCGTATCTAAAATGCTGAAGGCAGTAATGTCATTGCTGGCGATATAGGGCAACGGGTTGCCCTGCTCATCGGCTAAGGGCGCAAGGGTCGGCACCACTGGCGCTAAACCATTAGGATCCCCCTGGGCCACATAGTGGGCAGCATTGAACTGATCCAGATCCGCCGTCGGTTCAGATGGGGGCACCGGGCGCTGTTGATCGTTCCAAAAAGCGCCGTAGGTATTGCCGACGTTAGAGGTTTCTAAAAAATGCATACCGGTGGGGCTGACAAAGCGGTTCCACAGATGGGAGTGGCCATAGAGCACTAGATCCACCCCCGCCTGCTCTAGCAAAGGCACCAAATCCCGGATCAGGTAATCCTGATCCAGGGGGTATTCATACCGAATTGCTTTTAAATCCCCTTCGGGGGTGCGATCGTAAATGGGCACGGGGTCTGTGAAAGCTGGCACCACGTTATCCCCAAGACTGTGGACCGGATGGTGGAACATCACCACCTTGTACTTGGCCTGCTGAAAGGCCTCACTGGCCAATTCCTGAGAGAGCCATTGGTATTGCCAACTGCCTTGCTGAATCGGTTCAAAAATATGTTGGCCATAGCCCCAAGCCCCAGGGTTGTTGAGATCTGCCTGACGCTCTCGGTAACGCCCTTGGGTTTGGGGTTTGACATTGGGGGTGCGCCAAATGTTGGTGATGAATAGAGAGACCAGCCGCACATCTCCAAAAGTGGTGGCGTAGTAGCGGGAGGTTTGCTCGGGCCGCTCGGGGTTGGGCACCGTACTCACCGGCAGGCTAAACAACTGCTCATAAACGTCGGTGTTGTAGGAGTTGTCGATGATCCACTGCCGCTTTTGGACGGGATCTTCACTGGGGTTAAAGATCTCGCCGTAGGCTTGGTATTGCTTCAGAGCGGCGCTGCGGGGCACCGGATCATTGAACTGTTGGTTGAGGGGCTTCGTCGCCGCGACCCGCCCCATCACCTCGTGGTTGCCGATCGCCGGAAACAACGGCGCATGTTGAATCAGCTCCCCGCCGTGGTAGCGGATGGTGGTGCCCGCTTTTTCTAACCGATAGTCCGCCCGCCCCTGCAACGCCGGGAAAAAGGCCCCGCCCTGACTATCGTCAAACCATTCTGAAGCGCGATCGGGAATATTCACCAAGTCGCCAGCCACAAACACCGCATCGACCCGACCGAGGTTTCCGCCACCTTTTGCAGATTGGTGGCCGTCATCGGCATCTGCTGATGATCGGAGGTGAGCAAAATCTGGAGCGGTTGCCCCATGGGGGGACTGGCCGCCAGCGAAAACGGGCCGCTGGTGATCACGGTGCCATCCTCGCGGGTGCTGCTGACGCTGTAGGGCAACCGCTCCCCTGGGGTCAGGCCCGTAATTTCCGCTTCGTGCCGCCAAATCGACCGAGGAATCGGCGTTTCTGCTGGCGGATCGCCCGTCTGCGCCAGGTCTGGCGGAGCGTTCCAGTCGGAATCAGCATCTTCTTGCAGGCGGCTCACGGGGCGGGTCGTTGCAGCCACCGGCTCTGAACGAGGCCCGTACTGTACCGTGTGGGCTTGACCGGGAAACGCGGTAAACCACACCACCCGGACGCTATTAGGGGTGGGGACTTGCAAAAAGGGATCGCTCAATAAGTCCATCTGGGTCGAGACAGTATTTTCGGCAGGCGGCGGTGCCAGGGTGATCACCAGTCCCGCCACCATGGCTAAGGTAAAGCCCAAAATCAGGAGGGTGAAATCAGCGCGTCGATTCATCAGTGGAGGCCACCCGTGAAATTTCCTGTGAACGCCTGCATATCTGCAACTTTAGGATAGATAGAGGATGGATAGAACTATTCCAGCCCTAGGCTATCGCGACCCATTAGGCTAGGATCGACCCGACCGCAATCTCTCTATTGGCCATCTACCCCGATTAGAAAACCTATGGAGCGCAAAAGACGGTGCGATCGCAATCGCAAACGCTCAAAACGACGCGCGATTTACTGCCCAGAACATGGCTGTCATCTGGATAGCGCCAGCAAAAAATACCGCCTCTACGCCGAGTCAGCCAAAGATCTGACCGATCGCGGGGTGGGTCGCCGCACGGCCCTGATGCTATTTGCCACAGCTACCACCGTTTCCCTAGATGGAGAATGGCTAGAGTGCTTTTGGTGCGACCAGTGCCAGGAAACCACTTGGTACCACGTGATTAAAACCGGGGAGCGGGAATACACCATTTCCCTAGCGCCCCGTGATCTGTGGCAGCAAGCCGCTGGGGTGATTACGGTGAATGGCAACCCCACCGTCAGCGAGTTTACCCGCCGTCAGGCCCGAGCCACGAACTTTAGGGGCATCAAGGACTTCAATATTATTGGTTAATGGGATTATGGGTTAATGGGCATTCAGCCAGGGGGGAAACATCTGGGATGCCCCCGATGCCTTTGTGGTTCCCGCCAAAACCAAAACTGAAATATCGCGGGATTCGAGAGGCTGCTAAAGCGCTGGGCAATGTGCAAGCGATTCGCGATGTGTTTCTGGGGTTCCAGCCCTACCTCTATGACCAGGATGAAACCGCCTAGCCTGGGGGCACCCGACTATACCGCAGCCATGGGTTGGAGTTGAATCGTCTCAGGATCTGGGGGCTGCACCGCTCGCGATTTGGGGTGGATGCGGATGATAAAGACCGACTTGCGATCGCACCGCTCCGTTACAAAGTCCTGGCTGGTGAGCGGGTACCAATCCAGCGGAAAGCAGAAGCGGTTGTAGAGACTGAAAAATAGCTCATGGGTGTCTAGCAATCCGTCCGGTAGCTGAATCTTCAACACCTCTCCCTTTTGCAAGGCCCCGTAGTGAAACTGCGTCTCTGGATTCGGCACCGGCAAAAACACATCCCGCACAAACGGTTTCGGTAACCCAAGGGGATAGCGCAGCAGCGGGTACACATAGCCGTTCAACATCTGGTGGATTAAGCCCTGGCGCTGGATCAAGCTACGGTAAAAGCGGTTGGCGTCGGGCGGGGCTGCCATGGGCTTAGCGGCTAAGGCCGCTTGGCCATCGATCTGGATTTCCGGCAGGGTGAGCGGATCCGCCCAGTGATAATGACGCAGCCCGACCAAGTAGCGTCCCGGCGGTAGGGTGACCGTCTCCCATTCGTTTTCGCCGGAGATACTCAGGGAGCTAATATTCGCCAGGGTTTTGAAATTACCCAGGGTATAGAACACCGCCGTCCAGGTGGGGGTGGCCGCAGCGATAGTGGCCACTCGAATGCTAATGGACTTGTTGACGGTGAAGGGACCGGCGATCGCGATCAGCGCATGGAGGTTCCAGCGAGCGCGACTCATGGCCCACAGCAATTTAATCGGGCGTTCTAAAAATTCGTCAGAGACCACCTGCCATTGGGGCACTTCCTGGGTATTCATGGGGTTGTAGTAGCGCCCCAGGTGGGTCAGGGTGGACCGCAAGAGCCGCGAAAAGATAAAGGACGCCAGCCCCAGGGGCACTTCCCACACCGCTTCAATTTGATTCATCCCTCATCCCCCTTTTTATTCTGCATTAGGCCCGCCCCCCAACATTGGGGGGGAACTGGTCCTCAGCATTTCTGGGACTTTTGGCCTCTCGCTCCCCCTTGGTAAGCTATCCATTAGCCACAACTCCGGCAAAGCTAGAGGCAGTAGGACTTTTGGCTGTTTCTAAACCCTGTCCACATCCAAACCCGTAGTTCGCCCTACGGTCAAAACCATCGCTTTCAAGTTGGATGTGGTTTAGCAGCGGATCGTAAGGCGGATATTCGGGCGACGTTGGGGCGGTGCTACTGGAATTGATTTGCCCAGACCCTAG
>JAAUQE010000208.1 GCA_012032425.1 Leptolyngbya sp. RL_3_1 | reverse complement strand
GTGGAGAATCCCTTGCTGCGCTCCGGTTTAGCGTTGGCGGGGTTTAATCGCCGCACCAGTGGCAGTGAAGACGGGGTGCTCACAGCGTTGGAGGTAGCGGGCTTAGATCTGCTGGGGACGCGATTGGTGGTGCTGTCGGCCTGCGATACGGGGCTGGGGGGACGTGGCCAATGGCGAAGGGGTTTATGGGCTGCGGCGGGCCTTTGCCTTGGCGGGGGCAGAGTCGCAGTTACTCAGCCTCTGGCAGGTGGATGACTTTGGCACCCAAAGCCTGATGGTGCGGTACTACGAGAATCTGACGGCGGGCATGGGGCGCAGTGAAGCCCTGCGACAGGTGCAGTTAGCGATGATTGCGGCGGACGATCGCTACAGCCACCCCTTTTATTGGGCGGCCTTTGTGCTGACGGGGGATTGGCGATCGCTGTCCGAGTAAGGTCCAGCGTTGTGGTCGAGTCAAACTTGAAGCGTTTCGGAGCCTGAAGGCACACCTTCCCTGCCGTTCGCCAATGCGGAAATTGAGGAGCGTTCCAGAAGGTTACCGGACCAACGATCTCAGCTAGTAGTCGTACCAGGAGCCTAGCCGCGCCCCCGACAGGGCCGACCCGTCGCTTTTGTGGCTCCGCCACCTCAAATCGAGGCAGAGCCTCCAACAGACTTCTCAGCCAGAGTCTAGGAAGCAGCGTGGGAATGACATTGACAAAAAAACGTATTTTTATGATTATCGAAATATGGATTTTGAACCATCCCAACCTCCATCTGTAGCGGCCATTGCTGCAACCTTTGCGGCCTTGGGTCAACCCTCGCGCCTGAGGATTGTGCGTCTGTTGCTCTCCGCCCATCCCAAAGGGCTCCCCGCTGGGGAAATCCAACGGGAACTGGGGATTGCAGCCCCGACTCTCTCTCACCATCTGGACAAGCTGCGTCAGGTGGGGGCGATCGCCGCTGAGAAAGACCGCCAGTGGATTTGGTATCGCGTCCGTTCCGAAACCCTCAAATCCCTGATCGACTTTCTCTATGAGGAATGCTGCACCCGTAACCATGTGGTTGATCTGGCCGCGCTAGAGCCGCTGGATACGGCCATTCAACCCGCCGACTGCTGAGACTAAGGCAAAATTTTTTGTCCTTTATTTTGATGATTCTCGAAATATAGAAGGAACCTCAACCATGACATCCAATGCCTTGACGCGATTGAACCGCAGCGTGCAGCAATTGGATCGGGTGTTTTTAGCGATCGCCCTCATCCTCTTGCTCCTCGCTATCCTGGTGCCCGCTCAACTGTCCGGCACGTTGAATTTCACCCTGCGCAACCTGTTGCAGGTGGCCCCTTTCCTGTTGCTCTCGATCGCCATTGCCGCCTACGCCCAGGCTACCGGGGCGGACAATCTGATTTCCAAAGCCTTTCAAGGGCGGATGCCGGTGATGATTACTGTGGCATCGCTGTTTGGGGCTTTTTCGCCCTTTTGCTCCTGTGGGGTGATTCCGCTGATTGCGGCGCTGCTCTCTATGGGGGTGCCGGTTGCGCCGGTGATGGCCTTTTGGCTGGCCTCGCCCCTGATGGATCCCTCCATGTTTGCGCTGACGGTGGGGACCTTGGGGCTACAGTTTGCGATCGCCAAAACCGTTGCCACCATCGCTATTGGCCTGCTGGGGGGCTTTGGGGTGCTGGCCTTGATGCGGTTAGGGGTAGCCGAGGAAGCGTTTATCAACCCGCTGCGGGAGGGGGCTGGCAATGGTGGTTGTGGCGGTAGTCAGGTCCGCAAACCCAAGCCCATCGTGTGGAAGTTTTGGGCGGAGTCAGCGCGCCGCCAAAAGTTCTGGGATGGAGCCGGTAAAACGCTTGGTTCTTGGGCAAATGGCTGGCTCTGGCTTTTGTGCTGGAAAGTCTGATGTTGGTGTATGTGCCCGATGCCTGGATTCAGACCATCGCTGGAAACGGCAGTCTGCTCTCGATTGTGGGTGCGTCTTTGGTCGGCATTCCTGCCTATCTGAATGGCTATGCGGCGCTGCCCTTGGTAAAGGGTTTGATTCAGCAGGGCATGGCCCCCGGTGCCGGGATGGCCTTTTTGCTGGCGGGGGGAGCCACCAGTATCCCGGCGATGATTGCGGTGTTTGCCCTGGCCCGTCGTCCGGTATTTCTCGCCTATCTCGGGTTTGCCTTTGTAGGCTCGGTGATCGCTGGCCTCACCTACAGTTTTGCGTTCTGAGACCGGCTCTCACCCTCACCCTCAACCTCAACCTCACCGACCCGCCATGATGCGAGAGTGTTACTGGAACCACTGGGCGATCGCCCCCACATCCTCCAAGAGCAGATCAGGTGTAATCCCCGTCGTGGCGACCAGGGTCGGGCGGTACTTACCGGTTTTGACCAGCACCCCCTTCATCCCCGATTGCTGCGCCCCAGCCACATCCGCCTCAATGTCATCTCCGATCATCGCCACCTGCCCTGGGGGCAGTCCCAGCTCCGTCAGGGCCAGCTCAAAGAAAAAGGGACTGGGCTTACCCACCACCCGAGCGGTTTGGTCAGTGGCGTACTCTAACCCCGCCACAAACGCGCCAATGTCGAGCTGGAGCCCTGCTTCCCATTGCCAAAACTTGCCCTTGTGCAGGGCCAGCAACTGCGCCCCCTGCATCACCAGTCGAAAGGCTCGATTCAGCACTCGGTAGTCCCACTCATATCCCATGTCCCCCAAGACCACCACATCTGCCGCCGTCTCCGACTGAGTAAATTCGGCAAAATCCTGCTGGGCGTCGGCGGAGAGCAGCGGATAAATCGTCGGCTGACCCAACTGCCGCAGATAGATCACCGCCGCGTAGGGGGCACTGATAATGTCCTGGGGCTCGACCGACAGCCCCATGGCGGTTAAATCGTGGCTGAGGGTTTGCACCGATCGCGTCGTATTATTCGTGGCAAACCGATAGGGCAAACCACTGCGCTTCAAGGCCGTAATGGCTTGATTAGCCCCCATCAAGGGCTTGTTGGCAACGTACAGGACCCCGTTAATATCGATCAGCAATCCCTTGATACCTTGCAGTCCTGGAGCTGCGATACCTGCCTCCACGTCCATATGGTTTGTCCTCTGAATTAGCCCTGATGAATTAGCCCCGCACTGACTCTGAGGGATGGGTGTATTTGATCAGTCCCTGTGAGGGTAACGAACCTCATCCTTTAACAAGTGGCTCAGATTTTACCGTCTCAACGGAATCCGCCATTACGTTTCATAGGGAAAGGCTGCATTCTGTAACCATGAGCGACCATGAACCATTGGTATAACGGTGCCCCTGGCGAGGGCGATACGGTGCGATCGCCCGCCATGACCCAGCGCTACGCTACGGCGCGACGGTGTTTTACCACCCTGCGGGTCTACGATCTCCGCCTCGATCATCCCGCTACCGCCTGGACGGCCCATTGCGATCGCCTGCGGCACTCCCTCCAAGCCTTTCACTGGGTGCAGCCCGACTGGGAACGCTTGCATCACGGGGCCAGTTTGATGGCGGCTCATTATCCGGTGCTGCGGCTGACCCTGTTTGCTGACGGGCGGGAATGGGTGACGGGGCGCGAACTCCCCGCCGACCTAGAGCAGCGGCAAACCCAGGGCATTGTGGCTTGGGTGGATGAAGCGGGGGACTATGGGCGATCGCTCCCCGCCCATAAAACCGGCAATTATCTGGGCTGCTGGCTGGCCCAAAAGGCCGCCCAACGGCAGGGGGCTCAGGAAGCGATTTTGACCAACGGCCAACCACTGGCTCGAAACCAGCACCGGCAACCTCTGGGGCTGGGGCGATGGCCAGTGGTATACGCCCCCCGCCGCCGGAATTTTGCCGGGGGTGGTGCGATCTCGGCTGATTGCGGCTCAGCAGGCGATCGGGACCCCGGTTAATGAGTCCCCTTGGACCCCCACCTTAATCGCCCAATTTACCCATCTGGCCTACAGCAACAGCGTCATCGAAGTGGCCCCCATCCGCCGAGTCCTGCGGATTGCATCAGCCGTGAACTACAATCCAGATCAGGCATTATGGCAGCATCTGAGACGAGTTATTGCTGGAAAAAGGGCTGGATTCTGAAGATGCGTTAACATTAATTAATATTAACGACGACGTCAGCAGATCTTTCCCCGAGAAAGCGCCCTGGGAAAACTGGGGTCGTCTGCGGTCTAATTTTGAAGTTGTTTAAGGGCCTCAGCCCTGATGTGTTTGGAGGCATTGCCCCGTGAACAAGCGGTGGAGAAACGCAGGATTGTACGCATTGCTCGTGGTGGTAGTGATTGCCTTAGCCACAGCGATTTTTGATAACTCTGGCCAGGAAACCCAAAGTTGGCGCTATAGCCGGTTCTTGGACTCAGTCGAAAATAATCAAATTGAGCGGGTCAACATCAGTGCTGATCGGACCCGAGCTCGATTTACCGACCCAGAAGGGGGCGGCCAAGTCACGGTCAACCTGCCCAACGACCCCGATTTGATCGACACCCTAGAGCAAAACAACATTGACATCGTGGTCTTCCCCCAGGGAGATGATGGTGCGCTGGTGAGGGTCTTTAGTACCTTCCTGATTCCGATTTTGCTGCTGGTGGTGCTGTTTTTCGTGCTGCGCCGCGCCCAGAGTGGCCCCGGTAACCAGGCGATGAACTTCGGCAAGTCGAAGGCCAGGGTGCAAATGGAGCCCCAAACCCAAGTCACCTTTGGGGATGTGGCTGGCATTGAGCAGGCCAAGCTGGAATTGACCGAAGTCGTAGACTTCCTCAAGAATGCCGATCGCTTCACAGCGGTTGGGGCCAAGATTCCCAAGGGTGTGCTGCTGGTTGGCCCCCCTGGAACGGGTAAAACGCTGCTGGCCAAAGCCGTTGCCGGTGAAGCGGGGGTGCCCTTCTTCTCGATCTCCGGTTCTGAGTTTGTGGAAATGTTTGTGGGTGTGGGTGCTTCTCGGGTCCGTGACCTGTTTGAGCAAGCCAAGAGCAACGCCCCCTGCATTGTCTTTATCGATGAGATTGACGCAGTGGGTCGTCAGCGCGGTGCCGGTCTCGGCGGCGGCAACGATGAGCGGGAGCAGACCCTCAACCAGCTCCTGACCGAAATGGATGGTTTCGAGGGCAACACCGGCATCATTATTATTGCCGCCAC
Organism: Leptolyngbya sp. RL_3_1; assembly: GCA_012032425.1. Classification (GTDB taxonomy): domain Bacteria; phylum Cyanobacteriota; class Cyanobacteriia; order Phormidesmidales; family Phormidesmidaceae; genus PCC-6406. The sequence goes on along the minus strand of JAAUQE010000208.1, from coordinate 1,973 downwards.
CAACCGCCCGGATGTATTGGATTCAGCCCTGCTGCGCCCCGGTCGTTTTGACCGCCAGGTGGTGGTAGATCGTCCTGACTTTGCCGGTCGCTGTGAGATCCTCAAGGTCCATGCGCGGGGCAAGACCTTCTCCAAGGATGTAGACCTAGACCGGATTGGTCGCCGCACCCCTGGGTTCACGGGCGCGGATCTTTCCAACTTGCTGAACGAAGCAGCAATTCTGGCTGCCCGTCGCAACCTCACCGAAATCTCAATGGATGAGGTGAATGACGCCATTGATCGCGTCCTCGCCGGTCCTGAGAAGAAAGATCGGGTGATGAGTGAGCGCCGTAAGGAGCTGGTGGCCTATCACGAGGCCGGTCACGCCCTCGTAGGTGCCCTCATGCCCGACTACGACCCGGTGCAAAAAATCAGCATCATTCCTCGTGGTCGCGCCGGTGGTCTCACCTGGTTTACCCCCAGCGAAGAGCGGTTGGAGTCGGGTCTATATTCTCGCTCCTACCTGCAAAACCAGATGGCCGTTGCCCTCGGGGGCCGCATTGCTGAAGAAATCATCTATGGCAACGATGAAGTCACCACCGGGGCTTCGAATGACCTCCAGCAGGTGGCGCGGGTGGCCCGCCAAATGGTGACCCGGTTTGGCATGAGCGATCGCCTCGGCCCCGTCGCCCTGGGTCGTCAGCAAGGCAACATGTTCTTGGGGCGGGACATTAACTCAGAGCGGGATTTCTCCGAGGAGACCGCTTCGACTATCGACAACGAAGTCCGGCAACTAGTCGATCAAGCCTACGATCGGGCCAAAAAAGTGCTGGTCGATAACCGCGCCGTCTTGGACCGATTGGCCACCATGCTGGTGGAAAAGGAAACGGTGGATTCAGAGGAACTCCAAGAGCTACTCGCCACCAATGATGTCACCATGGCCCCCATCGCCTAGGTGATCATTCACGGCGGTTGAGCCTCATCGGACGCATTAAAAAGGACGCCATTGAGGCGTCCTTTTTAATGCGTTTTTAATGCGCTGTCGATGTCCTGATCAGGGTAGGGTCGTACAAACGACGCGAAACCCAAAGTAATTGCTGTTGTTGTCGGGGTTGGCTCGGCCCCGATTAGCGGAGCGGCAATACCAGGGGCTATTGCCCCAAGAGCCTCCCCGCAGCACCCGGTAAGCCTCGTCACCGTCGGTGACCCAAGCGCTGCCATCGGTAGGAGCCCCTTGATACTGGTCGTGCCAGATATCTAGGCACCATTCCCAGACATTGCCATGCAGGTCCGAGAGGCCAAAGCCATTACTGACGTTGAAATGCCCCACCTCGGTGGTGGTGGCGCGGTAACTGCCCCTTGGTCCTCGGCTGTAGGGGGCGGTGCCGTTGTAGTTGGCCAGATCGGTGCTGATCGTCGGCCCCAAGTGAAAAGGGGTGGTGGTGCCAGCCCGACAGGCATATTCCCACTCGGCTTCGCTGGGGAGTCGGTAGATTAGTCCGGTTTGGTGAGAGAGGCGATTTTCTGCGAAACGGCTTAGCCGATCGCAAAACTCGATCGCCTCTTCCCAGCGCACATTCTCCACCGGGCGCTGGTCCCCCTGAAAGGTCGAAGGGGCGGTATTCAGATCGCGGTTGACCTTGGGCAAGATAGCCACGGCCCGCCATTGGGCCTGGGTCACCGGATAGCGCCCCATCCAAAGTCTGGAACGCTGACGCGATGCTGAGGCCCCTCATCCACCTCACGGTCCTTTTCTTGCTCGGGAGCCCCCATGGTGAAATCTCCCCCTGGAATCCGCATCACGTCTAGGTCAACCTCTGGGGCCAGATTTTCGCGGTGATATTCACACTGTTTTGGGTACTGTTCAATGATTTGGCCCTCGGCATCAAGGGTAATCACCTCGGTGGATAAATGCTGATCTGCCATCCTTTGCACCTGAACCCTTGCTTCAGCGTACCGATGTAAGGTCGGCCCGTCACCTGGGCGGCGTGATC
>JAAUQE010000207.1 GCA_012032425.1 Leptolyngbya sp. RL_3_1 | reverse complement strand
TGACAGCTCCGGAAGGATCCCCCCTGGCCCTTCGGACATCCCCCTTGGCAAGGGGGACTCAGATCGCTCGCCTGCCCTGCAAGGGGGATCAAGGGGGGGATCAAATCACCAAACTCCACATCTTCCACTACACCTACGCCGTCCTCCACCATCCCGCCTACCGCGCCAAATACGAACTCAACCTCAAACGCGAATTTCCCCGCCTGCCCTACTACCCCAACTTTCACCAGTGGGCCGCCTGGGGTAAAACCCTCATGGATCTGCACCTCACCTACGAAACCGCCCAACCCTACGGCCTCGAACTGGTTGAAACCCCCAGCGGCAAAGGCAAACGCAAAAACAAGCCCAAGCCGCCACCATTCCAGGGCTAGAATCCCCTCTCCCGGCGGGAGAGGGGGCAGGGGGTGAGGGCCAACCCACCAAACCCCAGAAAACCCCCAAACCCAAACTTAAAGCCGATAAAACCAAAGGCCATATCATCCTCGACACCGACACCACCCTCACCGGCGTACCCGCTGTGGCATGGGATTACAAACTTGGCAATCGCTCCGCTCTAGAGTGGATCCTCGATCAATACAAAGAAAAGAAACCCAAAGATCCCACCATCCGCGAACGCTTCAACACCTACCGCTTCGCCGACTACAAAGACCACGTCATCGACCTGCTCCAACGGGTCTGTACCGTCAGCGTCGAGACGATGAAAATCATCCATCAAATGCCCGACACTGTAGAACATGAGGGCGAGGCATGATGAACCTGTGAGCAACACTCCCCCAATCCCCGGCACCCAGAACACCATCTTTGGCATTCAAACCGGAATCGCTGTCATGTTTTTAGTAAAAGCGCAGGAGGCATAATCAATGACCGTTAGTGCAGAATTGTTAGAAACTCTGACTCAGATGCCGAAATCTCTTCAGCAAGAGGTTTTGCATTATGCCAAGTACCTTAACGAAAAATATGCCCGCAGCCAGCCAGAAGAGCCGCCAAAAAAGCGACGACTAGCAGGGTCAATGAAAGGTACCTTTAAGCTGCCATTGCCGGATAACTTTGATGATCCGATAGAGGATTTTGAGGAGTATATGTAATGAGTTCGCTTTTGTTGGATACTCATGCCTTTATCTGGTTAGTAGAAGAAGATCCCAAATTGCCAACATCGATCAAAACTAGGATCAACGAAACCCAAGATGTCTTTGTTAGCATCGCGAGCTTTTGGGAAATCAGTATCAAACTCAAAAAGGAACAGCTTTTTCTCACCTGCGAATTCGATGAGATTGAAGCTAGATTTCTAGAAACTGAATTACAGTTATTGCCCATTTCTATCCAAGACACGATTCAGCAGTATCATCTACCTTTTCACATAAAAGACCACAAAGATCCCTTTAATCGACTGCTTATTTCCCAAGCAATCAACCGATCCTTCCCAATAGTCAGCAAGGATGAGGCGTTTGAAGCTTATCCGATTGAGAAGGTGTGGGCATGAGTAAGGCGAAAATCTACTACTTTACACTGCAAGATGAGCAGACCAAGGAAGAAAAGCTGGAGTGGTTTGAGCAAACCCGCTTGGAACAGGTGAACTTTGAGCATGTCGCCCCGGACAAAAAGCACAATTGGGTGAATTTGACGGACAACGATTTTGATGACTTCTTGCCGCTAATTGATAAGCAGGGGAAAGCTGGAAAGTCCCAGGAAGCCGTTTTTCGGCTTTTTTCTTCAGGTGTCAAAACTCAGCGAGATGAATGGGTTTATGACTTCTCAAAAGATGCACTGATTGAGCGCATGAAGTATTTCGTTGAGATATACAGCATTTCCTAGCCTGGTGAGGTATAGCCGATGTAGTAGCAGCAAGGGTTTCAGGTCTGTTTTTGTACCTCACGAGCTTCAAAAACGCTGTAAACCACACCCAACTCGAAAATTTGAGGTTTTATCGTAGGGCGAACGACCGTTTTGGATGGGGCCAGAGTTTATATGCCCAAAAAATGCTTTTACGGGTTCCCTGGTAGGGCGATCGCGGGGGACAGCAAAACCACCTCGCCGCTATCCACAATAAAGGCTGTAAACCGAGCTGAACTCAAGGTCTGGAGGGTTTGGGTGGCCACCTGAGCATCGGTGGTCTGCACCGCCATTAGGTAAGGCCGCTGTCGATAGACCGCCAGCCCCACGATGTCATTCAGGGTGTCTTGCACTTGCTGGGCGATCGCCGGTTGGTTGTCATAGTTGACCAGCACCACATAGCCCTCTCCCAAAAGTTGGGGGGCATAGGCCACCGCTGGGGGGCAGTCGGCGTGGTGGTCTCGGGGATGACAACCGGCTCAGGCGGCGGCGCTGGCGTCACCGTCGTCACCTCACCGGGAGCCGCAGGGCGGGCCACAAAGGCTTGAGCGCCCTCGACCTCGGTCAGGTATTGTGCCCAGGCATTGGCATTCTCAAGGCTGGTAAATCCCCCAGCGCGCACCACCGTTGAGTCTAGGTACTGACAAACCGTCACGTCGGTACTGGCGGGCAGCAGATCCTGGATCCGGTTGCGCTCGGTTTCAGTCTCGCCCTGTACCAGGAGCAAATATTCAGCTGTGGCCGGTGGGGGGCAGGGGGGCAGAGTCTTGGGCCATGGCGCTTGGGGCGGCGATCGCGCCGCTGACCACACCAACCATGACGCCCCAGCGTTGAACCCGTTGCATCCAGGACATGACACTTATACCTTAGCGACCGAAGCATTCACTGAGATAGACCGACTTGTCGGCTACAGCAGTTCCCTATCTTGCCACATCTGTACCCGCCAGAATGCTTGCCGAATGACTTGACGGGAGCCGACAGGGGGGACAAACAGCGGGCCTTATGCGGTCGTTAGGGAGGCCAAGGGCTCAGGAATAGACTCGGACGGGGCGGTGAACTCGCCGGTGAGGACGTACTCTAGGCGCAGCTTTAGCCAGGTAATAAACGTGGCATCGGTGGAAAGCACTGCCGCCGCCGGTTGAGGGCATTTAGCCTTAACGACTGATAGTGCTGGTGTCTCTAAAAAGGCAGGCTGCTGAATCAGCCAAAATCGATTTGCTTTTCCTGCTCTTGATAATGGCGGGTGCGTTCTTTTAAGACTTCCGCGAGGGGCTCTTCCTCAAAGAGAAAGCGTTGACTGGCCACCAAGTAATAGTAGGTCTGAGACGACATCGGAGCGTTCCTTCAAGGGTCTAGAGTGGGCGTGATCAGGCTGTCCACCATACTAAACCCTGGCCACATCCAAGCCCGTAGTTTACCCGATAGTAAAAACTCACGTTTTCGAGTTGGAGGTAGTTTAGAGCACCTCGGGCGACGGGGAGAGCGGGGCGGCGGGCGGCTAAACGCTGTCTATAGAGATTCGCTTACAGAGATTCAAGGTAGGCAAGTAGATCGGCCATATCTTGCGGTTCGGGTTGAAACTGCGGCATGGGCGGCGTGCGGCCACTGGTGACCTGCTGAATCAACCGGACTTTTGACATGCGATCGGACACTTGGAGCAGGCTAGGCCCGACTTCACCGTGGGCCTCAAGGCCGTGACAAATGGCGCAGTTCATTTGAAAAATCGCTTGCCCTCGCCCTTGTTCTCCCTGCAAAGACAGCACCTCATGGGTGTAGGGATCGGAGGCTTGAAGGTAGCGAACGCCGAGGCCAATCCCTAGGGCCAATATCCCCACCAAAGCGATCGCCGCCAGTGCCCTCAAGAGCACCGCAGTCGGGGAAGAGACTGACTCTATCGCCGCATTCTCAGTCAAAGCCAGGAACTCTAGTTACGTTTCTTTATTAACGTAGCTTAAAACTGTGGTCCTAAATTGGGTCATGGGGTTTGATTTAAGGTTTTGAGAGGGGGGCGAATCGCAGCGGCGGTGCTGGTCAGCCGGCCCGACTGACGGGTCTCTATTGCTCTGGCCCCTTGTGCGGAGGAGACCTAGAATTGCTCTGATTCCTGGGCGCAACGGCACAGCCGCTCAACAGCTTGGCGACTACTAGAGCGGGCCAGGGAACCGGTTAGCCAGTATGATGAGAGACAAGATTATTCACACTCTCATTAATGCTTAATGATTGGTGTTAGGCATAGAGAGACTCACCCTGATGTATTGAAAGGAGCTATTTCGCGTGGTTGAGCCGTTGCTGAGTGGAATTGTATTGGGCCTAATCCCCGTGACCTTAGGGGGTTTATTTTTCGCTGCATACCTGCAATATCGTCGCGGCAATCAGTTTGACCTCTAGGGTAATCGTCTCTGAAACCGACGGTCTCCGCCGCTAAGGCATAGGCCGCTGAGCTGCTATGGAGCTGAGCCGTTACGAAGATTAACGTGTCGCAATTTAACCGGGTTGTCCTAGGGCAACCCGGTTTTGCGTTTTATACGCGAGTTCGATGGGTACGGGCCTCTGCTGGAATGGGGCGCTGAGCATCCTAGCAGTCGCCAATCCTCAATAAAAACAAACAAATCTCCTCCGAATAAAAATGGGCATGGTACGCCTGCGAGCAAGGAATTATCCGGGAAAATACTGATGCTTTTTAGGGTTTTGAGTTACTCAAGCCCTGGTTTTTTCCCTCATGCTCGGCTTAAAGCAGCCATAGTATTTGTCCTGGTTGACTGACAAAACTTTGCCGCTTGGCGGTTGAAACCGCAGCTATAGGGACAAAATCCGCCTTCGCGGATTACTCAAACCCTTGGTGTGCATAGTCCGCGGAGGCGGACTTTGTTTACGTAGGCGCGACTTCTAGTCGCCAGCCGTCGCAACGAATTTACAGGGCTTCTGGGACTTTTGTCAGTCAATCAGGTATTTGTCACTTAGTAAAACCATCCCCGATTAGGAGAACCGTTATATGAACTGCGTTTCTGCCAATTTTCTGGTATTTGATTCGGGTGTAGATCTGCCGCCCAATCTGCTGAGTACCCTACAGCTCGCCTTGGCACAGGCTCAACAGACCTTGAAGGCAGGGGCCAGCAAGGACGATTTTTTGGCCCAGATGGCGATCGCTTTCGGAGACGCCGCCGACCTCTCAACGCTACAGCAGGACTGGCGTGCAGGCAATTTTGAGGTGCTTTCTGGGATTGAGGTGCGATCGGGTGAGGAGATGGGTGGGGCTTGGGGAGCCTACGGGATCGACACCGACACGATTTACCTATCCCAGGACTTTTTGGCGGCCCCCAGCACTGATGTGGACTTGATTGTGACAGTGCTGCTGGAGGAGGCGGGGCACCGGATTGATGCGCGGGTGAATGGGGCAGATAGCCCAGGGGATGAGGGGGCTATTTTTGCCGCGCTGGTGCAGCAGGGGGCGATCGCCCCCACCGCTTTACAGGTCGCTTTAGCCGATAACGACCACGCGACTTTGACCCTAGACGGTCGTTCCGTGGCTGTGGAACAGGCCGCTCCAGGCGGAGTGGAAACCAACTTGCAACTCTGGCTTAGGGCCGATTCGGGCGTCGCAACGACTGGCAATACCCTCACGGCCTGGTCAGATCTGTCCGGGAATGGACGAAATTCCGTCAGCGTGACGGGCGATCCGGCATTGGTGAGCAATGGGTTTAACTTCAACCCTGCGATCGACTTTGACGGCAATGACAAAGTCACGATTCCGTTCGACGTTAATCCGGCCCAAGTGAATCCCCAGCAGTATTTCGTCGTTTTTGAACAGGATCCGACGCCGGGGGCCTTTGGCTTGCTGGGCAACGACAATGTGGGTAATGACCTTTATCTCACCTCATCCGGGGTCAGCGCGAATAATCAATCTTTCTTTTTTCCAGAGGCCGGATCGAACCGTCCCGGCCTTTTACGAACCCAGTTCAATCACGGTGTCCTCAACGGCTCTGAGGTTTTTGTGGATGGCCAATCCCAAGGCATCTTTACCTTTGACGATGCCAATGGGGGGCTGACGACCCTCGATATTGGCTCCATTGGAGACTTCAATCCGCTAGATGGTCGGATTGCCGAGGTGATTGTCTATGGCGATGGCACGCTGTCGGCGCAGCAGGCCCAGCAAGTTGAATCCTACCTAGCGCTGAAATATGGCATTGATCTGGCGGACGGCATCAATTATTTAGATAGCCAGGGCAATGTGATCTGGAATGCCAGCGTCAATGGGGCCTATGGCAATGGGGTTGCGGGCATTGGGGCCGATCTGGGCAGCAGCCTCAATCAACTGCAATCGCGCAGCAGTGCGTTGGGGAGTCTGCTCACCGTCGGCAATGGGTCTGATTTGAATGATGGTGAGTTTCTGATTTGGGGCCATGACGGCGCGACGGGGGAAGTGACGGTTGATTTGCCGACCCTACCCGCCCTGAATCAACGGCTCAATCGGGTCTGGCAGGTGGCCGAAACGGGCGATGTGGGTGTGGTTGACCTGACCTTTGCGATCGCCGATTTCTTTGCCGCCCCCAGAACAACGCTCAACGACTTCGCCCTTTTAATCGATAACGATGCCATTTTTGACAATGGCGTGAGTCAAAGTATTGCAGCAACGGCTTTTGACGAAACTACCGTGACCTTCAGCGGTGTTGATCTAAGCGATGGCGACTACTTTACCCTGGGGGCTAGCGTCCTCGACGGGTATTTTGTTGCGAGCACGGCCCAGCTCATCAACGCCATTCATGAGACGAATCTCCTGGCCGGGGAAGACACCATTGTTGTTACCCGCGATATCAACATTGATGCCGTCTTACCCAGCATCACCGATGACCTAGTGATTCGCTCCGCCGAGGGTGAGCAGCACACCCTGGATATGGATGTTGCGGCGCGTCACTTCTCGATTCAAGGCGCAGGCAAAAATGTCACTCAGGTCGTTCTGCAAGATTTACGGCTGGTGGATGGTCAGGCGATTGGCTTAGACGGCAATAATGGCGGCGGTGGTGGGGCCGGGGTCGGCGGGGCCGTCTTTGTGGATAATGCCAGCTTCGTTGCTGACAATGTCCTGTTTGAGAACAATCAGGCGATCGGGGGCGACGCCAACGGCACGGCGGGCAACGGGGGTGTGGGGGGCTTTGAGCGAGGGTTACTTGGACCAGCACCGGATGGTCAATCTGGCGGCACAGGCAGCACAGGCGGAGGATTTCAATCACCTGACGGTTCGATTCAGTCTGGCGGCGCGGGCGGCTTTGGGGGG
>JAAUQE010000028.1 GCA_012032425.1 Leptolyngbya sp. RL_3_1 | reverse complement strand
TTTAATCGCTGCCGGATAGTCCGTCACGATCACCGGCTTTTTAAAGATCGTCTCCGCCAGGTAGCGCTCATGCTCAGACTGGAGATCAATGCCCCATTCCACCGGGTAGGTAAAGTCTTGGTCGGTCTTCTGCAATAGGGCCACGGCCTCGGTATAGGTGAGCCGCTCAAAGGCTTCGTCAATGATATTTTGGGCCGTCTCTAAAACCGTGTTGTCAATGCGCTGGTTAAAGAACGCCATGTCGTCTTCGCAATGATTCAGCACAAACTGAAAGACAAACTTCAGGAAGGCTTCAGCTAGGTCCATGTTGCCCTCTAGGTTACAGAAGGCCATTTCCGGCTCCACCATCCAGAATTCGGCCAGGTGGCGAGAGGTGTTAGAGTTTTCGGCCCGAAAGGTGGGGCCAAAGGTATAGACGTTGGTGAAGGCCATGGCCATGATTTCCGCTTCCAACTGGCCGCTGACGGTGAGGTAGGTGGGCTTACCAAAAAAAGTCTTGGCTGAAATCGACTTGGCCTTCAGCGGTTTTGGGCAATTGGTTGAGGTTGAGTCCGGTCACCGTAAACATCTCCCCTGCCCCCTCACAGTCACTGGCGGTGAGGATCGGGGTGTGCATCCACAAAAAGTCGCGGCTTTGGAAAAACTCATGAATGGCCTGGGCACAGGCATTCCGCACCCGAAACACGGCTCCGAGGGTGTTGGTGCGCGATCGCAGATGACCAATCGTCCTTAAGAACTCAAAGGAATGGCGCTTCTTTTGCAGCGGGTAGCTGTCATCGGCCTCGCCATAAACGGTGAGGGTTTCGGCGGTCAGCTCGATACGCTGCCCCTTAGCGGGGGACTCGACCAAGGTACCGGTAATGGCCACCGACGCCCCGGTACTGAGGCGTTTGATCACCGCTTCGTAATCCTCAAGGGTATCATTCACCACCACCTGTAACCCTGACATGGCTGAGCCATCGTTGATATTGAGAAAGCTGAGGGACTTCTGCTCTCGTTTAGTCCGCACCCAGCCTTGGAGGGTAACCGCCTCTCCGGGGTTGCCATGGTGCAGCAAATCTTTGATGGTTCTCAGGGTCATGGATTCTGTCGTGAGGTGCCAGTGGACAGGATAGCCCAGGGATCGGGCTAAACCCTGATTTTAGAGGGTAAGGACCGTCACTGGGGGACGATAGCTCATCCCATTGTTGCCGGAGTCCCCCTCATTTTTTTTGAACCGTGTTGCTCCACCTGCCTCAAGACTGCAACCCCATGAAAGCAGGAACAGCAGGCTTGGATCACGGTGGCGGATACCGGCACGGGGATTGCCCCAGAGGATCGGGCAAAGATTTAAGCTGAAAATCATCGTGTATCGCCCGTTAGGAAACCAGTCCCGTACTTCCTGCGCTGAGCTGTCAAAAAAACAACTTTCTATAATTAAATCACCCACACTCTTCTAACCTGCCATGGCACAAATCACCATCGATATCCCCGACGATCTAGCCCAACGGCTTGCCCCCTATCAAAACCAGTTTTCTGGCCTCTTTACCCGCCTCATTGCTACTACCCTGCTCAGTCAACAGTCCCTAGAGCAAAGCACTCCCACCCCGCCCAACACCTCCAGCACCTATCAAGACATCCTCGACTTCCTGATCAGTCAACCGACCTCAGCGCAAATCATCGGCTTCCAAGTGTCCGAACCCTCCCAAAGCCGTTTGCAAACGCTGCTGAAAAAAAATCGTGAGACCACTCTCAACCCATCGGAATCTGCCGAGTTAGACCTTTACGAGCAACTGGATACCTTAATAGGTCTGTTGAAGGTTCGTGTCTACGCCACCCTCAACCCTGGACCGCAAAACTAGCTCCGTCCATGACTGAGTACATTTCGGCATCCCTTCGCCATAATCTGCCTAGCCGGAAATCGCAACAAGCCAACATCACCGGGTTGGACATCCTGTCCCTATGGATATCACCGAAAAGGTCTTTGAGACCCACATTGTCGGTAATTTATGTCAGGTTTATGGGTATTGCTTGCCGGGATCCAAACAAAAAACAAATGAATATAGTGAGTTGGAATTGTAACGGTGCACTCAGGAAAAAGCTTGCTGAAGCGAATGCTTTGAATGCAGATGTGCTGATCGTTCAAGAATGTGAAAATCCGAAACATTCTACAAAAGAATACATGGATTGGGCGGGCGAATATTTATGGATAGGAGAATCAAAGCATAAAGGAGTTGGGGTGTTTCCCAAGAATGGCCAGCAATTAAAACCATTAGCTTGGCATGGGTCCTTTAAATTAGTTGGACTTGAGAGTAATAGTAAATCTCTTGACTGGGAAACGACGGATTTAAGATTATTCTTGCCGTTCAAAATTAATGAGAGCTTTAGTGTCTTGGCGGTGTGGACCAAAAGAAGTGAATCAGAGGCATTCGGTTATATGGGACAATTCTGGAAATACTTGCAAATACATCGAGAAGAATTGTCGCAGAAAAACACTATAATAATTGGTGATTTTAATAGCAACTCAATTTGGGATAAGCCTGATCGGTGGTGGAATCATAGTGATGTTGTCAAAGAATTAGAATCAATAGGTATCGAAAGCCTCTATCATGTGAGTAGGAGCGAGATTCAAGGTCAAGAAACCGAACCAACGTTTTATCTTCACCGCAACGAAAATAAGTCTTACCACATAGATTACGTTTTTTTGAAAAGAGAACTGATTCCTAATTGTAATCTTACCGTTGGGAGAAAAAGTGAATGGCTGGGGTTTAGTGATCACATGCCATTGTCCTTAAGAATCGGCAATTAAAAAATGTGTGCAGCCAACATTGGTTCTGTTCCACAAATGATGATTCGCTTCGCTCAATTTATCCCCCTATCAACGGAAAAGTCAACGGAATAAACCAGCAGCCATCAAACAATAGTTCATAGGAGATTTGTGATGCAAATGATTACTATTCAGGTTGATGCCGAAGTCGCCCAAGCTTACCAAGAATCAGATCCTATCAAACAGAAAAAAATTCAGATGTTAGTCAACACCTGGCTTAAGCAAACAATGCAACAGCGATCTCTAGACGAGATTATTGCTGAAATGCAGACCCAAGCCAGCCAGAAAGGCTTAACCCAGGATAGTCTTGACAACATACTTCAAGATGAATAAGCTGAGAATTGTCATCGATACAAATACATTGATCAGTAGCATTCTGATTGCTGCATCTGTGCCCGATCAAGCATCAAAAAAAGCTAGAGATATCGGCATTTTACTGTTTTCTGATAAAACATTTGAAGAATTACAGAAAGTCATAATCCGTCCAAAATTTGACAGATATGTTTCCACCGCTATTCGGGTCGAATTTATGGCGAGGCTATGGGAGGAAGCGGAGCAAATTGTAATTGTTGACCCGATTACTGACTGCCGCGATCCGAAAGACAATAAATTGCTTGAAGTTGCCGTCAATGGTGATGCTGACTATATCCTGACAGGCGATCAGGACCTACTTGTACTTCATCCTTTTCGGAATATTCCAATTATCCCACCTGCGTACTTTTTAGATATAAAAATCGCCGATTCAAATTTGAAGTGAAACATAGGGTTTCCCTCGATTACTTTGCGCTATGGCAGGAAAATTTGGTTGGGAAAAAGGCGCGATCGCCCCCCTCCAATCTTGTTGGCAATCGGTTCTGTTATGGCTGAAGGCTAGAAGGAAAAAGTATTCGTTTGGTTGATGGTCGGCCCCTAGTTCACCACGCCAATTTTTTCTGTCAATTGGGTTAAGTTAACGACAGCACCGGGCTGCGCTTGCACTGCGATTTAGATTTTCTGTGCTCCCTGCCGCATGTCTGCATCGTCTTGAGCAATTGTCTCAACTCAGAAGTCTTGGTTGCATTGCGGCGATCGCTGCTGCCGTCAGGGTCGTTACAGGTTCCACCATCAGCCGCTCCCTATTTTAACTACTTCAGCCACCCAATTATGGCAGCTAGAATATGAGTCAAGGCAGCTTCATGGATTTTTTGAAGGATGCTCTCCTAGTTGTCTACTAGGCTGAAACCATCCCTTACCTGATCAAACCATTCAATATGGAGCCTAGATTATGCAAATCACCATCGATCTCCCCGAAGCGCTAATTCAGCACTTTAAGCGCGATCACCTTACCCATGAGATCCTATGAAGCGCTGGTGATCCAAGTCTACCAAACTGAAAAAATTACCCCTGCTGAAGTAGGTCGGATGCTGGGGTTATCCTCGCGCTGGGCGGTCGATGCCTTTTTAAAACAGCACCACGCTGATTTGCACTACGATGAGGCTGATTTGGAGCGCGATTGCGAAACCCTCCACGAGCTACGGACAAAGCCTACCCATAGCGCTTCATGATCGTCGTTGCCAATACCTCACCGATCAACGTAATCATTCAGCCGATGAGCCGATGAGTCGATGAGTCATCCCACCGATTCACCCGAAGCGCCTGTACAGCAAGACCCTTCAGCAGCATCCTTAGACCCCGAAGAGACCGCAACCAAATCGCCAATCCTAGAGGCGGCAGAGACGGGTAATCCCGATACGCCACCCAAACCCTGGTGGAAAGCGTCTGGCAAAACCCTCTTAGAGTAGAGCACCCACAGTTTCATGGGCGGCAGCGACGGAGCGCCCGCCTAAGCAGGTCGGCTAAGGGTTACCGTAAAGAGTGTTGACGTCACTCCAACACCGGCCACGGGCGGCATCCTTTTTTCGTTTGATGGACTTTTATTGAGTTTCCTTGAGTCGGACCCAGGATTTCCCTACCGTCAGAACTATCGGTAACGAAAGATCCGAAGGTGGTTGCTCCCTGCCCTTTCAACCGTTCTATAACTTTAATTTCGCTGAATACCACTGTTTTTGTTGAGAGGATTCATGAACATTGCTGTTGTTGGCCTGAGTCATAAAACCGCACCGGTAGAGGTGCGAGAGAAGCTGAGCATTCCGACCCCTCAGACCGAAGCGGCCATCGCTCACCTCACCAGCTATCCCCACATCAGTGAAGTCTCGATTCTCAGCACCTGCAACCGCCTCGAAATTCACATTGTCACCGAGGAAACCGAGGCTGGGGTACGGGAAGTAACCCAGTTTCTGTCCGACTACGGCAAGGTTCCTCTCCAGGAACTTAGGGCGCATCTATTTATCCTGCTGCATCAAGATGCGGTCATGCACCTGATGCGGGTCTCTGCCGGGTTAGACAGCTTGGTGCTGGGGGAAGGGCAGATTTTGTCTCAAGTGAAGCACGCCCACAAACTCGCCCAGCAGCATCAGGGCTGTGGCCGCATCCTCAACCAACTGCTGAAGCAGTCGATTTCGGCGGGTAAGCGGTGCGCACCGAAACCAGCATTGGCACCGGGGCGGTCTCGATTAGTTCGGCAGCGGCGGAGCTAGCCAAGATGAAGCAGCCCAACTTGGCCAACTGCCGCATCAGCATTCTGGGGGCGGGCAAAATGGCTCGGCTGCTGGTGCAGCATTTGCTCTCCAAGGATCCCTGCCAGATCACAATTTTGAATCGCACCATCCAGCGGGCGGACGAGTTGGCCGCCCAGTTTAATGGCGCAGGCATTCAAACCGGTACCCTGGACACCATGCTGGAAACGGTCTGTGCCTCGGATGTGGTGTTTACCTGCACCTCCGCCACCGAGCCGATTTTGGATCGGATGCGGTTAGAGGGGGTGCTACAGCCCAATCAAGCCCTGATGCTGTTTGACATTGCCGTACCCCGCAACGTCCACACCGATGTGAATGATCTGGAAACCGTTCAAGCCTTTAACGTGGACGACCTCAAAGCGGTGGTGGCCCAAAATCAGGAGAGCCGCCGCCAGATGGCATTAGAGGCAGAAGCCCTGCTGGACGAAGAGGTGGATAGCTTTATTGACTGGTGGCGATCGCTCGATACCGTCCTCACCATCAGCAGCCTGCGTAAAAAGGTGGAATCGATCCGTCAGCAGGAGTTGGAAAAAGCCCTGTCGCGCCTCGGCAATGAGTTTGCCGGTAAAAACCAAGCGGTGATCGAGGCCCTCACCCGAGGCATCGTTAATAAGATTCTCCATGACCCGATGGTGCAACTGCGGGGTCAGCGGGATATTGAAACCCGCAAGCAGGCGATGCAGACCCTGCACACCCTGTTTGATTTAGAGCCCCTCCCCAGCGGCAAGCTGGGCTAAGGGCCATAAAAAGCAGCCCCGTCAAAATATGGCGGGGCTGGAGACGCAGTTAGGAGGTATCTTGATTCTCAGAATATCGGCAAATATTGGCCGCGCTTGGCGACTTAATAAGTTCTTAACTCTCGCCACATAAAAAAGTTTCAATTGTTTACATTTTGCCGAGATCCACTCAAAATTTGGTATTTCAAAACGTTAAAACCCTTAGGAGTAGAAACTCATATGGTTTTTAACTTTCTACTGTTAACGGTGAACATTTCATACGATCCATCAGGATTTAATTGTGGCTGAACCCTGAACTTGTCACAGTAGAAAAACAGCCCCACAGCACCTACCTTTCGCTGTGACAAGGAGGGCATCTATGGCGATTGCAACTGTTAATCCCACCACCGGCAAAACCGTTACGACTTTCGAAACCCTGGACGCGATCGCCATTCAAGATCGCCTCGCCCAAGCCCAGGCGGCGTTTGCGGACTATCGCCAGACGAGTTTTGCCCAGCGCACCCACTGTCTCCATGCCGCTGCCGACATTTTAGAGGTCAACCGTCAGGCTTACGGCGAGATCATGACCCGCGAGATGGGTAAACCTTTGGCCAGCGCCATTGCTGAGGTGACAAAATGCGCCTGGGTCTGCCGGTTTTACGCCGAGCAAGGCGATCGCTTGTTGGCTGATGTGCCGACCCCCACCGACGGTAGCCAAAGCTTTGTGCGCTACCAGCCCCTCGGGGTTGTGCTGGCGGTGATGCCCTGGAACTTTCCGTTTTGGCAGGTGTTTCGCTTTGCCGCCCCCACCTTGATGGCAGGCAATGTGGCGGTGCTCAAACATGCCTCCAACGTGCCCCAATGCGCTCTGGCCATTGAAGAGATTTTCACAAAAGCTGGTTTCCCAGCCGGGGTCTTTCAAACCCTGCTGGTGGGGGCCAATGCCGTGGCCGACATCATCGCCGACGATCGCGTCATTGCCGCCACCCTCACCGGTAGTGAACCGGCGGGATCGGCCTTAGCGGCAGCGGCGGGTAAACACATCAAGCCCACCCTGTTGGAGTTGGGGGGCAGCGACCCGTTTATTGTCATGGCCAGTGCCGATTTAGACCGGGCCATGGATACGGCGGTGACCGCCCGCACCCTCAACAACGGCCAGTCCTGCATCGCGGCCAAGCGGTTTATTGTCCATGAGGCGATCGCCGATCAATTCATCGCCGGACTCACCCAGCGCTTTGCAGCCCTCACCGTCGGCGATCCGATGCAGTTCGACACCGACATTGGGCCTTTGGCCACCCCGGCCATTCGCGAGGAGCTGGCCCAGCAGGTGCAGACTTGTATCGACGCCGGGGCTCAGGTGGCGATCGGCGGCGATTTACCCGCTTGCCAAGCAAAGTTGCCTGCGGATCTCCAGTCGGGCAACTTCTACCCACCGACGATTTTGACCGATATTCCCCCCGGCACCCCTGCCGATGACGAGGAGTTCTTTGGGCCGGTGGCGCTGGTGTTTCGGGTGCCCGATCTCGACGCCGCCATTGCCCTAGCCAACAGCACTACCCTCGGGTTGGGGGCCAGCGGCTGGACCGAAGATGGTCAGGAGCGCGATCGCCTGATTAACGAACTGGAGGCCGGAGCCGTGTTTATTAACGGCATGGTCAAGTCCGACCCGCGCCTCCCCTTCGGCGGCATCAAGCGATCGGGCTATGGCCGGGAGCTGGGCCGCGAAGGGATCTTGGCCTTTGTGAATGCCAAAACCGTCTGGGTGCGGTGAGGGCAAATGCCCCAATAGGAACTACTATCGGCCCCCTTTGCTTGTCTGCCCGCAGGCGAAGCCGCTCTAAAGGAGCTAGGGCTTGAAGCCGCTAAAACTGGGGAACTTTGAATCCGGCCTCACCCCAACTTGGGGTAGGGGGGCCAAGGTTGGATTCAACCGCGTCAGTCCTGCCTCAATAACAAGGGCGCAAATCCTTAACAAGGGCGCAAATCCTTGCGCCCCTCCTACATTTTGGAAATAGATACGATGAATACGGCTGAACTGCTGGTCAAATGCCTGGAGAACGAGGGGGTCGAATATATTTTTGGGGTTCCCGGCGAAGAAAACTTGCAGGTGTTGCAGGCCCTGAAAACCTCCTCCATCCAGTTTGTCACCACCCGCCACGAGCAGGGGGCCGCCTTTATGGCCGATGTCTATGGTCGTCTCACCGGCAAGGCCGGGGTGTGCCTCTCAACCTTAGGGCCAGGGGCCACCAACCTGATCACCGGGGTGGCCGATGCCAACCTCGATCGGGCTCCCCTAGTGGCGATTACCGGACAGGTGGGCACCGATCGCATGCATATCGAGTCCCACCAATATTTGGATCTGGTGGCCATGTTTGCCCCCGTGACCAAATGGAATACCCAAATCGTTCGCCCCAGCATCACCCCCGAAATCGTCCGCAAAGCCTTTAAGCTCTCCCAAACCGAGCCCCCCGGTGCCGTCCACATTGACCTGCCTGAAAACATCGCCGACATGCCCGCCGACGGGACGCCGTTGCGGCGAGATAGTCGAGAGCATTCCGACGCCTCTGCCCACAGTTTGCAGCAGGCGGCGGTGGCGATCGCCCAGGCGACTAATCCGATGATTTTGGTGGGGAATGGGGCGATTCGGGCGCGGGCCAGCGAGGCGCTGGTGGCATTTGCCACCCAACTCAATATCCCCGTGGCCAACACCTTTATGGGCAAAGGGGTGATTCCCTACCCCCATCCTCTCTCCCTCTGGACGGTGGGGCTACAGCAGCGAGACTTTATTGCTTGCGGGCTAGAGCGGGCGGACCTGATCATTGCTGTGGGCTATGACCTGGTGGAATATTCCCCTAAGAAATGGAACCCCGAGGGCAACATCCCGATTTTGCACATCAACGCCACCCCCGCCGAAATCGACAGTAGCTATATCCCGCGCGTAGAGGTGGTGGGCGATATTTCCGATTCTCTCCAAGGGATTTTGCAACGGGTAAACCGCAAAGGGTTGCCGGAGCCCATCAATGTGAAGCTCCGGGATGAAATCCGCGCCGACTATGAGCGCTACGGGGATGATTTGGGCTTTCCGGTGAAGCCCCAAAAGCTGATTTACGATCTGCGCCAGGTGATGGGGCCAGAGGATATCGTCATCTCCGATGTGGGAGCCCACAAGATGTGGATTGCCCGCAACTACCACTGCGATCGCCCCAACACTTGTATCATTTCCAACGGGTTTGCCTCCATGGGCATTGCCATACCGGGGGCGATCGCCGCGAAGCTGGTGCATCCCGAGCGCAAGGTGGTGGCGGCGACGGGGGATGGCGGTTTCATGATGAACTGTCAGGAGCTAGAGACGGCCCTACGCATGGGCACAGCCTTTGTGACGATCATCTTTAATGACGGCGCTTACGGGCTGATTGAGTGGAAGCAACACAACTACTATGGCGAGTCGGCGTTTGTGCATTTCACCAACCCGGATTTTGTGAAGCTGGCGGAGAGTATGGGGCTGAAGGGCTACCGGGTGAAATCGACGGAGGAGTTGGTGCCGACCCTGAAGGAGGCGTTGGCCCAGGATGTCCCGGCGGTGATTGATTGTCCGGTGGACTATCGAGAAAATCTCTTGTTTAGCAAACAGGCCAGTGAGTTGACCTGTTTGGTGTGATTGAGACGAGTCTCGCCATTACTTTGCTAGCTTTGCTGAACCCCGGTATGGTTCCATCTATCAAATTCACCAATAGCCTGAATTTGATAAATCGGTTCACTCTCTAAATCAGCAACGGCTACTTTGCTTTCATACTCAGCCAGTCAAACACCTGTTGGACTGTGAGGGCCAAATCAATTTCTGGCAATACCAACAGCGAATCGGTTTGGTGACAAAATTCGGGCTGTTGTTGGGGTTGGAAGACAATGATAGAGCGATCGCTGGGATCCACTAACCAACCCAACTGACAGCCCTGTTTCAAACAATGCAAAAGATTACCGGTCACCCGATTAGCGCTTTGATCGGGCGACAGAATTTCAATGGCCCAGTCTGGTGCAACGAAAACGTCATCTACGGGTTCGCCGTCATCATCTAGCTCAATGTGTTGCCACCGCAACACGGCGATATCAGGAATGATTGAACGTCCGCCAAATGTGCAGCGCAATTCTGGGAAGGCATAGGCAATCTGCTCTGCCTCAGCAGCCTGATTGATTGCGCCAATCAGTTTACCTTGCAGTCTGGAGTGACGCGTCTTGGGCATGGGCTTTTGGCTAATCTCGCCCTCGACATATTCGCTAGGAGGTTTGGTTTCTGGGAGACTCAGAAACTCGCTGAGGGTTAAAGTTCTGGGCTTTGCAACCGTCATAATGGTGGCTGCCATCGGCTGACTGCGCTCTTATTGTATCGAGAAGCTTCTGATTCAGAATTTCCACTGGTTGAATCCTCATCCAGCAGTAAAGCTAGGCTCAAGGGAGACTCCTTTTTCCAGTAGGCGACAGCGTTCTTCTTCGGCTTCGAGCCTTAGGAGATCTGGATGGGTTTCGCAGTAGTGAATGGCTTCGTGGATGACGGCGAGGGGTAAGTCCCAGTTATCAGCCGCTTCCTCTGGGGTCATGGCATTCGTTGTCATATCGCTCCACAGTGTCGCAACAAGTAGTTTGCGACCTTTGATGTAGAGCTGCTTGCGCCAGGGATGAGGACGCGATATCAAAACTGCCAGTTCTCTGGTGGGGGTGAGCCTTGGAGAGATTGGATGATGGCGCTGATTAGCGCTAGGCGATCGCTAGCGGCTAAGTGGATAGCCTGTTCTTTGAGATCTTGCCGAGACATAAAATTCGCTCCCTTGAAGCCGACGATCATCTTGGGGTTTTGGCGAATCAGGTCATAGTCGAGATGAGGCAAGAGGCGGGCACTGCTCCAATCCCCTCGAATTGCTAGGAGGACGACAATAGTCGGGTCGCCAAAGAATGGGTTAATGTCGGCGGCGCGATCACGATCGTAGCCCTCACCAATTCGGCAAGGCCAAACTGCGAGACCAGACTACGAGCCATCTTGATGCAGACTCAGCAGCAAACAGAACCTGTAGGTTTAGTCGGCTTCCACTGCCAGACTGGCGATCGCCTGCGCCAACAACGCCAGAGCCCGTTGCACTTCCGCCGCCGACACAATTAGCGGCGGCACCAGCCGCACCACCTGTGGCCCAGCGGGCACCACCAACAGCCCCACCGCCATCGCCGCCTTGACAACATCGATAGCGGTAATGCCCGCGTCCGATCGCAACACCAGGCCATTAATCAACCCCCAACCCCGCACCTGTTCAAACCACTGGGGATACTGGCTGACCAGATGGGCAAGCCCCTCCCGCAAGGCTTCTCCCCGGAGCTGCACATTGGTCACTAGATCCAGTTGCGTCACTGCCTCACAGACCGCGAGCGCCACCCCGCAGACAAAGGGATTGCCGCCAAAGGTGCTGGCATGATCGCCAGGGGCAAACACATTGCAGTGGTCCTTACAGAGCACCGCCCCGATCGGGATGCCGCCCCCTAGCCCCTTAGCCAGGGTGAAAATATCCGGCTCAACCCCTAGGTTTTCGTAGCCCCAGAGGTGACCGGTGCGACCCATGCCCACCTGCACTTCATCGAGGATGAGCAGAATGCCCTTCTCATCACAGAGCCGCCGCACCCCTTGAAAATAAGCGCGATCGCCCGGTCTGACCCCCCCTTCGCCCTGCAAAGGCTCCAATAAGATGGCGGCCACCTGGGGGTGATCTTGATCAAGGGTGGCGATCGCCGCTTCTAACGCGGCCAAATCGTTGTAGGGCACGTAGTGGAAGCCAGGGACCAAGGGCGCAAAGTTTTTCTGATACTTGGGCTGCCCGGTGGCTGTGACCGTGGCCAGGGTGCGGCCATGGAAGCTAGCGTTGGCGGTAATGATCACCGGCTGCTCAATGCCCCGCTGCGTATGGGCATATTTACGGGCCAGCTTAATCGCCCCCTCATTGGCCTCAGCCCCAGAGTTGCAGAAAAAAGCCTTGTCAGCACAAGAATGCTGGGTCAACCACTGGGCTAAAGCCCCCTGGTTGGGAATGTAATAGAGGTTGGAAACATGCTGTAAGGTCTGGGCCTGCTGGGAAATGGCCGTCACCACGCGGGGATGGCTATGGCCCAGGGTGCAGGTGGCAATGCCCGCCACAAAGTCTAGGTACTCGCGCCCTTCGGCATCCCAGACGCGGCAGCCATCCCCTTTGACTAGGGCCAGGGGGAAGCGACCGTAGGTGGCCATAACAGCGTCATCAAAGGCCACCGCATCAAAGGACGGATTGGCATTGGGGGATGGGGGTGCCGGAGTGGCGAGGGTGGCGAGGGACGACATCAGGGAGGTCTCCTAGGTTGTCAATCAGCCTGACTATTCTAAACGCCCTTTTGGGAGCACCCAAGACTTTTGTATTTGCCAAACCATCGCGATCGATGCAGTCAAGCGCCATGGGCGCAAAATCTAGACCACAAAACCGTGAGTAAAAAGCTGGTGGTGGGGATCGTTCACCCCAAACCGCTCCACCGCTTGCAGCGCCGCTCGCAATAAGAAACTGCTGGTGCCCTCTTCGTACAATTGGTCGAGTACTCGCCTAGGCAGTCATCGTTTAGATGGCTGGCGGCGATGCCTTCACCGAGCAGATACTCGACTGGTTTGCTCTCGAACAGTGCAGGGCTGGCCTCATGCTAGTCCTGCACATCTTTATCTATTCAATCTCAACCTACGGAATATAGGCTTTTAAGAGACCAGTGCCGACAGTACTTCATTGAATCTTGCCGATCGCCCGCCCGATCGCCTCAATATCGTCGTAGTTGCTGTTTTGGGTCTCGATAAATTTCTCAGCGCTAAAGAGGTCTAAAATCTCCCGATGCTCGGGCACCGCTGGATCTAGGGCTAAAATCGCCGCCTGTACCCGCTCGATAAAGTCCTCGCCGTAGCGATCGCGCACCTGGGGATTAATCACCCAGTGGTAGTCGTAGTAGGGCGGGGTCCGCCAGATGACCTGCACCCGATCTAAATCCACCGCCCCCTCCTCCACGCGGCTCAGCCATACCTGCTCATTCAGCGCCCCCACCTCATAGGTGCCCGCCTCTACCAGCTTGATGGTGGCGTCGTGGTTGCCGGAGAAACCGGGCTCCCCTTTAAAGTCTTCCAGGGTGACGCCCCCCTGCTGCAAGAAATGCTGGGGCATCAACCGACCCGAGGTGGAGGCTTCGCTGCCAAAGGTGAGGGAGTGACCCTTCAACACCGCTAACCCCTCTAGGGAGGTGATCTCCCCTAGGCCGCTGTTGGCATTGGCAATAAAGACGCTGTGGAACTGGGCATCGATATCGCGCTGGGCGATCGCTTCGGCCCCCGGCACCTGCAAGCGGGCCTGCACCCCGGTCAATCCCCCAAACCAAACCAGATCTAAATCGCCCACCTTAAAGGCAATCACTGCGGCGGTGTAGTCGGTGACGGGCTGAAAGGTCACCGGGACCCCGAGAGTTTCTGACAGGTAGGTGGCCAGAATCTCGTACAGTCGCTGCACCTTCTCTGGATCCTGATCGGGAATCGCCCCCACCTGTAGCGGTGGCAGGGTGGTAGCGTCCTCCGTCGCCGTGGGGGTCCCACAGGCCAGAAGTGGCAAAACGAATCCAAAGCTAATCAACCCAGTCAATAGCCGCCGTTTGATACGCAGCACCATGCCTTCTCCTTAAAACTCACTCAGAACTCACCCAGAGGCAGGGCGTTTCAACGCCCTGCCCCATCTGAACCCTGGATTCTACACCGGGACGGATTGTTGTTTAGGGCGCGTCATCAATTACTGATGAAAGTCTTGCTGGGCAAGCACTACCGCGCCCGTCCCTATAATATTGCTAGGGGCTGAAATTGTTGCGCCACAAGGACTCTACGTTTAATGGATGACAGCCCCTAAGAATGCAACACTGAGAACAGCCTTTCCCTTGATTGAGTGACGCCATGCCGCCCTTTTTGCCCCCTGGTATCTCAATAACGGTCTCTTGATGACCGTTTTTATTGCGCGGGTGGCAGACCAGCTCTGGCAGCGATATACCCCTCAACCGGAACCGCCCTACCAAAGCCACCGCTTTCAAGGGGCGGGTGGGGTGCCCATTCATGGCATTGTGGCAGTGCCGCCAAAGGCCAAAGGCACGATGGTGGGAACCTATGGGATTGTGGGCGATTTAGACAATCAATGGTTTCTGCGGGTGTTGGGTCGCAAAGCCTATGGCCAGGGGTATGCCGTGGTGTTATTTGACTGGCGGGCTCACGGCAAAACGATGGAGCTGTCCCCCACCCTCACCTCTGATGGGCTTTATGAGGGGCAAGATTTTGTCCACATTGCTGCCCAATCGAAAGCTTTAGGATGTCCAGCCCCGTTCTGGTTTACCGGTTACTCCCTGGGGGGGCAACTGGCCCTATGGGGGATTCACTACAGCCAGCAGGCCGAGGCCCTAGCACCCTCACCACCGATTACGACCGAGGAAATTGCCGGCGGGGCGGTGATTTGCCCCAGCTTGGATTCGGAGAAATCGCTGCGATATCTAACGAACCATCCGTTAGGCCGCTATCTAGAGCAAGCGATCGCCGCCAAACTCCACCAACTCGCCGAGCAGATTCACCAGACCCATCCCGGAGTGCTAGATCCTGCCGCGATCGCCCGTGCCCACAGCATTTGGACCTTTGACGAAGAATTGGTGATTGGCCCCCTAGGGTTTGACTCAGTGCCCGCCTACTATGCCGCCAGCAGCCCCTTACCCCTACTGCCCCAGCTCCAGAAACCCACCTTGATCCTCTATGCCCAGGACGATCCGCTGTTTGCGCCGGAGTTAGTCACCGCCGTGGAAAGGGCCTGCGCCGATAACGCTGCCATTGACCTGCATCTCACCCATCGCGGCGGCCATGTGGGGTACTTCAGCGGGCAGCGCGGTCAGGCAATTGCGGGCGATCGCGACCCCTGGTGGGCTTGGAACCGGGTGCTGAATTGGGTCGAAGCCCAGTCATCCCACTCCGCTCAGACCGCCCAACTCAAAGCTCCTTTGGTGCTGCCCTAAGGCTCAGGCGACAGCCACCGCATGGATGCCCAGCCCAGCCCTCTGAGGGGTTTGGTGGCAACACTTTCATCAAGCTGAGATGAAGCCAAGGCCGATTTCCAGCCAGTTCTATAAAGATCCAGTGAAGTCTATGGGTTTTTACCTGGCCTTAATCTTTGCTTTGCAATCTATTAACGCTATATCAGTAGTTTCTGGGGTGTTGCGTAACTTTGGTCACGCCCCTGGGGTCAGCGTCGGTTCGAAGTGAACCGGACCTGAATCGTGCGTTCAGGCGCTCTGCGGCCCCCAAGGATGTGAACCCGCTGCTGTCCTATTCAACTTCCCGGAACCATGCATACCCGTTTCCTTGCCGCCTTAGTCGTACCTGCGACGCTGCTGCTTGCGGCCTTGGCCGCCCCTGCCGAAGCCATTCGCCTCAAACCGATTGGCACCTACGAATCCGGCATCTTTGACGAAGGTGCGGCTGAGATTTCAGCCTTTGCCCCTGGGGCCAATCGCCTGTTTGTCACCAATGCCAATGCCAACACCATTGATGTGCTGGACTTGAGTGACCCTACTGCCATTAGCAAACTGTTTGAAATTGACCTGTCCCCCTATGGCGGCGGCATCAACAGCGTGGCCTACAACAGCGCCTATGGCGGCTACATTGCCGCTGCGGTCGAATCCGATCCCGCTCACGCTCCGGGCAGTGTGGTGTTCTTTGACCTGGACGGCATTTTTCAAAAGGCCCTGACCGTAGGTGCCCTACCCGACATGGTGACCTTTACCCCCGACGGCAGCAAGCTACTGGTGGCCAATGAAGGGGAGCCCGAAGGCTATGAACCGGGCAATGTGGATCCGGAAGGCTCTGTCAGCATCATTGATGTATCTGGCGGGATTTTGGGCCTCACCGATGCCGATGTGGGTTTTGCCACCTTTAACGCTTTCGATAGTCAAAAGCAGGATCTGATCGACGCGGGCGTGCGGATCTTTGGCCCTGGGGCCAGCGTCTCCCAGGATCTAGAGCCGGAATACATTGCCGTGTCTGAAGATGGCAAGACGGCCTATGTCAGTCTGCAAGAGAACAATGCGATCGCCATCTTGAATCTCGAAACCGGGGAGTTTGAACAGATTGTGCCCCTCGGCTTCAAGGACCACAACGCCGCTGGCAATGGTTTGGATGCCAGCGATCGCGACGACGCCATCAACATTGCCAATCACCCTGTACTGGGGATGTACCAGCCTGATGCGATCGCCACCTACACCGTGGCTGGCAAGACCTACATCGTCACCGCCAACGAAGGCGATGCGCGGGAGTACGACGGTTTTGAAGAAGAAGAGCGCATCAAGGATCTAGATCTGGCCGATACCTTTGGCAGTGAAGCCGAACGGGAAGCCCTGCAAGCAGATGAGGTGATCGGTCGGTTAACGGTGACCACCACCCTAGGTGAAAACGCCGACGGTGAATACGAGGCCCTCTATGCCTTCGGTACCCGCTCCTTCTCGATTTGGGACGAGGATGGCAACCTGGTGTGGGACAGCGGCGATCAGTTTGAGCAAAAGCTGGCGGCGCTTTTGCCCGACGATTTCAATGCCACCAATGACGAAAACGACTCCTTTGATAACCGCAGTGACAACAAAGGTCCGGAGCCGGAAGGGGTCACTATTGGGGCGATCGGCGATAAGGTGTTTGCCTTTATCGGTTTAGAGCGGGTTGGCGGCGTTATGGTCTACGACGTCACCGACCCCACCAACCCCACCTTTGCCAGCTACACCAACAACCGCGACTTTAGTGGTGATGCCGAAGCAGGCACGGCTGGAGACTTAGGCCCTGAAGGATTGATTTTCATCAACCGACAAGATAGCCCTACTGGCAAAAATCTGGTGGTCGTCACTAACGAAGTCAGCGGCACCACCACGGTATACGAAGCGGTGCCAGAACCCGGTACCGTAGCGGGTCTGCTGGTGATGGGAGCCATGGGAGCTATGGGTCTGAAGCGGCAGCGTCAACCTCGGGTGTAACTCGACCAGCTTGGTGACGGGGAGAGCCGCATCTAAACCTCGGGATCGGCATGAAGCGTCGTCGCGAAGCCGATGCGGCTGAAAACGCTTAGCCTTGAACGTTTCGACTGAGGGTTACCCCCCTGAAACCGCATCGGCATTATGACCCCTGGCTTTGGCTGGGGGTTTTCTATGGGGCTATTCTTCGGCCAGGCAAGCCAAGTTGCTAAACGCTCGGTTCGGCAGCAGCACTTGCTTGTCGCCGCTTTGCTTTCTGCACCGGATCCATGCGGTGTTCTAAAAAGTTGAAAAATTGAGACGACAGGGTGTTGAGCACCAGGTAAACCAGGGCAACGGTGATGTAAATTTCAAAGGCTCGATAGTTGGTAGCAACAATCAGCTGCCCCTGGCGGAATAATTCTTCAAAACCAATCACCGCCACCAGGCTCGTATCTTTCAGCAAGGTAATAAATTCATTCCCTAAAGGCGGGATCATCCGCCGAAAAGCTTGGGGAAACACCACATAGCGCATGGTTTGCATGGGGCCGAGGCCGATGCATTCCGCCGCCTCCCACTGGCCCTTTTCGATCGACTGAATTCCCCCTCGCACAATTTCAGCCAGATACGCGGCGGAGTTGAGGCTCAGGGCCATGATGGCGGCAACGAGGCGATCAAAGGTGAAGGTAAATCCTAACCCGTTGGCTAGGGCCGGAATGCCGAAGTAAATCATAAAGATCTGCACCAGCAGGGGTGTCCCCCGAAAGAAATCGATGTACACCCGAGCCAGGAGCTTCACGGGTGTCAGGGTAGATAAACGGGCCATCCCCAACAACATGCCGCCGATTAATCCCAGTAACACCGATAAGGCGGTGAGTTCTAGGGTGACGAGGGATCCACGTAGCAGATTGGGTAAGGCATCAAGAATGTATCCGAACGACTCGGCCATAGAAACTCCTCTGACTCAAGGGATATGGGGGCGTGCTGCTGATGATCGGAAGATGGGTCAAGCGTGGGGACTGGCCTTGCGCCTGCTCCACCGTCGTTATGGAAACCCGTAGTTTTGCGCCTGAGATCAAACCCTGGTGGACTGACAAACGCTGTTCAACCTCACCCCCAACCCCCTCTCCCAGATGGCTTTCCGAGGCTCTGGATATAGGTTTTGTCAGTCAATCAGGACAAACCTCTCCTTACTAGGGCTGCTGCTTACACGGATCTCTAAAGGTAGCGATACTGGGCGATCCCCCGCTATCGCCGCCCCCTTATCAAGGGGGCTATCTCAACACCTGCATTGGACTGCCCCCTTTTAAGGGGGGTTGGGGGGATCTAAACCCTGAGAACTACTGACAAAGAACTTATGTATAACCGGCAGCCTTACTAAGGAGAGAAACCAGAATATTTTCTCAACCGTTTTTGACTCTTGGCAGAGCCTGCTCGTAGGCAAAGCCGATCCAAAGGAGCTAGAGATTAGGAGAGGTGTTGCCAGCAGGGAAACCCACCCCGCCCTGCTGGCACCCTTCCTGGAAGGGGATGAACGCCCTTAGAAGGCTGACTCAGGCAGAGTGGGAGGTTCAGCGCCAAACCACTTTTGATAGATCTCGGCATAGCTGCCGTCGGCAATCATCGCCGCCAGGGCATCGTTGATCGCGGCTAAGTTGGCCGAGCCTTTCGGGAGGGCAATGCCGTAGAACTCCTCGGTGAGCAATTCTCCCACCACCTTGAGGCCGGTGATGTTGTCGGAGGAGATGGCGAAGAGGGTGACGGGGGCATCGTTGATCACCGCGTCTACGTTGCCATTCACCAACTCTTGGAGGGCCAAGGGGGCCGAATCAAAGGTGCTGATCTCGGCACCGGGAATCTTGGCGGCTTCACTCGCGCCGGTGGTGCCGATTTGGACGGCAATCTTTTTGTTCTCTAGGTCCTCGAAACCGTTGATATCATCGGTTCCTTCCTGAACAGCGATCGCCAGACCCGCTTTAAAGTAAGGGCTGGAGAAATCTACGGTTTGCGCCCGTTCTTCGGTGATGGTCATGCCGCTGATGGCGGCATCGACGGTACCGGCTTGGAGGGCTGGAATAATGCCGTCAAAGGGAAGGCTTTCGAACTGCACTTCTAGGCCAGCGGTTTCGCCGATCGCCATCATCAGGTCAATATCAAACCCTTCCAGTTCACCATCGGGTCCTTGGGATTCAAAGGGAGGAAAGGCGGGTTCTGTGGCCACCTTGATCACGCCACCCGCATCTGCCGGGGTGCCGGCATCACTCGTGCCAGGGTCGCCGCCGCCGCAGGCCGCCACCATCAAAGACAGCCCGAGCCCGAGGGCAAACCGTCGCATAAATTGAGATCGTGTCAAGTCGATCATGGGTTGTATTTACTCCTCATCTCACCGTAGATAAACCACATCCAGCTTGAAAACTTGAGTGTTTACCGTAGAGTAAACTACGGGTTTGGATGTAGCCAGGGTTTAGTTGCCCAGCATAATCGGGCAATTGCATTACTTAATCAGTCGTACTGCATCAGTCGTACCGCTAGTTCGGGCGATTGTACCTTAAACAAACCTTAAACCAAGCAGCAACGCCGCCTCACTCGCCGATCATCCTATAGACGCCGCCTGGATTTCCGTAGCTTTGGCGTCACCCTAGCCGGAACACAGCAATTTCTGGGTTAGCGGTTACAAATCCCCCTAGCTCTGAATGATACGCTAACAGCCAAATTCAATTCATCTGGCCGCTGCTCTTTACCTCGGCTCTATACCCCCCTCGGAACCCCTATGGACCATGCCACCCCCGCCATTTACTTCCAAGGTTTGGAGAAGCGCTTCGGCGACTTGTCCGTCCTCAACGGCGTTAACGGTCAAATTAATCGCGGCGAGGTGGTGTCAATTATTGGGCCGTCGGGTTGCGGCAAAAGTACGCTGCTGCGCTGTTTTAACCACCTAGAGTCGATCAATGGGGGGCAACTGCTGGTGGATGGCATGGATCTGGCTCGGCCCAACCTCACCCGCAAACAGCTCCTGCAACTGCGGGCCAAGGTGGGCATGGTCTTTCAGCAGTTCAATCTGTTTCCCCATATGACCGTGCTAGATAACCTCACCCTGGCCCCCCGCAAGGTGCTGGGGCAAGCCGCCAAGGAAAGCAGCCGCATGGCGCGGTTTTATTTAGACAAGGTGGGGTTGGGGGCCAAGGGAGAGGCTTACCCGACCAACTCTCGGGGGGCAAAAGCAGCGGGTGGCGATCGCCCGAGCCCTTTGCATGAAGCCGGACATCATGTTGTTTGATGAACCCACTAGCGCTCTGGATCCAGAACTGGTGGGGGAAGTGCTGATGGTGATGAAGCAGCTCGCCGAGGAAGGCATGACCATGGTGGTGGTCACCCACGAGATGCAATTTGCTAAAGAGGTGGGGGATCGGGTGCTGTTCTTAAATCAGGGTCGCGTGGAAGAAGAGGGCAAAGCCCGCGATGTCTTAAGCGCTCCCAAGAGCGATCGCCTCCGCACCTTTCTGAGTCGGATGAGCGCCACGTTGGCTTAGTATCGCCCTGAAACTCGCCCGCTCACATTCGCTCACACTCAGGTACGGACCGCACCAAGCAAGAACTGCTGTATTTACCCTTTGCCCCGCAGTAATTGCTTAACGGTTTCGACCATTTCGTTGGGCCGAAAGGGCTTAGAAATATAAGCGTCGGCCCCTTGCTTCATGCCCCAATAGCGATCGAACTCTTCCCCTTTAGACGAGCAAATCACCACGGGGACATTTTGGGTGCCGGGATTATTTTTGATCCAGCGGCAGAGTTCATACCCATTCATATTGGGCATGACAATATCCACCACCACGAGGTCTGGCGTACTGGCTTGCAGTTTTTGCTGGGCTTCGACGCCATCCTTGGCTTCTAAAATGGTCATCCCAGCCTGGGACAGTAGCCCTGCAATCATTTCTCTCAGGGCTGAACTGTCATCCACAATCATGACTGTGCTCATGTTGCTGCTCGACGGCTCCAGTGCGCTCCTTTTGCATCAATACCTTACGGCATTGCTTCGTATTATGGCGAAATTCGCAGGGGTAAACACGATTGGCAGGGGATGCGGCTGCAAAGTTTACAACTAGAGGGGGCGATCGCTCTGGTCGTAGCGCCGTTTGCGGTCCAGTCAGGCAGTGTCGCAACGTTTATAACTAGGGGGGCGATCGCGCGACAACCGGGTGAAGGGAGAGACCAATGGCAAAACGCACATGGTGGCAGCGACCTAAACTGCGTATCGATGAGGAAACGGATCGCGAACGCAAGGCGACCTGGTTAGAGCTGTTTTTTGATTTGTACTTTGTGGTGGTGATTGCCGAGCTGGCCCATCACCTGGCCGCCCACCCATAACCCGCTTAGAGAATCGGGTGAGTCACCGAGATAATAGTCGAATTCGCCGTTTTTTCGTCGATAAGTTCATCGCCAGCTATGAGCGCCCCCCTGTAGAAGTGGTGCTGGATATCGACGTACTGAGATCTGACTCCTGAATTCTTGTCCCAGAATCATGCCCCACCGGGCGGCATACGCCGGAGAAGGAATGGGCTATTGTTACCCTTGAGACAGATTGTGGCAGACGCAAATCATCGTGAGCGCAAATGGATGGATTTTATTCCTCCTGGGAGGGGCAACCGGTCTAGGGGTAGCAGCGATGTTACGGCCCCGATGGCTGCGACGCGTGATCGTGACCCTAAAAGAACGACCGCTACCGTCCGAACAACCGCTGCCACCCGAGCCCCCCATTGCCGCTGCATCCCCCTGGTGGCCTGAACAGTTACGATCTGCTGATTATCGGGCCTTACTGCATCAAGCCCCGCTGGGGTATATCCAGGTGGATGGTGAAAATCAACTGGTTTGGTGTAACGCTACGGCCAGTCGGTTGCTGGGGATTGCCTATGCGAACCAAGCTGTCGCTGATACGCCCCGTTTATTGTTGGAATGGGTGCGGTCCTATGAGCTTGACCAATTGATTGAGGAGACCCGCCAGACCCATGCCCCCCGTCAGCGGGATTGGGTCCTGAATCTGGTCTCCCCGGATCCGTTTTATCCCACTGAAGGGGTGGCCTATCCCCTCAGAGGACATGGCTTGCCTTTGGCGGAGGGTCAAGTGGGGGTATTTTTGGAAAATCGTCAGGAAATTGTCACCCTCAGGCAAGAGCGCGATCGCTGGACTTCCGATGTCGCCCATGAGCTGAAAACGCCCCTCACCTCGATTCGGCTGGTGACCGAAACCCTGCGATCGCGGGTGAAACCCGATTTACACAGCTGGTTTGATCGGCTGCTGAATGAAACCCTACGCTTGAGTAACCTCGTCGAAGACCTGCTCAACCTCAGCCGCCTAGACCGGGCCGAGGGGGCTAGCCTGACCCTGAAGCGCGTAGACCTAGCCCAGTTGATTTTAACGGCATGGCAAAGCCTAGAGCCCTTGGCTCAGGTCAAATCATTAACCTTGGCCTATGAAGGCCCCAAAGAACTGCCCGTCACTTTAGATGAGGCCTTAATCCACCGCGTCTTGATCAACTTAATGGACAACGCGATCAAATATAGCGATGCCAACCACCACATCTTGGTGCAGACGCGCATCCAAGACACCCCGACTGACATTCGCTACAGCGGCACCTCCACCGTCCAAATCGATATCATCGACCATGGCACCGGGTTCAAAGAAACCGACCTGCCCTATATTTTCAGTCGGTTTTATCGGGCCGATCCCGCGCGGGCGCGATTGGGGCCATTTACCCCACCCTCTCCATCATCAGGGTCCACAGTTCCAGAATCCACAGTTCCAGAATCCACAGATCCAGGGTCCGCATCCCCTGGCGCACCCAATCCAGGTAGCGGTACCGGCTTAGGATTAGCGATCGTCCAGCAAATTGTCGATGCTCATCGGGGTCATGTCACCGCCCAAAATCACCCCCAAACGGGCGGTGGTTGGCTAACCCTGACCCTACCGCTACAGGCCGCGCCTTGCCCTTGATAGTATAGGGGGGCGGCCTATCGGTCTTTCAAGCCGTTGACGGGGCCAACTCAGGGAACGTATGACGACAGCCCCAATGGCAATGCGACTACAAAAGTTACTATCCCAATGGGGTATTGCTTCGCGACGGCAGGCAGAGGAGCTGATTCGGTCTGGGCGCGTACAGGTCAATGGCCAGGTGGCCCAGCTTGGCCAAAAGGCAGATCCGGATCAGGATCAAGTGATCTTAGATGGTCAGATTATTTCCCCCCGCAACCGTCCCGACCACTGCTATCTACTGATGAATAAGCCTAAGGGGGTCCTATCAACCTGTGATGATCCCTGGGGAAGACCGACCGTGATCGACCTAGTTGCCAAAACCCCGATCGCCGTCTCGGGTCTCCACCCCATCGGTCGTTTAGATGCCGACTCGACCGGAGCCTTATTACTCACCAACGATGGAGCCCTAACTTTTCGCCTGACCCACCCCCGGCACCATGTCCCCAAAACCTATCATGTCCGGGTTATGGGTCAACCCACGCCGATCACCTTAAAGCGTTGGCAAAAGGGGATTATGCTAGCTGAGAAGCGAACCTTACCGGCTCAGGTTAAGCCCCTCGCCACCCACCCCCAGACCACCGATTTGGAAATCATTTGGAGGAAGGCCGCAATCGACAAATTCGGCGGGTTGCCGATCAGCTGGGTCATCCTGTCGTTGCCCTCCATCGTACGGCGGTGGGTCCCATCCCAGTGGGTGACTTATCTGCCGGTGATGTGAGAAATTTAACGAAAGATGAAGTAGAGTTGCTTTATCATGCTGTTCTAGACTAGTTGCTTCTGCCCAGAATAAATGCCAGCCCCAAGGGTATCGTCCCTTTCGAACCGCTCTGTTGTACGCCCTGATTGACCTCTCCAACTTGCCATCTACTTAGCTACTGCTCCATGAAACGATCGTCAAACGATATTACCGAGCTGCACCGAGAGCAACTGGTCGATATTGGGCAAATTCTTCACAATGCCCGTGTCAGCCAGGGGCTGTCCTGTGAGGC
>JAAUQE010000027.1 GCA_012032425.1 Leptolyngbya sp. RL_3_1 | reverse complement strand
ACAGCCGGGGGGATCTTGCAACCCGCCGAAGTCTGTTCCCGTGCGTAAGTCCTACCCGGTTGTCTTTCACAGGGGTTGCGCCTCTTTCAGAACTTTGTCCCGGAGGTAGTAATGGAGGGATTGGGCTGTGACGATATCGACTTTGCGTCCTAGCAAAGCTTCTAAATCGTGGATGAGTCCGGTTGGAAACCAGGCACTTAAGGTTTCTCCCAAATCCACTAATAGGTCGATATCACTATTGGCGGTGTCTTCACCTCGGACAACGGAACCGAACACCCGCACATTCTGCGCACCATGCTCTTCAGCGAGTTTGAGGATGGCATCTCGCTGAGTTTGCAGAAGACGGATGGTGGGTTGCTCTAACCTGTCCATGAACCTGACATTTCACCATTTTGTTTTCTATTGTAAAACTGCCCCTTGCCAGCGCTTGCTGACTGCCCAGGGTTAAAACGACTCGCTGAGCTTGGCGGTGTATTCCAAAATCAGCCGCTGATTGGCAAGCCCATGGGGCTGTACGGCGAGCGCCCGCCGCCATGCCTGAATCGCCGCCAAATAATTACCCAAGGCGGCATGGCAGAGCCCCAATCCATGCAACGCACCAAAGTGATAGGGCACCAGGGCGATCGCCTGATCACAATCGGCGATCGCCTGCCAGTAGCGCTCCTCTAAATAATGCAGCACCGCCCGCCGGTTCCAGGCTTCAGCAAAATCCGGCTGATCCCGAATCAACTCATCCAAAAGGGTCTCCGCCCCTTTGGTATTGCCGCTGTTGAGCAGCTTTTGACTCTTGACCAATAAATGGGCACCGTAGGCCCCCTTCTGGGTATACCAGCGTCGCCAGAGTTCCGCTGTGGCTGCTTGTCGGGCGACGTCATCGTCACTCTGGAGGGCTTGCAGGAGCGGCTCAGCATCAAGGGGATCCATAGTTGCAGTATGACAGTTTTCCAAGCGGTGACGCCACAGCAAAAAGGACCGCTCAGTAGCAGTCCTTTTGAGGTCAGTGCGGGTTGTTTGGTCCTGGCCTACGGCGGTGCGATCGCGCCCTAAAATCAACTACTCAATCAGCTACTCAGCCGTAGCCAACTCGGTGCTGCCGCGACGACGGCGGTTGGTGAGGCTATTAAAGAGCATTTGACCGATGGCCTTGACGAGGTTGCCTTCCAGTTCTTGGAACAGCTTCATGTTGATGCCAAAGGCGTCATTGGCTTCGGTGACCATGGCCTCGGCCATGGCTTCATCCACATCAATCTCGTCTAAAGAGGCTCGATAGGCGGCCTTAAAGGCTTTCTCATCGGTAATGGTGTCGAACTCGTAGAAGGCGGTGCCTTCCCCTTCCAGCAGGTTCATGGCCCGCTGGGCGATGCCCTTGAGAATCTGACCCCCGGACAGATCACCCAAATAGCGAGTATAGGAATGGCCCACCAGCAGCTCGGGTTGGGTATTGGCAATCTCACGAATGCGATCAACGTAGAGCTGACCACCAGCAGATGGGGCCACCTGCTCACGCCAGTTAGAACCGTAGTAGTAGGCCAAATCCTGCTCTAGGGTCTGCTTACGGTGCAGCTCGGGGAAGTAAACCTTAGACACCACCGGATGGTCCTTGTGGCGCTCCAACTCCTCTTCCATGGCGGCATAAACGAAGTAGAAGTTGGCGACCAATTTCCGGTAGGAGTTCTTTTCAACCACCCCCCGCAAAAAACACCGCACAAAGCCGACATTCTCGGCCATGGTGTGGGCTTTTTGGGTGCCTTCCCGTAGTTTTAAAGCTAGATTGCTACTCATCCTAAAACGTCTCACTTTATGTCCTGGCTAGCTTTTCAGCACTAGCACTCAACACTGTATTTAATGCTGTAACCGCTACATTACGGCCTTTTGATCAGCCCTACCATTACATTTTTTTACGCTGCCGGAGGAATGTCAGGGCATGATTACCGGTAAGCGTCCCTTAACCGGTAAGCGTCCCTTAAGCGAAGTCGTTGGCTTGGCCGCCCCAGAGGGGCTAAGGACGCTGGCTGGGCTTACTAGCTTCGACTCCGCTCAGCTAGCAGTACCGTGTGGGACGGTTACGATTACCGTCGGGTCTCCGGCTACCGCCTATGTATCCATCTCCGGCTACCGCCTATGTATCCATCTCCGGCTACCGCCTATATATCCAAGTCTTCTAAATTGAGGCGCGACCCGTAGGTTTCAATAAACTCCCGTCGAGGCGCAACCCGATCGCCCATCAAAACCGTAAACATGCGTTCTGCTTCAACGGCATCTTCAATTTCAATTTTCTTGAGGGTGCGGCTTTCCGGATTCATGGTGGTTTCCCACAGTTGGGTCGGCATCATCTCGCCCAAGCCCTTAAACCGCTGGATCGTGTAGTTGGCGTTGGCGGGGAATTCGTTTTCAATCAGTTGGTCCCGTTCGCGATCGCTATAGCAGTACCAGTGGTTACGGCCCCGCTCAATTTTATAGAGGGGCGGGCAGGCGATGTAGACAAAGCCCTGGTCAATCAGCGATCGCTGATAGCGATAAAAGAAGGTTAAGAGCAGGGTGCGAATGTGGGCTCCATCCACATCGGCGTCGGTCATGAGACAGATGCGGTGATAGCGCAGTTGAGACTCGTCAAATTCTTCGCCTTTAATGCCCAGCCCCAGAGCAGTGATCAGCGACTGCACCTCGTTATTTTTGTAGATCTTGGCGTCGTCGGTTTTCTCAATGTTGAGGATCTTGCCCCTGAGCGGCAGGATGGCTTGGAACCGGCGATCGCGCCCCTGCTTGGCGCTGCCCCCCGCAGAATCCCCCTCCACAATGAAGATTTCAGATTCGCTGGGGTCGCGGCTGCTACAGTCAGCCAATTTACCCGGCAGCGTCGAGGATTCGAGCACCGACTTGCGTCGTACCAGCTCCCGCGCTCGCCGCGCCGCTTCAGCAGCGTTAAACGCCTGAATCGCCTTCTCTAAAACGGAGTCCACCACGCTGGGGTGAAAGTCGAGATATTCCGTCAGGATCTTGCCCACAAAGGAATCGACAATTCCCCGGACTTCGGTATTGCCCAACTTGGTCTTGGTTTGCCCCTCAAACTCAGGGTCAGGCACCTTCACCGAAATCACCCCGGTCAGCCCTTCGCGGATATTTTCGCCGCTGAGGTTTGACTCATTGTCCTTGCGCTTGTTGCGCTTGCGGGCAAAGTTATTCAGGGTGCGGGTCAGCACCGCCTTCAGCCCTTCTAAATGGGTGCCCCCATCAATGGTGCGAATGTTGTTGGCAAACCCCATCAGGTTGTCGGAATAGGCATCGACACACCATTGCAGCGCCACCTCCAGGTAGACCCCATCCCTTTCCCCTTGCACATAAACGATTTCATCGTGGATGGGGGTCTTGTCTTTATTGATGTAGGCGACATATTCCTGGATGCCGCCTTCATAAAAGAAGTGCGACACCTTGGGTTCGGTCGCTTTGAGCAGGTCGAGGCGGGCATCGGTGAAGGTGATGCTGACCCCGGCATTCAGGTAGGCCAGCTCCCGCAGCCGTCCGGCTAGGGTGTCATAGTCAAACTCTGTCGTTACCGTAAAAATGGTGGAATCAGGTTTAAAGCTCACCTGGGTACCCTTACGGCCACTGGTATCCGCAGAGACTTGCAGCTCGGTGACCGCATCTCCCCGCTCAAACCGCTGCACATGGGCTTTTTGCTCGCGCCAGACGGTGACTTCCAACCATTCGGAGAGAGCATTCACCACGGAAACCCCGACCCCATGGAGACCGCCTGAGACCTTGTAGCCGCCGCCGCCAAACTTACCCCCAGCGTGGAGCACGGTTAGTACGGTTTCGAGGGCGGACTTGCCGGTTTGGGGGTGGATATCGGTGGGAATCCCCCGGCCATCATCGCTGACGGTAACGGAGCCATCGGCATTCAGGGTGGCTTCAATATTGCTACAATGACCCGCTAGGGCTTCGT
Organism: Leptolyngbya sp. RL_3_1; assembly: GCA_012032425.1. Taxonomy (GTDB): domain Bacteria; phylum Cyanobacteriota; class Cyanobacteriia; order Phormidesmidales; family Phormidesmidaceae; genus PCC-6406. Next base: position 20,413 of record JAAUQE010000027.1, on the reverse strand, counting down.
CAACGGCATTGTCAACCACCTCATAAACCAGGTGATGCAGACCTCGGGGACCGGTGGTGCCGATGTACATCCCAGGGCGCTTCCGCACGGGCTCCAGTCCTTCAAGAACCTGGATCTGGTCAGCACCATAGTTAGTGGTCGCCATAGACTTTGCTCCTGAGGCGTCATCAAGACACCGTTTTAGCGATTTTGAAAAAATGCCCTAGAATTCTAACACAAACCCTTCTATGGGGATTTTAGAACGCTTTCTGGCAATGTCTGAGGCAGGGATCGTACCTTTGAGATTCTCGAAATTACCGCGTCCCATTTCAGAGTTCGGAAAAGTTGGTTCTCCTGTACCAATTCTAGTGGTTTTGGGCGGGGCCACGGCGACCGGTAAGACGGGTTGAGTTTGGCGATCGCCCACCGTCTACAGGCCGCTATTTTAAGTGCGGATTCTCGGCAGGTCTACCAGGACTTCGATATTGGTACGGCTAAGCCCACGCTGGCGGAGCGCGCCCAGGCCCCCCACTATTTAATTGATATCTGTCACCCCACCGAGACCCTAACGGTAGCGGCATATCAGCAAAACGCGCAGCCTTTAATTGCCCAAATTCAGAATTGTGGGATGGTACCGCTCTTGGTGGGGGGCACCGGCCTCTATATTGAGTCGGTGGTGAAAGGCTTGCAGATTCCACCCGTGGCCCCCCAACCGCAATTGCGATCGCAGCTCCAGCATCTGGGCCAACCCCATTGCTTTGACTTGTTGCAACAGCTAGATCCCCTGGCGGCGACGCGCATTCACCCCAATGACGCGGTGCGGACCCTACGGGCGTTGGAGGTGTTTTATGTGAGTGGTCGTCCCCTATCTGCCCAGCAGGGGCAAAATCCCCCGACCTATCCCATCCTTTATTTGGGGTTGGATTGCGATGCCGATCGCCTGGGCGATCGCATCACCGCCCGCACGGATGCCATGTTTCAGCAAGGGTTTGTGGCCGAAGTCGAATCCCTGTGCCAGCGCTACGGAACCGATCTGCCGTTGCTGAAGACCCTCGGGTACGCGGAAGTGCGGGGGTATTTGGCGGGGGATTATGGGCTGGCGATCGCCCAATCCCTGACGGTGCAGCACACCCGCCAGTTCGCCAAGCGGCAGCGCACCTGGTTTCGCAAGCGGGATATCCAATGGCTGGATGCCGATACCCCCGATCTGTTAGACCAAGCTTGGAACAAGATTCAAGGCTTTCTAGACGATCCTATGGCGCTCCGGCAATCAGCCTGTCAGGCCATCCCCAATGATTGAGGAATCAAGGCAATGTAGGGTGGGCATCGCCCACCGAACCTGCTTACGAGTAGAACCGTTCGTACTCATCATGGTCGCCAATCCAAAACCACGTCACCGTGTCACCTTCCAAAACGCCAAGCGCGCGATGGCTTCGCGTCACTCGCACAGCCCAAATTCCCTCCTCGCTGTTGATGCATTTGAAGCGTAACGATGGATGAAATGGGTTCTCTGCCCACAGTCGATATGCTTTACGTGCTCCCGCCCTCACCGAACTATTGGATTCTCGATATTTTGACCAAAAAGACGGTAAAGTTGCAGACTTCATAGTCGCTCATAGTCCATCGGCACCGATTCACCCGCAGCAATTTCTTGCTTTGCCTTCCGGGCTGCCGCAACTAAATTATTTTGTGTCCGCTCAAATGAATCATCCCAACGCTTTTCAGTTTCTAAATCGGCAATATAATCTCGAACATGTTCTACAACTTTGTCCTGCAAGTCATCGGGTAGGGATTCAACCATCTTCATGATCGTGGTGATAGCGGCAGAAGACATAAATTTTTTAAAAATAGTGGGTTTCTGTATCTATTTTACAATCTGGCATCTATCGGGGATGGCGAGGCTATATAACGCCATGACAATTTTCAAACGATGGGGGATCGGGCTGTGTCTGGGGTTGCTGCTGGTGCTGAGCTTTTGCCTCCAAATCGGTCCCGCTTGGGCCGACTCGCAGAGCCCTTATCGGCAGGTTACCCCCAGCGCCGATGGCATTGGCAAGGTCTACATGGGGCGAGAAATTGCTGCGGTGATGGGTCACGAAGGGGCCGACTGGCTGGAGCGCCCAGCCGAGAGCGGCAAGAGCGGCCCCAACTGGCGGTTGAAGCCTTGGATTTAGCCCCTGATGCGGTGGTGGCGGATATCGGGGCGGGTAGCGGCTATATCACGAAGCGTCTGGCCCAAAAAGTCCTCCAGGGAAAAGTGCTGGCAGTGGATGTGCAGCCCGAAATGCTGGCACTGCTGGAATTGCGCCTAGAAGCAGACCAGATTGAAAATGTCGTGCTCGTGCAAGGACAAGTGGATGATCCCCATTTGCCCACAGGTACGGTGGATCTGGCCCTGTTTGTGGATGCCTATCACGAGTTTGCCTTTCCCTACGAGATCATGACCGGGGTGGTCTCAGCTCTAAAACCCGGCGGTCAGGTGGTGCTGGCGGAATACCGGGCGGAGAACCCATTGATTCTGATCAAGCGGCTGCACAAGATGAGTGCGGCCCAGGTAAAGCGAGAAATGGCGGCGGTGGGGCTGCGCTGGCTCAAAACCGATGAATCACTGCCCCAACAGCATCTGCTGTTTTTTGAAAAATCGTCAGCCTGAGCGCCATCGTGGGCAGGGATTGCCCTTAGGGAATGGGGGATTCGGGAAATCTGGCTTGAATCCCGGCCAGGAAATGGGAAAATAGGAGGGATCGCGATCGCTATTCTTAGAAACATTCATGCTAAAACGACTCGCCGCCCTAATCTGCTTGGTTGTAGCGGCCATTGCCCTACAAGGTTGTGTCGGCAGTGGGGCCGGACTTCAAGCCTATAACAACAGCTATGTGGGCTATCAGTTCCTGTATCCCATGGGGTGGACGGAGGTCAAAGTCTCTGGCGGAGCTGACGTGGTCTTCCATGACATCATCAACGAGACCGAAAATGTCAGCGTTGTGATTAGCGATGTGCCCGAAGACCAAACCCTAGAGAACCTAGGGACGCCGACCGAGGTGGGGTATAAGCTGTCGAAAAGCATTAACGCCATGGCGGGGATGATAGCCGGGTGGAATTGCTCAGCGCTCAAGCCATTGAGAAGGACAGCAAAACTTATTACATCCTGGAATACATCGCGGATTTGCCGTCGGGCGTTCGTCATAATTTTGCCAGCGTGATTGTGCGGCGGGGCGAGCTATTTACGTTTAATGCCTCTACCCGAGACGATCGCTGGGATACGGTCAAAAACCTGATGAAGCAGTCTGTCGCCTCCTTCTCGGTCAATTAGCGTGATTGCTGGTGGGTCTAATCCCGGCCAATGATCCGAAAGCCCCATCGGTTTAGCTGGAGGGAACGTCAGTGGGGCGATCCATAGGCGGTTAGATCTAGCCGGGTGGGGGCCGATTGACCCTCGGCTGAGGGGATCACAACGACATTGCCCTCAAGGGTGATTACTCGGGTACGCGATGTCGAGCCGTCTTGACCATCGCCTAAAACGACTTGCCCCACGCGCGTCATCACCAATCGCTCTCGGTTTCTCACAAAATACTCCTGGTCAGCAGTGAAGCGGACCATCAGCAAATCAGTGAAGTCGCTGTGCCCTCCAGTATTGACCCGGACCCGCAAAACATGCAGGCCATTGTCGAGGCGGCCCAGCCACTGATAGGCGCTGCTGCGGGTGGTGTCCGGTTGCCAAGTGGCCAGGATAGCCCCAGCCCAGGGTCCTGCCACAATGGTCGAAACCTCTGCCAAATAGCGATTGGTATCGGCAGTGCTGCCTTCCACATCCAGAGCTACCGGTCCCGGCTCGGTGTCAGAGAGCCAGGGCAACAGGTCGTTCACGGCACGGGGGTTGATCGGTTCGCCCCGAAAGTGGAAGGTCAGATTGGCTTCCTCTAAAGGGGTCAAGAGCGGCCAAGGGGAGAGGGCCTGAGTTGCAGCGTTCGATAGTCCCCTTGAGGGCGGGGCCGTATCCAGCCGGTAAGCCTGAAGTGACAGAGGCCTGATGAGGATCGCGATCGCCACCATGACCAGCAGCCCGCTGCGCCAATGTCTGGTAATGGTGCGGCGGATGCCTGGTGAAGAAACGCGTCGCCAAAACCACATCCTGCTCATCGCTACGCTCCTGAAAATTCGGAAAAATTGGGGTCTGCCTGTCGCCCTTAGCTACATCACGGGGCTCTGCTTTCCCCAAGTGAACATTGATAGTTAAAGCAACGACTTTTGCCTGTTACCTGCTAGGCTAGCTGAGCTTAACGGTTGCAGATGGAACGCATGGATGAGTTGAATTCGTTGATTTGCCAGCAGGCCAGCTATTCAGTGCTAGTGGCCTGGATGCAAAAACAGCAAGGCTGCAACTACCTCCATGCCTGCACTCAAATCAATGAAGCCCTGAAGCAATATCGGTTGCGCAACATCGCCCCACCCGACGAAAAAGCCATCTAGACTAAGGCAGTTGCCAAGCAAGAGTTTACCGGTGTTGTCAGGACGGATTTTGTGAAAATCTCCTTAAACAAAGTGGCAGCGATACGGAGAGGGCACGCTCTGAAACTCGACCTTTGGGGAATGGACGTGACCCGGAGCAATTTCTAAGGTGGGCGAACATTACTCTTACACTGAGGATTGCCTGTGGTAGATGCCGGACGCGATCGCCCGCTTGACCACCTGGGGCAAGGGATTGCGTTTCCCCTGGGGGTGACCGTGCAGGGGGGGCTGAAGCTCAGCGCGACCGAACGTAATCTAGAAGACAGCATTCGCATTATTTTGGGCACCAGCTTAGGGGAACGCATCTATCGTCCTGACTTTGGCTGCCGCTTGTCGGAGTTGGTGTTTGCCCCGCTCAACACCCAGACCCTCCTGCTGATTCGCCTTTATGTAGAGGAGGCGTTGATCAAATGGGAGCCTCGGATTACGGTGCTAGAGGTCCGCACCGCTCCCGATCCGATTCGGGGTCGAGCCGATATTGAAATTCATTATCAGCCTAAAGCCAGTCACGACAGCCGCAGTCTGGTCTATCCTTTCTATTTATTGCCCCCGAGTGAGGCGTCATAGGGATGGATGTCTCGTTTCTGCCGAATCTGCCCAAATCTGACCTAGACGATCGCACCTTCCAAGAACTGGTGGAAGAGTGCATTTTGCGCATTCCCCGCTACTGCCCTGAGTGGACCAACTACAACCCCTCGGATCCGGGCATCACTCTGGTAGAGCTGTTTGCCTGGTTGACCGACCAGATGCTGCTGCGGTTTAACCAGGTGCCCCGGCGTAACTACGTCACCTTTTTAGAAATGCTGGGCATTCGGCTCCAGGCTCCGGTGCCCGCCCAGACTGAGGTCACCTTCTATCTGTCTGCTGCCCTGAACCACCCTTACACCATTCTGGCGGATACCGAGATTGCCACAGAGCGCACGGAGGTGGCTGAAGCGGTGGTATTCAGTACCGATCAGGCGTTAACCCTGGGGGTGCCCACCATTCGCAACTTTTTGACTGCTGACACAGCGGTAATGCCGCCCCAGGACTTGCGCGATCGCTTTGCCAACCTCTGGACTCAAGACGCTAACGGCGAGTGGCGAGGGCGGGAGCAACCGATTTTTCAAGAACAGCCGGAAACCGGCAACTGTTTTTACCTCGTGTTTGAGCCCGATGCCGCCCTGGATGGCACTGTGATTGCCCTCACCCTAGAAGGGGAACCCGCCGGATCGACGGGGATCAACCCCGATCATCCCCCCCGGCGGTGGGAAGCCTGGGACGGCAGCGACTGGCAGCCGATTTTGCGCCAAGAGGACGATGACGGCACCCGAGGCTTTAGCTTTGAAGACCCAGAACAGCCCGATGAAGGCGGCATCCGAGTCGCGGATGTGACCCTGCATCTGCCGCTACAGTGGCCCGCCACCTATTTCGGCACCTATCAAGGGCGGTGGCTGCGCTGCGTCTATAGCCAACCGGAGAATGAGCAAGCGGCCTATCGCCGCTCGCCTTTTTTGTCGGGCTTATCGGCTCGCACCATTGGCGGTACCACCACCGCTAGTCAATGTGCCGTGATTCGCGATGAACTGCTGGGGGAAAGTGATGGGACGCCGGGGCAGGTCTTTCAGCTTCAGGCCAGTACGATTTTGCCCCGCCGCGAAGGGGAGCAACTGCTGGTGATTCCCCCGGTGGGGCTACCCCAGCTCTGGCAGGAGGTGAGCGATTTTGCTGACTCTGGGCCAGAGGATCTCCACTATGTGATCGACTCAATGACCGGCCAGATTCAGTTTGGCCCCTTGATCCGGGAGGCGGCCCAACTGCGGGAAGCGACACGTTTGCGGCAGCGACAGCAGATGGGGGGGCGGGCGATCGAGGCGGCGGAAACCGCCGTGGTGGAATCCCAGCAGCGCCAGTATGGCAAAATTCCGGCGCGGGGATCGGTGTTGCGGATGCAGGCTTACCGCACCGGTGGTGGTCAGCGGGGGAATGTCCAGGCCGGATCGATTGCGGTGCTGAAAACGGCGATTCCCTATGTGACCTCGGTGGTGAATCATATTTCGGCTGTCTCTGGGACCGATGGCGAAACCCTCGAAGAAGCGGTGATTCGAGTACCACGCCTGTTGCGGACCCGCGATCGTGCCGTCACCCCTGAAGATTTTGAAACCCTCACCCTCCAGGCCAGTCGGGGGGTGGCGCGGGCCTATTGCCCCAAGGAATCGATTTATCAGCCAGATGCGGGCACCGTCATGGTGCGGGTGGTACCGGCGGTGAATACCCGTCCCTTAGAAACCGGAGAGGGCCTGCATCCCCGCCAGTTTGAGCTGAGCGATGGGCTCCGACAGGAGGTGATCAGCTTCTTAGATGAACGGCGACTCCTGGGCATTCAAGTGCAACTACAGGAGCCGGATTATGTGGGGGTAGCGGTGCAGGCGGAGGTGGGGGTCGAGCCTGCCTATGCCAATCCCCAGGCTCAGCAAGCCCTGGTGGAGACCCTACAAATCCAGCTCTATCGGTTTTTGAATCCGATTACCGGGGGCGTTGAGGGTAAAGGCTGGCCCTTTGGGGTACCGGTCTACAAGTCGGACTTGATTGCCCTGTTTCAGCAGACCCCTGGGTCCGCTATCTCGGGGCGGTGCTGGTGTTTGAATTGCGTCGCCAAGACCGGAGCTGGGTGCGGACCTTGGCCGCCAACGACACGGTTTACCCAGGACCGGTGGGGTTGGTGTGCTCCTGGAGCGATCGCTTTCTGCGATCGGGGCACACCATCAGCATTGTGAGTTGAGGGCCGTCATGCTATCCATGACCCTCACCCCGATGCAGTTGCCCATTGCAACGCCTACCCCCCCTAAATTTCAAGGTGCAGCCCTAGACATGCCCCTAGAAGGGCTGCCCCAGGGTTGCTGCCTGCGGCTCTCCCCTGGGGAGCCCAGTGAGCTGGTGGTGCAAGTTCGCAATGATCGGGATCAGCCCTTAGCGGTGCGCTTACGGGTGGGGGGCAATGTGCCGCCAGCCTGGTGTCGGGTGGGTTTAGAGGGCAATGCCCTGCCGCCGAAGCGACAGATGGATGCGGTGGTGTATTTCGAGATTCCGGATGACTATTTCGAGCAACAGCCCCTGTCGCCCGGAGCGTCCCTACGGCTCGACTACGAAGGCAAGGTGCTGCTAGAAGGGGTCGATCCCGAGTCGGGTCGGGTGCTGTGGCAGTCCTCAGCCCCGTTTACGCTAATGGTGCGGCCCCACAGTCTTTATCCCCGCTTTCTGCCTGACATCTACAAAGAGGTGGATTTTATTGGCCGATTGTTGGTTATCTTTGAGCAAACCTTTGAGCCTGCGGTCCAGGCTATGGATGTGCTGTGGGCGCATTTAGATCCCTTGACGGCTCCGGTGACGCTGTTGCCGTTTTTGGCCTATTGGGTGGGGTGGGAAGGGTTGCCCCAGTGGCCGTTGGCCCAGCAGCGGCGGCTGATTCGTCAGGCCATGGAGATCTATCGGTTTCGGGGCACCCGCCGGGGGCTAAGGCTTTATCTGCATCTCTATACCGGTTTGCCACTAGACGAAGCCGACACGCCAGCGGGCGATCGCCACATTGCCATTGAGGAGATGTTTACGCGAGGGTTTGTCGTGGGGACAGCGGCCTTGGGAACCGATGCCATTTTGGGGGGCGGGCGTCCGTACCACTTTCAAGTGCGGCTGCGGCCTCCGGCCCATCACCCCATTGATGAAGCTTTAGTGCGAACCATCATCGAACAGGAGAAACCGGCGTTCTGCACCTATACCCTATTGGTTGAGCCTCGCTAAGTCCTGTGTATTTTGGGGTCCTTTTGAGCGTTTGCTGCTATGCCTGATACCCATCCCTTACCTGCCCCCGTCCCGTTTACCCGTTTGCAGATCAGCGATGGTTTGTTGATGACCGCCGATCTCTGGACCCAGGCCCACGAGTATCATCGCCAGCGGCAAAATTTTTATTACCAAGCGCTGTTTCAACCGGGGATTATCTGGGGGCTAGGGGTGGCGGTTTGTCCGGCCCCAGCGGCGGTTGACGCCCGCTATCGGGATCAGCGCTGGGTGGAGGTGCAGCCTGGAGTTGCCATCGATCGCGACGGCAACCCGATCGTGGTGCCTAACCCAGAATCCTTTCATTTCCAGTCAGAACCCGCCCCAGGCACCGTGGAAACCGTGATTTTGGTGCTGCGCTACTCTGACCCCACGGAGCGCAGCGGCGGCGGGAACACCCATTTGGGGCAACCTGAAACCTTTTCTCTGGTGGAAACCACCGCTCCGGAACCGGAGGATATTGAGCTGTGCCGCCTCCGGATTCAGGGGGGCAAAGGGGCGATCGCGATCCCAGAGGATGTCTTAGGGCCAGGAATTAATCAGATTGATTTGCGCCATCGCCTCCAAGCCCAGGGCAGCCCTCAGGCCCAAGTGCAGATGGCTTACCTTGCCCCCAGAGAGGATCAAGCGGCGGCGCAGGTGGCCCAAAGCTTGGCTGATTTGGGTCAGAGTTTAGCTGGGCTTTACCCAGTCGTTCGGCGGCGACCCCCACCGTACCGGTAACGCCGACAACAGCGCCTGAGACAGGCGAGGAGATCGATCCTGAAGCGCTGGCTTGGGATTGGGTCTACTTGCCCGCCGCCATGGCCAGCCAATTGTCCTCAGAGGATTTGGGACGGCTCAGCCAGCACCTCCATGGGGGCGGTACGGTGGTGGCGGCCTTTGATCTACCCACCCCGCTGACGCGCCTCTATCCCCTGGCTGAGGAATTGCAGACGGCCCTAGCGGGGGCTCAGCAGGAGGAGCTGTCGGCTCAGCTCCAAGCGTCCTTAGCCCAGGAGTATCGAGCCGTCCAAGCTAACCTAGCGGAGCAGGTGGCCCTAGCCTTTCAGCCGCTGCACCGCTTGGCGACGATTTTGGGGTATCCAATCCAGGGTCAGGGCAAAGTGGATGCCGACCATCCCTTGCGTCGCCAGCCCTTTTTGTTTGGGGCTTGGCCGGTGATTGATGGGTTTCCGCTCCAGGTCAGGGCGACGGGCGGTTTAGTGGGGGTATTAGGCCCCTTGGCAGCAGCCTGGACGGTTGATGACGATTTGCAGCGATCTCGGGAAACCCTGCGTACGGCCCAAGAATTTGGCATCAATCTCTTGCATTACGCCCAGCACCGCCGCCATCTCAGTCGTCTACAGTCTGCTGATCCAGGGACGGTGCCCCCAACTCAACCGGGGATCGATAGCCTGCAAAACCGTCTTCCGGGAGAGTGACCATAACCATGCTCACCGAATCCTTAACCACGACCCTCTCCACCGAAGTTCTCACCTATCACCCGGAGGGTCCCCCCGCCAGCTTTGAGGTCACCGTTCACAACACTAGCCGCACCTTCGCCAGCTTTCAGCTAGAGCTGTCGGCGGCGGGTGCCGATGTGCAAGCGGCCCCCACCTGGTACCGGGTGGCCCCAGAGGTGTCTTCCAAAATTCCTGCCGGTGCCCGCACCCGCTTTCTCGTAGATCTATTGGCGATTCCCCCGGTGCCCAGTGGTTTTACCGGCACCATGAACCTCAACGTCCGGGTTTTTTCTTTAGAGCTGCGTAACGAAGATCGACGGGTGCTGCGCCTAGTAGTGGAGGGCAGCAGTCGCCTGCCGCCCCGGCTGGTGATGCCGAATCGCAACTTTCAGACCTACCCCAGCAGCAGCTTGGAAATTCCCTTGCAGGTGCAAAACCTCAACCGGCAAGCGGTGGATGTCACCTTGACCTTGCAGGGCTTACCCCTGGCTTGGCTACCCGACGGCGCTGAAAAACACCTACATCTCCCCGCTGGCAAAGAGACCGATGTGCAGTTTGTCTGCCAGCTCCCCGAACCCGCCCGAGCCGCTAAAGGCAGCTATGATCTGTGGATTGAGGCGACTCAAGCCCAAACCATGGCGGTGCAGACTGGGCAACCCTGATCGTCTTGCCCCAGGGCTATGTGGCGCTCAGCTGCGATCGCCCCCAAACCACCCTGCCCCCAGCGCCGCGCCGCTGGCGTAATCCAACGGTGGCGATCTCGACCTATGAATTACAGGTCAGTAATCAAAGCAATAGCAACCAGCAGGTTTACACGGAGGTCACCTACGAGAACCGTCAAGATCAGCAGCAGCTAGAGGCCGCCCTAATGGCCCCAGGGGAGGTTGATGCCCTAGGTTCTCCGCCGTCACCCTCTGCCCCCCTGCCCCCAGAGGCGCACCCTTCAGAGCCCTTGGCCGCAGAAACCGAAGCGCTAAATGAGGCTCCCAATTGGCAGCCGCGCTTAGCGATCGCGCCTCCCCAGCAGGTCCTGGCTCCGGGAGACACCGCACCGTTGATTCTGACGGTGTGTCGGCGGTTGCCCTGGCTCGGATGGCCGCGACGGCGGCGGCTTCAGGTGGCGGCCACCTTGGGGGATCCCACGGTGGAGTTTCGTCAGGCTCAGCAGACCTTAGCGCTAGACGTGTTTCCGGTGATTCCCTTCTGGTTGCAAATCTTTAGTGGCGTCACGGGGCTACTGTTGGTGCTGCTGCTGTGGTGGTTTTACGCCAATCAGGGGCACCAGGGCACGATCAACAGCTTGAACTTTAGCGGTCAAGGGGAAGAACTGCTCAGCGCTTCCGATGACCAAAGCCTGCGGCGATGGCGGGTGGATGGCCGTGAGATTATCGGTCGTCGTCAGTTGATTCGCACCAATAAGGCGGTACGGGTGGCCCAATATCGCCCGGTTGACAACAACCAACTCTGGGTTGGGTTTGAGAATGGCGATATCCAGGGGTGGGATCTGCTCCTCGATCGCGAATATACCCTCTCTTTCAATCGGGATGATCGTATTTTTGATTTGGTCTTACCCAACCAGGGACAGACCCTCTTGAGTGGTCACGGCAGCGGTCAGGTTCTAGCCTGGAATATTGCCCCTGGACAGATTCCGCTGGCTCAATCTGAACCGTTGGACAGCATTGACCTAGGTTTTGCGATTCAGTCAATGGCCCTCCTAGGCAATGCCCAGAGTCATTTGGCGGTAGCCGGTAGGTTCAATCGGTTGGTCCTGCTGAATCTGAGTGGTGGCAGCGCTCCCCAGATCGTGGGCAATTACCCCAGCGGCGACGGTAACGAATACATTTTGGATGTGGCCACTGCGGACAACAAGCCTAACTTACTGGCGGTAGCGGATAATCAGGGCCGCATGAGTCTCTGGAATGTGAACAATTGCCTTCCCCAAACCACGGTGGAGAATGGCGAGATTACCGGCGGGACTGAGACGCCCTGTCAACTGATTGATGATTGGCTGACCGGCCATGGCGGCTTGCCGGTGCGAACGGTGGCCTTGACTGCCGATGGCTGTTATTTGGTCAGCGGCGGGGATGACGGTCGGGTGATGCTATGGCCCCTCAATAGCCAGGGCCGTCGCCGCTCTGATGCCCAAGAGGGCCAGCAACTGACGGATTTTCGGCGACCGGTGACCGCCGTCAATGTCTTGCAGACCCCCCGCCGGTTATTGGTGGCCTATGGCCTCGAAAACGGTACCGTTAAGGTGCGATCGCGGCCCATCCGCGCCAGTAATCTACCCCCTGGGGAATGCAGCATTAGTTCCCCTTAGGGCGGCGATCTTAGCCCTGAACTCGGCTCGTAGGCCATCCGCCGATTCCACCCGTTAGCCCGTCCCGATTCCCCTGCTTTTACCCCGCCATTGCCCGCTATGACCGAAACCCCAGCAACCCGCCGGGATCCCTCCCGTCCCACCGCCAGCCCCGACAGCATGACGGCGTTGCTGGAGTTGCCCGAACGCCAGCGGCAGTTGATGATCTGGATGCTGCGTCAGGGAACGGTCAACTTCAGCACAATTGTGGCGGAATTGGACGAGCCTCAGGTGCAGGTGCGCGCCCTCTTAGCGGAACTAATTCAGCAAGGGCTGGTCGTGGCGGTGGGGAAAGACACCTACCACGCCTACGCCGTCAGCCGTCGCCAACAGCCCCTGGCCGATTCGCTGCTGCAAAATCTGGCCCCGATCAAGCCCCTCGCGGTGATTTTAAGCTCCGCTGGCAGGGATTTAATCGTCGCGGGGCAGACCTTTGAGCTGGGGATTACCGTCAGCAATCAGGGTAATCAAAGCGCCATCATTCATGTCTATATCAACGACATGTCCCCCGCGCTGCGACCCTGGTGCCCAGAGAGCCAAGGCTCCTTGGCCCTAGCCCCCGGCCAAACTGGAGAGGTGGTGCTCAGCTTTAATGTGCCAGAGACGGCGATCCCAGGGACATTTGACTATCTGGTGGTGGTGGAAGCCCCGGATCATTACCCCGATCTGACCCCGCTCCAGTACCAACAGCAGCTACAGATTTCGCCACCCCTCAGCGATCGCGTTCAAACCGCCGACCCCACCTTTGTCGTCACCCCCGGTAGCCAAGCCCAACCCCCCTAGAGATCTCCCCTGGGGGGGTGCTGCAATTCCAGATTCAGGTCTTTAACCGCTCTGAACGGGTGGATCGCTTCCGGCTGGTCTGTTTAGACCTGCCCCCCCGTTGGGTTCAAATCACCTATCCCCAAGACACCCAGGGGCTGGGCCTCGTGGTGGAAGGGGATAGCCTGGGGCTCAACCCCGGCGAACAGGGGCTGATTCTGCTCACCCTCACCCCGCCCGCCGAAGCCCTTGCCGATATCTACATCCCCACCCTGCAACTCCTGGCCGAAAACGATCCTGATCTGGCCCTGCTGGAGCTGATCTATCTGCGGGTCTTGCCGATTTACCAACTCCAGTCCGAGCTGATCACCCTGGCCAGACAGGTCCGGACCCAACCCGCCCAGTTTCAGCTCTTACTCACCAACGAGGGTAATAGTCCCCGCCATGTGGCTGTTGCCGCCCGTGATTTAGAAGAGCCGGACCTCTGCACTTACACCCTGACACGGAGGTGGTGGCCCTAGCCCCGCGCCAAGCCCGTGAGGTGGGGTTGACCGTTTTACCGGCCCACCCGCGCCGCCGCCCCTTTATCGGCGGGCGGCTCCTCACCTTTCAGGTAGACCTCACCGATGTGGAGGCGTTACCGCTCCCCAATAATCGCTTCCAGGGGTATTTCACCTGGCTCCCCCGGCCTTGGTGGCATCTGCTCTTGATGCTATTGGGGATTCTGGGGGTACTCGGGGTATTGGTGTGGCTGATCTGGTGGTTGTTTTTCCGACCGCCGGTGGTACCCCAGGCCCTAGAGTTTTTTGTGGAGGACGATCGCTATGCCGCTGCCAGGGGCGATCGCGCCCATGTGGGCTGGCAAATTCGCCATCCCGGCCAGATTCAAACCCTACGGCTGGTGGGGGTCTCTCCCGAGGGCACCCTGCTCAGCGGTCCGATTACCTACGACCTCTCGGAGGGTGAGCTGCCCCCCAATCTGGCCCCCTTCTGCACCCTCGAAGCCCGTCTGCTCAACTGCCGCAATGTCTACACCGATGCCCGCCGCCCCGGTGAATATATTTTTGAACTCACCATCGTGCCGAAGGGCGCGTCAGCCCAGGGGCTGCCGCCGGTCCAAACCGAGTCGGTAGTGATTGACCCGATTCCCCTGCCGGAGGTGGTGGAACTGGTGCCGGGTCAAATCCAATATGCCGAGTTCGGCACCCCCTTTGATGCCGAAAATCCCCAAGGGGTGCCCCCCCTAACGGCAGCCGGGGTGCGCTTAAACTGGGTGGTGAAAGCCCCGGAAAACATTCAGGATTTGCTCTTAGTGGTCCAGGGCCAGGATGGCACGGTCTTGGGGAGCCGCCGCTTCCGCTTCCGTAACCCAGAAACCGGCGAGTTTGCCATTCCCGAAGCGTTGAATGCCCTCTGTACGGTGACGGTGCAGTTGATTTGTCAAAATGTCGCCACCGGCATTGGCGAAGTCGGGGAATATACCTTTGAGCTGCGCCCCATTGCCTTTAGTGAAACGGATTTAGAGCTAGAGGCTAAGGTTACCGATCTGGTCAAAGTGATTCCGCGCCCGATTCGGTTGGTGTCCTTCCAAATCAACGGCCAAGAAATCGACCGTCCAAAATATGTGATCCCGATTGATCAGGGGCAGTTCTTCACTCCATTTATTTCCTGGGAAATTGAGGGAGGGGCAACGGCCACCGTAGAATTGCTCCCTTCCCCAGGGGGAGTTGATTTGACTGGAAGCTTACCCTTTCAGTTGAGTGCGGAAACCGGTACGGTAACGATTACCTTGCAAGCAACGAATGGGGTTGACAAGCCCTTACTGCAATCTTTAACGATTGAAGTTTTTGACCCGACGCCAACCGATCCAGCCACGGCAGCAGCAGAAGCAGCGGCGGCGGCGGCAGCGGCAGCGGCAGCGGGTCAGGGAAACAACAACGGTGGTGCCGCTGGCAGTAGCGAACCGCCTCCCTTCGGCAGTCCCACCCCGAGCGATCCGGGTCGCCTCTCCCCTTCAGAGACCCCGCCCCAGTTCAACTAAGGGACAAGCGGGTAAATAGCGCACCGCTTCACCAGGGCGCAAGGCGTTGCGCCCCTACCTCAGCAACTTTTGTGCCTGGTATGTTTTTTGACTGCGGATCCCTAACGGCCCTTCACAGCTCACAAAATTTGCGATTGCGATCGAACTCTGGATCTTGCCAAGAATAGGCAAAATGACTCACCGAGCTGATCTGGGGTGCGGTGCGTTGAATCGCCTGCATCTGCGCCTCCAGAGAGGGGCGATTGCGGGTGGATTGTCCCCAAATCCCAGCAATTACCGGCTTCACAAATTGCGTCCCTCGGGGACCGGCGGCGGTCAGCACCTCGCGAATTTCTTCTAAGATGCAGCCGGTATTGCCACAGACGGCGTAGGCCATGGGGTGCCACCCCATCCAAGTGGGGAAGCGATCCCAATATTGCAGCCGCGAATCGTAGCCATTGGTGCCCACGGTGTTGTTGCCACTGGGGAAGAACACCGCCCCCGTGGGGATGCTCTGCTGCTGCACCTGCTGGCCCATGCGAGTCAGAAAATCGACCACCCCCTGGACGGCATGGGCGACAGTCAAACGCCACAGTTCTTGCTGGAGCCCTGGTCGCTGGGCGGCGGCAGAGAGATTCGGAGCGGTGGGGGTCCGGCTCTGCCAGAGGGGTTGCCCCTCATTGGGGTAGCGTTGGGCGACTTCCTCGATATCCGCATCGACTAAGTAGCCGCGACTGATATAGCGACGGATCAATTCCAGACCCTGTTGATTTAAGGCCCTTTGGAATAAGGCCTGCCGGGAAGCATCGCCGTAGATCCAGAGATCCCCCACCTGACTGGCCACTGAATGGGATCCCACCCCCCTCGGGTAGCGAATGTAGTCAAACAGCACCCCATCGGGGCGGCGGCGACTCACCGCTTGCAGCATCTGCTGAAAGTCTTGCTGGGCCTGGAAATTATAGGGATCAATAAACACCTCTTCAGGGTTGCTGATCGCGCCGCTACGGGCAAAGGCCAGGGTGTCTTGGCCCTGACCATTGCGGGCTAAAACCCCTGGCGATCGCTGCGGGTGCCGTAGGAGTAGCCAAAGTTGAGAGAAAACGTCCAGGCCGACACTTTGAGTCCCCGTTGGCGGCCCTTGGCGATCGCCTCCGCAAACAGGTCCCGACGCTCGTAGCCTGAACTCTGCACCACCGAGGGCCAAGCCGTCGGATTATCCGCTTGGGGCAACAGCACCTGGCCGCTATAAAACACCTCCACATAGACGTGGTTGTAGCCCAAGTTGACGATGCGATCCAGCACCGCCTCCAAAATTCCCGGCTGTAAATCGCAGGGGTAGAGCCGCAGCCACACCGCTTGCTCCTGGGGCCAGGTGCCGCTCCGACAGTTCCGCAGCAGGTCACTGTGCTGCTGCACCAAGGCCAGATATTCGGAGCGGGCGTTGGCGTCGCCGTCAAAGGCCCTGACTCTCAAGGCTTCTTTTTGAGACGCCATGGTTTGGGCCGTATGGCAGTAGGAGTTGAGTTGAGCCTGTGCCCCCCGCAGGGGGGCAAATACCGTTAGGACTAAGGCGGCAGCACAGAGCTTGGCCAGCCCCATTCGGCCTAACCTAGCAGGCGAAATCAAGCTTCGAAATAATGTCAGTTTGACTGGAGCGGCCACGTCTTCAATCCCCTCAGGGTGCCAAATTGGGCATAAGCCTAGCATTCCTCAGCTAGATCGGCTGGATTTGCAGGCGGTTTAGAGCGCATTCCTCGCAGGCCAGGGGTCTCAGCCTGGTTTAACGCTCCTCCGTTGGCTCTTCTGTTGGCCCCTCTGTGGGTCCCTCGGTTGACTCTGCTGTGGAGAGGGTCTGATCCGGCACCATCATTTCCTCCATATTGGCCAAGAGCGATCGCAATCGCATCCGCTGAATGTAGGGCCAGCCGCCACTGACCTCGATATCCCTGAGCAGATGATAGAGCCGCTGGCGATTGGTCGGTAAAGCCTCTCGAAATAGGCCCTCACGGATCCCTTGATGCAGTTGTTCGAGGGTGCGGAGTAATTCCAATAAGGCAATTTCATCGCCCCGTCGCGCCACTGCCACCGCCTCAATCTGAGTCATCAATGCCTGCAAATCGGCAGGGAGCTGGTCGATATCTAAAGCCAGATAATCATCCATGTAAATCTTGTTTCCTCACCACAGTGAACTGAGTTCTTGAGCACCGTAACCCGCATAACAAACGAGGGCCAACTCTACAATTCGTTACACGCCAATGTTCTTAAACCCAATAGGACGGCTCGATTGAGGGAACCGAGCCATGTAGAATGCTAACTTGAGGTCCGAGATCG
The DNA here is from genome assembly GCA_012032425.1 of Leptolyngbya sp. RL_3_1. Lineage (GTDB taxonomy): Bacteria > Cyanobacteriota > Cyanobacteriia > Phormidesmidales > Phormidesmidaceae > PCC-6406. The sequence goes on along the minus strand of JAAUQE010000027.1, from coordinate 3,195 downwards.
GATTCCCAATTTTTCTTGGGAAAATCTGACTGGGTTGCAGGCTTAGTTGCAGTCAATCTAGCGGATACCTCCGATTCTGTAACGGCGATTTTACTCAGGGATTTGGGTCCCTTCGATTAACCGGCTGACCAGATCGCCAGTGACTGGATTGCCAATAATCAAGTGCCCCAGGTGATTGATATCATTTTGTGCCGGCAGCGTTTTATCGCGATTTATCTGATTTTTTGAGGTTGACCATGAGGTATCGTGCTCTAGTTGTTGCTTTCCTGGCGGTATGCCTAGGATTTTTGACCGCCTGTAGTGAGGGTCCAGTGGCCACCGCCGATGCGCCCCTGACCTATGACCAAATTCGCAATACAGGTCTGGCCAATAGTTGCCCTCAACTATCAGAAACTAGCCGGGGGAGTATTGATTTGGATGCGGGTAAGCGCTACCAGATCGCGGGCATCTGTATGGAGCCCACCACCTACTTCGTGAAAGAAGAGCCCAGCAATCGCCGCCAAGCAGCGGAATTTATCGCGGGCAAGCCCCTCACCCGCTACACCTCTTCTTTAGACCAAGTGCGAGGCTTGCTCAACGTTGAGAGCGATGGCAGCCTTACCTTTATCGAAAAAGACGGCATGGATTTCCAAGCCATTACCGTGCAACTGCCCGGTGGCAGCCAAGAGCCCTTCCTCTTTACCATGAAAGGGTTAGTCGCCCATTCTCAGTCTGGCCTCAACGCCATCACCACCTATACCGACTTGTCGGGTGACTATAAAGTCCCTTCCTATCGCACCTCTAACTTCCTGGACCCGAAAGGACGGGGTCTAGCTACCGGTTATGACACCGCTGTGGCGCTACCCGGTGGGGGCGACAAGGAAGAGCTGGCCCGTGAGAACACCAAGGCTTTTGACATTGGCCAAGGTCACATGACCCTGCAAATTTCCAAGGTGGATAGCGCCACTGGCGAAATTGCTGGAACCTTCGAAGCGGAGCAACCTTCTGACACCGATATGGGCACCGCTGCGCCGGTGGACATGAAGATTCAAGGTATCTTCTACGGTTACTTAGAAGAGTTGGATGCTTAGGATGTATCAAGGCTTAGCAGCCTAAACTAAACCTTGTTTACCTTGAAACCCGAGTTCCCCTCACCCCCAGCCCCTCTCCCAGAGGGCGAGGGGAGGTAGAAAAACTACAGTTTTCATAATGGTCTTGGTTTGGCTTTATCCTTCGGGATGAACATAGACCGCAATGGGGATGTCCTTTTGGGCATCCCCATTGTGTTGATAGGGACGTAGTTTCCTGGGCGGCAGGAAAGGTTTCTTCACCTCTACAATGGATGGAGATTTGACGGGCAAGTTGAGACCCAATCCGGCTCAACGCGTTCGTGATGCCGACTAAATCGGTAGCCATCTCTGGGTCACGGGATCCAGGGACGCTTTGTAGTGTCAGGGGTGGACAATGGCATTTTCTTCCGTCGTGCGGGCGATGGGGCGATCGCCCTCACCCAGGAGCTGATCGCTAAATTGCAGCAGCCAGAGCCATTGGTGCTGAATGGCATTGCCCGCTTGCCTAAGGGGCTGGTGGCCTCTACCCTGGCCCAACAAAAGCAGGCCCCGCTGCTGGTAGTGACCGCCACCCTCGAAGAAGCCAGCCGCTGGGCCGCCCAGCTCGAAGCCATGTGCTGGGGCACAGTGCATTTTTATCCCACCTCGGAAGCTCCCCCTACGATCCCTTTGACCAGCAGTCGGAGATGACTTGGGGACAGCTCCAAGTCTTGGCCGATTTGCTCAGTGACCCGGCGGGCGGCGGGCGATTGTTGCTACCGAGCGCGCTTTGCAACCCCATCTCCCGCCAGTGGATGCCCTCAGAGACTATTGTTTAGCCCTGACCAAGGGCTTGGACATCAACCTTAAGGCCCTGGCCAAGCAACTGGCCCGCTTGGGCTATGAACGGGTCTCCCTGGTGGAAACGGAGGGACAGTGGGCGCAGCGGGGGGACATTATTGACGTGTTTCCGGTGTCGTTGGAATTGCCGTTGCGATTAGAGCTGTTTGGCGACGAGCTGGATCGGCTGCGGGAATTTGACCCCGCCAGTCAGCGTTCCCTAGACGAAGTGGAGCGGCTGGTGCTCACCCCGACGGACTATACGCCGCTGATCTTGGCGGCGCTGCAAGACCAAGGCTGCCTGGAGGATTTATTCTCGGAGACCGATCGCGAAGGCTGGGCCGATGGGATTACCCCAGAAGGGGTGCGGCGCTGGTTGGGATTGGCCTTTGATCAGCCCGTTTCCTTGCTGGACTATTTGCCGGAGCAGGCATTGGTGGCCATTGATGAACCGGACCAATGCCGCGCCCATAGCGATCGCTGGGTCGAGCATGTGGGCAGCCATTGGCAAGAGATCCAGACCACGATTCAAGCCCCTGCCTCAACAGCCGATGCAGAAGCCCCCTTTCAACCGGCCATCGCCCCGCCCCCGATTCACCGGGCCTTTAGCGATATCGAAACCGATCTACAGCGCTTTGCCTGTGCTCACCTGCTAGAGCTGGCGGAAGAAAATCGAGGATTGAACCTGGCCAGTCGCCCCATCCCCGCTATTCCCCACCAGTTTGGCAAGCTGGCGGAAACCATTCGCCAAGAGCGCGATCGCCCCGCTGCCATTTGGCTGGTGTCGGCCCAGCCCTCCCGGTCGGTGTCGCTGTTGCAAGAGCACGACTGCCCCGCCCAGTTTTTGCCCAACCCCCGCGACTACCAGGCCATCGATCGCCTCCAAACCCAACATGTGCCGGTAGCGGTGAAATATTCGGGGCTGGCGGAGCTAGAAGGGTTTGTGTTGCCCACTTTCCGGCTGGCGATCGTTACCGATCGCGAGTTCTTTGGCCAGCACAGCCTCGCCACTCCCGGCTATGTGCGCAAGCGCCGCCGCGCCGCCTCCAAGCAGGTGGACCCCAACAAGATGAAGCCGGGGGATTTTGTGGTCCACCGCAACCACGGCATTGGGCGCTTCCAGAAGCTGGAGAGCCTCACTGTAGATCGCGAAACCCGCGAGTACCTGGTGATTCAGTATGCCGATGGGCTGCTGCGGGTGGCGGCGGATCAGGTGGGCACCCTATCGCGCTATCGGGCCGCCAGCGATCGCCCCCCGAACTCAACAAGATGACGGGCAAAGCTTGGGAAAAGACCAAGTATAAAGCCCGCACCGCCATTAAAAAGG
>JAAUQE010000206.1 GCA_012032425.1 Leptolyngbya sp. RL_3_1 | reverse complement strand
AGGGGGAGGACAGCGCTGAGCCGAGGTAGGGTAAGGCACCAAATCTGTGTAATGCCAGGGGACGTTCCCTTCCGGCAGACCCAAGCCCTGATACAGCAGCGGCTTTAAGGTGTGGCGGTAGAAGCGATCGCGCCCTTGACTTTTGGCTCTGCCCCAGCAGATTTTGCACATACCAGTCATCCCTATTACCGAGCCAGCCGGAGCGCTGAAACCCATGGAGGAGCAGAAGACGATTCAGCAGCACCTGGGCATAGGTGCGACGGTGGGGAGCCGATTCTATGGGCTGAATGGCAGTCGTTAGGGCCTCGCGGTGTTGCTGCAAGGTTAGCGATAAGTGATCGGTTAAGTGTGCCACGACTCAAACGATACAGGACTTAAACCAGCATTGGGTCGTGCTGGCGTAACCCTAACCCCAACGTGACACCATCGGTGAGACATCTACGGGTAACCCAATTAAAGTGGAAGTCGAGGCTCTACTTGATAGAAGAATCCATGCTAGGTCGGCGCTAAGTCGGCGGCGGCAATGTGTTCAGCATTCAAGGCTACAAACAAGGACTTTCCACGTAAGCCTCAGCAATCGCTTGGTACAAGGCGCTGTACTGGCGACGAAAGTAGGGATTGAGACTGAGTTCCACGGTGGAACGCGCCCGACCGTTGCTGCTGAAGGCATCCAACCAGTCCATTAAGCTATCGCGACGATACGGAAAACTTGCGTAAATGGCTTGGCGAAATTGGCACAGCGTTTCAAGATGGTCTGACCTGAGCGGTAGAGCATGACGATTTATAGCCTTTACCACTTTCCTACTCTTCATTCACCCTGATTATTCAGAGTCAAGTCATCTCTATTCGATGGGTAATCTGACTGATGACAGTCTATTACCCGTCGATTTAATCTCGAAAACTTAATTTACGCTGTACTTAGAGGTTGTTTGAAAAGGGGGTAAGCCAGGATTAGATGCGACTTTAGGCGGTCAGCACACAGGCTAGATCCCCGACGTTGTCGCTGTCTTTCTGGGTAATCCCTGTAGCCAAATCAACGGTGAAAGGCTTTTCAAACAGCCTCTTAAGCAAAGTGGCCAGCGCGATCAGAGCCAAATTGGCTGATAATAATGCTGCTCCGTTTTGGTGGGTCACCCGATGAAAGCACCTTTATTACCCTGGCTGCTCCTCGTCCTATGGAGTAACTGTATCTCGATCGCCCAAGCCCTGCCTCCACCTGAGGATATCCCCGAAGAGATCCTGCGAACGGAGATTATTACTGAAGGGCGATCGCCCCTCACGGGTGAATCCCTCACCGCCGCTGGATACGCTCAGCTCCAAGAACAGCTCCAAGAAACGGACATTCAACGGGTCCCAGATAATCTGCGACAGCTCATCTTCTTACTACAGATTCGCCGGATTCTCAGCCCCCTAGCGCCAATTTTGCCATGATCCCCATCGACCCTTGCCCAGGGTCCTGATTAATTCCCTGGGGGAGAAAATCTGATTTAAAAGGCGACACCGTTTAGAAGGTTAAGATGCGTTACTCTGTTTTGCAGATAGTAAAGCAAAGCCATAGAGGCAGGTTGACGCTTTAGCCTGCTTGCCGCTTTAAATAACGCTGTATAAATCCCTATTTAGGTCATCCATGGCTGTAACGGTTGCCCCCGAGCAAATTAATCGCATCGTTTGGAATCAACATCACAATCCCTTCGAGGTGTTGGGTCCCCACATGATTCAGCAGGATGGCAAGACGGTTTGGGCGGTGCGGGCTTACCTCCCCAATGCTGAAGTGGCTTGGGTGATTTTGCCGGAGGACCGCCAAGAGTACCCCATGGAGAGTGGCCACGAGCCCCACTTCTTTGAATGCTTGATCGAGACAGAAGAACTCGCCAACTATCAGATCAAGTATAAGGAGGCGATCGCCACCAGGTGATCTACGACCCCTACGCCTTTAAAACCCGCCGCGTCACCGACTTCGACATTCACCTCTTTGCCGAAGGGAACCACCACCGCATTTACGAAAAACTGGGCGCTCACCCCACCACCATGGAAGGGGTTTCAGGGGTGTACTTTGCCCTATGGGCTCCCAATGGTCGCAACATCTCGGTGCTGGGGGACTTCAATAATTGGGATGGTCGCAAGCACCAAATGCGTCTTACCGGTGGTGGCATCTGGGAACTGTTTATCCCAGAGCTTACGATCGGGGCCTCCTATAAATATGAAATCAAAAACGAACACGGCCATATTTACGAAAAATCTGATCCCTACGGCTTCCAGCAAGAAACCCGTCCTAAAACCGCCTCCATCGTCGCCAATTTAGATGAGTACACCTGGAGTGACGCGGATTGGATGGAGGAGCGGCGCAACAGCGACCCCCTTACCAAACCGGTGTCGGTGTATGAGGTCCATATCGGCTCTTGGCTTCATGGGTCTTCGTCAGAACCGGCCCTCCGAGCTGATGGCACCGTAGAACCCGCCGTTACCGTTGCCGAGCTCAAACCCGGTGCCCGTTTTCTGACCTACCGGGAACTCGCCGAGCGGTTGATTCCCTATGTGAAAGAACTGGGCTTTACCCATATCGAGCTGCTACCCATTGCCGAGCACCCTTTCGATGGGTCCTGGGGCTACCAGGTTACCGGCTACTATGCCGCCACCTCTCGCTATGGCAGCCCCGAAGACTTGATGTACTTTATCGACCAGTGCCACCTCAACGGCATTGGGGTACTGGTGGACTGGGTTCCTGGTCACTTCCCCAAGGATGGCCATGGTTTGGCTTTCTTCGACGGCACCCACCTTTACGAACACGCCGACCCTCGCAAGGGTGAGCACAAGGAATGGGGCACCCTGGTCTTTAACTATGGCCGCAACGAGGTGCGTAACTTCCTGGTGGCCAACGCTATTTTCTGGTTCGACAAATACCACATCGACGGGATTCGGGTGGATGCCGTCGCCTCAATGCTGTACTTAGACTATTGCCGCGAACCGGGCGAATGGCTCACTAATGACTATGGCGGTCGCGAAAATATCGAAGCCGCTGACTTCCTGCGGCAGGTCAACCATCTGCTATTTAGCTATTACCCAGGGGTGCTCTCCATCGCTGAGGAATCGACCTCTTGGCCGATGGTATCCTGGCCCACCTACGTGGGGGGCCTAGGCTTTAATCAAAAGTGGAATATGGGCTGGATGCACGACATGCTGGACTACTTCAGCATGGATCCTTGGTTCCGCCAATTCCACCAAAACAACGTCACCTTTAGCATCTGGTACGCCTTTAGCGAAAACTTCATGCTGGCCCTCTCCCACGATGAGGTGGTCCACGGCAAGAGCAATATGCTGGGCAAAATGCCGGGGGATGAATGGCAAAAGTTTGCTAACCTGCGGTGCTTGTTTGCTTATATGTTCATGCACCCCGGCAAAAAGACCTTGTTCATGAGCATGGAGTTTGGCCAGTGGAGTGAATGGAATGTGTGGGCCGATCTGGAATGGCATCTGCTCCAGCATGAGCCCCACAGCAACCACAAGCACTTTATGGCCGAGCTAAACGCGTTCTACAAGCGTGAGCCGGCCCTCTATACCCAAGACTTTACCCAAGAGGGGTTTGAGTGGGTGGACTGTAGCGATAATCGCCACAGTGTGGTGGCCTTTATCCGGCGCGATAAGGAAAGCGATGACTTTATTGTGGTGGTCTGTAACTTTACCCCTCAGCCCCATAGCCACTATCGCGTTGGGGTGCCCGAGCGGGGCTATTACCGCGAAATGTTTAACAGTGACTCTCGCACCTATGGGGGCAGCAACATGGGTAACCTCGGCGGCAAGTGGTCTGAGGATTGGTCCTACCACAATCGGCCCTATTCCCTCGATCTAACCCTGCCGCCATTGGGGGTTGTGGCTCTCAAGCTGGATCAGGCCCATACGCAAGCCCTTGAAGCGGGAGAAGCGATTCCTACCTAGAGACTTTATCGGGCAATAAAACCATGGTGACCCAACTCAGCTCCCCTAAAACCCAGCGGGATTGGCCGAAAATCGTGCGGGACTTTGAGGTCGCTCTGGGTAAGCGATCGGTGACTCGCCGCAAGGAAGAATTGCTGGTCTATGAGTGTGATGGCCTCACCAGCTATCGTCAGCGTCCGGCGGTGGTGGTATGGCCTCGCACCACTGCGCAGGTGGCAGCGGCGGTGAAAATCTGCGATCGCCACAACGTCCCTTTTGTGGCGCGGGGGGCCGGAACCGGGCTCTCCGGCGGGGCACTGCCCCTAGAAGATGCGGTCTTGATTGTGACCGCCCCCATGAACCAAATCCTGAAGGTGGATCTAGAGAACCAGCGGGTGACCGTGCAGCCGGGAGTGATCAATAACTGGGTGACCCAAGCGGTGAGCGGGGCCGGGTTTTACTACGCGCCCGATCCCTCTAGCCAGAGCGTTTGCTCCGTCGGGGGCAACGTGGCCGAAAACTCAGGCGGCGTCCATTGTCTGAAATATGGGGTGACCACCAACCATGTGCTGGGCCTGAAGCTGGTGCTGCCCAACGGCGACATTGTAGAAATTGGCGGCACCGTCCCCGAGCAGCCCGGTTATGACCTCACCGGTGTCTTCGTGGGGTCGGAAGGCACATTGGGTATCGTCACCGAAATCACCCTCCGCATTCTCAAATCGCCTGAGGTGATCAGCGTGCTGCTGGCGGATTTCACCTCAGTGGAGGCGGCTGGGGCAACCGTATCGGCGGTGATCAGCGCTGGGATTATCCCGGCAGGCATGGAAATGATGGATAATTTCAGCCTGAATGCCGTGGAAGATGTGGTGCAAACCGCCTGCTATCCCCGAGATGCCACGGCGATCTTGCTGATCGAAGTGGATGGCTTGCCCGCTGAGGTGGCGGCCAGCCGCGATCGCATTGCCGCCCTGTGCAAAGCTAACGGGGCGCGCCAAGTAACCGTGGCCACAGCGCCCGAAGAGCGGCTGCGCCTATGGAAGGGCCGTAAGGCCGCCTTTGCTGCCATGGGTAAGCTGAGCCCCGACTACTACGTACAGGATGGGGTGATTCCCCGCACCCAACTCCCCTACGTTCTGCAAGAAATTGAAGCCTTGGGGCAAAACACGGCTATCGAGTGGCCAATGTGTTCCATGCGGGGGACGGCAACCTGCATCCACTAATTCTCTACAATAACCAGATACCAGGCCAGCTAGAACAGGTGGAAGCCCTAGGGGGCGACATCCTGAAGCTCTGCGTACAGGTGGGGGGCAGCATTTCTGGAGAACACGGCATCGGGGCCGATAAGCGCTGCTACATGCCAGACATGTTTTCAGAGACGGACTTGGAGACCATGCAGTGGGTCCGCAGCAGTTGGAACCCCAAGGGCTTAGCCAATCCGACCAAGATTTTTCCCACCCCCCGCACCTGCGGGGAAGGGGCTAAGTCAATTCCTGAGGGATCGTTTCCGGGGGTAGAGCGCTTCTAGGCGTACTGCAACCCCATCATCATTTGCTTTGGTCCACAGAAAAATCTGCCCCTGCCAGACAGAACGGCTGCCCTAGTGGTATTTTCAGCAGGTCCCTGCTGCCCAGGTTTAACTGGGAGACACGATGAAGGTTAGCCTTACCCCTGTGCCCCTCCAGAAGCGGGTGCCCTTGACCATTAGCCGAGGCACCAGCGCTGCATCCACCAACCTGTGGGTGCGCCTCGAACAGGACGGCATCGTAGGGCTGGGGAGAACGCCACCCCTTTTTCCATCGGCACCCAAGCCCAGACCTCGGAGAACATCGCTGCTGACCTTGCCGCTCTGATTCCAGAACTCCAAGCTCACCATCCTCTAGAGCGACAGCAGTTGGCACCGCTGCTGCAAACCGTGGGGTCAGCGGCTCGGGCAGCGGTGGATGTGGCCCTCCATGATTGGCTAGGTCAACGGGCGGGGCTACCATTGTGGCAACTGTGGGGCTTAGACCGCGATGCCATCGGCCCCACCGCCGTCACCATTGGCATCAGTGCCCCGGAGGCCGCCTGCGATCGCCTCCATCTCTGGCAGCAGCAGGTCCCTGGGTTACAGTCTGTGAAATCAAGTTAGGCAACCCCGCCGGGATCGCTGCCGATCAAGCCATGATCACCGCCCTGCTGGCTCACCTAACCGCAGACCTTAAAATCAGCGTCGATGCCAACGGCGGCTGGTCTTTTGCCGATGCTGTAACCATGGCCCACTGGCTGGCGGAGCGGGGCATCACCTACATTGAACAGCCCTTGCCAGTGGCCTTGGATGGGACATTAAAGGACCTATCCGCGCGATCTCCCCTACCGATTTTTGTCGATGAAAGCTGCTTTGATCGGGCCGACATCCCCCGGTTAGCGGGCTCTGTACAGGGGATCAATATTAAATTAATGAAAGCAGGGGGCCTCTCAGAAGCCCTGGCGATGATCCACACCGCTCGGGCCTGCGGTTTGCAGGTGATGTTTGGCTGCTATGCCGACAGCGCCCTGTCGAATACGGCCCTGGCCCACCTGGCCCCCCTCGCCGATCACCTCGATCTCGATAGCCACCTGAATCTCAAAGACGATCCCTTCCAAGGGGCCACCCTAGAAGCCGGATGTTTGCGGCCCAATCACCAGCCCGGACTGGGACTCACCCACCATGAACTACCTCAACTCTGATCAGCGCCTTGCCCTACTCATGCATGGGGGCACCGCTAGCACGGGCGGCAAAACTGGCCTAGCCATGTTGCGCTACAGCCCCCTATCGATTGTGGCCGTGATTGATGAAACCCAAACCGGGGGGGAACCTGGCTCAGCTCACGGGGATTGATCGGGACGTGCCGATTGTGGCTTCCGTGCAAGCAGCCCTAGCCTACGGGCCAACCGTGCTGGCGATCGGCATCGCCCCTTCCGGTGGGGCTTTGCCTGATCCTTGGTATCAGGAAGTGAAGGCAGCGGTGGCAGCGGGCCTTGCCATTGTGAATGGGCTACACACCCCCATGGCCCAAGATCCTGAAATGACAGCACTGCTCCAAGCCGAGCAATGGATTTGGGATGTGCGCCAAGAGCCGCCCGGTCTCAAGGTAGGGTCAGCCCAGGCTCGCACCCTGCCCTGTCGGCGGGTACTCACGGTGGGGACCGATATGGCGGTGGGGAAGATGTCTACCAATCTAGAACTGCACCGGGCGGCTCTTGGCGCACATCCCAAATCCATTGCTCGGCTTGGAGCAGTGCTGTCATTTCAGGATCTTGGGCCATGG